>CAYQRI010000001.1:0-4016 GCA_964420085.1 uncultured Ruminiclostridium sp.
TCTACATGGTATTCCTTCATGTAGCCGTTACCGCCCAGCATCTGAACAGCGTCGGTAGCAACGTGCATAGCAGTTTCTGCTGCAATCAGCTTTGCCTTTGCAGCGGAGCCGGAGAAGGGCTTATGTGCATCCTTGTCGCAAGCAGCCTTATAGACCATGTACTTTGCCATTTCGATTTCATTGGCCAAATCCACCATGCGGAACTGCAGGTGCTGGTTCTTAGAGAGAGGCTTCTTGAACTGCTCACGAACCATCAGGTACTTACGAGCGATTTCAAATGCGCCCTCTGCGATACCAAGTGCCTGAGATGCAATACCGATACGACCGCCATCCAAGGTTTTCAGTGCGGCAGCAAAGCCCATGCCGGGGGGTGTGACCATGTTGGCCGCGGGCACACGGACGTTATTGAAGTGAAGCTCGCTGACCATTGCGCTGCGGATACCCATGGTATTATGCCGTGCACCGATGGTGAAGCCGGGGGTGTCCTTTTCGACGACAAAGGTTGCCATACTCTTGGGGCCGCTCTCATAATCGGTCAGTGCATAGACACAGAAATAATCCGAAATGGGACCGTTTGTGATGAAGCACTTGCTGCCGTTGATGATGTAAGCATCGCCGTCTTTTTCTGCGAAGGTTCTCAGGCCACTGACATCGGAGCCTGCGCTCGGCTCAGTAAGACCAAAGGAGCCGAGATGACCGTCACGAATGACAGGAGGCATAAAACGCTTGAGCTGTTCGTCGGTAGCATTGGAGAAGTACAAGCTGCCACCGTAGAGGGAGGTAGCAACCGAGTAGGACACGGACAAGGAAGGGTCCACCTTGGAGATTTCTTCCACGGCAATTGCGTACTCCATATAGCCCAGACCCTGGCCGCCATATTCCTTTGCATAGGGCAGACCAATGAATCCCATTTCGGAGAGTCCCTTATAAAGTCCAAGGTCATAAACACGAGATTCGTCACGTTCCAAAACACCGGGAGCTACTTTCTTTTCGGTGAATTCGCGCGCCATTTTCTGGATGGAAAGCTGTTGTTCGGTAAGTTCAAAATTCATAATCTTTGTCTCCTCTTTTTTCATTGGCGAAAGCCAACTGGCCTACTTGACTGAAAACGCTGCCAGTGCGTGACAGATATTTCGACAACTGATTCCGGCCAAGGATATAAAATATAATATCACCTTACCACACAATATTCTGGAAAGCAACGCTCCTAGAACATCTTTTAACGCAAAAATCCATTCTGAAGTTTTCCCTTTTATAAAAAAAGAAACACACCAACTTTCCGCTCTCATATGATTTGAAATATGAAAAAATATGCACATCTGCCATATTATTCTTGATACACGTCTTACTTTTAGTCATAAAGAACGGCAACGACTTCCCATGTCGTTGCCGTTCTTTTAAAAAGAGAAAAGAGAGAGAGAAAAGAGAGTGTAAGTTAAGTCAGCAATCATGTTGTTCTCTGCTTCTTACAGGTGTTATACTACAGAAGAATTGTGGCTAAAATATTGGAATCTTATGGCTAAATTATGAATTTAATTTCGAAATTGTAAATAAACACAATGACCTCTCCCTATCAACTGCCGCCAAGCCCATGTTCGACCGCTTGGGCATAGGTATTCCAAGCAGAAAATAGCTCGAGCTCGGCTGCATCGACATCTCGTTTGGCGCTTTTGAGCTTGTTTTCCTCCTCAAGCAAGCCGTTGGCAGAAAGCTTTCCAAGCTGATATTTCAGTTCGGCAGAGGCGTAAAGCTTTTCCTGGTAGGCATGGGCATTTTCTGCCCGACTGAGTGCATTGCGCGCAGGAGCAAGCGCCCGATAGGCATTTTGAAACGAAAGTGCAAAGCTCTGAACCGATGCATCATGCTGATATACGGCCGACTGATAGGTATGCTCGGCCATCTTATACTTATAGCTGTCTTTCGAATAATCCTCTTTGGCATCCTTCCACGTTTCCTCTGCGGCTTCCAAGGTACGTCCGGCGGAATAGACAGCATAGCTTCGTTCCTTTGCTGTCTTAAAATCCTTTTCATAGGAAACGCTGTCGATATACTCCTTGTTGAGCATAGGGAGAGCAGCAAGGGGCAAGTAGCCCTTCGAGGTACCGCCCAGCATCGACTGCAGGGAAAGGTTCATCGTCTCCAGTGTGCCTTCCAGATCTGAAGCGGAGGAAATCAAGCTGTCGTACGCCTGCTGCACCTGCTGTAAGGTCAGCTTAGAAACTTGCCCCCGTTCATACCGCAGCTCCAGCTCCTGCACACTGCGCTTTGTTGCTTCCACGGTATCCTGCAAGGACTCGAGCTGTAGCTGCGTAGACAAAATGGAAATGTACAGCGACTCTGCCCCCGAGACAATTTGTGCAACCGAAGATTCCACCATCCGCTTGGTATCGGTTAAGGTTTTTTCGTATTCCTCTTTCTTCAATGTCTCCAGCTGCTTCTCCATGGCATCTGCGGCATTTTTCATGTTATCAATCTGAACCATAAGATATGCCTTTTGTGCGGCAGCATTGCCGACAGCTGTCAGGGCGGCACTGTCCAGACCGGTCAAGCTTCCCTGGGCTTGATTCAAGGCAGCTCCCACGCCGCCTGCTGAGGCGGTCAGCTTTCCCACGGTCATTTCCACCAGATTTCCGCTCAGCTTTGTGAGGCTCCAAATGGCATCGGTCATGTCGTTAATTTCGCTTCTAAGCGAATTGTATGCACTCTCACGGTCAAAGGCCTCTGCCGCACGCAGTCTCTCCTGAATGGACAGCACATTCAAATTAGAGGATTTCATCTGCGAGGAAATTTGCCCAAAGGATAAGCTGCCGGAAAGGTGCTGCCCAGTCTGTCCTGTTCCGCTCACAGGCTTTGCCTCCATCCCGTTTCCACCCAGCCGTACGGCAAGTCCTACAGGCACCGTGGCGAGGAGCCACGCACACAGCAAGCAAGTGATGAATCGTTTCTGTTTCATGTTTCATCTTCTCCTTTTCTTTGGTTTCATTTCCTTTTCATCTTCAAATAAGTAATGTAACATTGTATAGGAATCTTCATTCAATTTCAAGTTTTTCTGTCAATTTGTAAAAAATAGCAAAAATCCTTCTGCAGACAAAAAAACGTGGCACAATCGAGCGATTGCACCACGTTTTCTTCGCCATTTCATACGCCCTCTGAAGAGGGTGAAAAATCCAGCGATGAAATTGAAATTTCAAATGCCATGCGTTCCTGCACCCCATCCTCCATGGTTTTAAAATAAGTACGACTCTGCAAACGACCACCCAAAGCGATGCTGTCACCTGTTTCCAGATACCCGCATCGGATCGCCAAGCCACCCCACGCAATGCAGGGCAAATAGTCGGCTCGATGGTATTGGCGATTGACCGCCAGCAAAATGTCACAAATATCCCGTCCAAGTGGCGTGCGACGCAGAACAGGGGGCTTACACAACACCCCGGTGAGCTGAACCTCATTACATGGCTCGCCCTCTGCCTGGGTAATTGAACGAGCCAACACGGTAATGACCAGCCGATTCCCTACCCCACTGCGATTATTGAAGGAACGAACCTCTCCTATAATCTCCACGAATGTTCCAATGCCCGGAGGCAGTTCTCCATTCGGTGCTGCCGGCGAAAGGATATTCACCACATCCTCATGACCGGATAGACGAGGAACCGCAAGAGGGAAGCGATAGAATGCGATGCCGTGTACTTCGTGAGAAAACGCTGCGTTCCCGGCAATGGTTCCACGCAGAACCACCCGGTTTTCCCTTTGATCCATATCAGACCGCCTCCAAAGTTTATTTCCTGTCTGAATGATATGCCGTGCAAAGGGAAACTATGTCTCTCAAATCAGTCTTTACTTTTATAGTAAAGTCTACAATGGCAGAAGCCTTCAAAGTCGGGATCTGCAATCTGACTTTTAAACTCCTGACAGACGCATTTCGTATCAGGAGAAACCTCCAGCTTGCAAGGGCAATGTCCTCCCTTGCGTTTGAGTCCCTCCTTGATCATTGCGACGATTTCCTTGTCTTCATTGAA
>CAYQRI010000001.1:4116-18066 GCA_964420085.1 uncultured Ruminiclostridium sp.
TTCTCATTTCTTTGACTTTCCGGAATAAGTGTTTCCACCACCACATAAAGCATGGCGCCTGCCGCAAAGGAAAGTAAAATTGGCAGCAATGCAAACATCTTTGATGCCAAAATTGCACCAATCACCGCCGCAATCGGCTCTACCATACCACTCACCTGACCCAAAAGAAATGCCTTTTTTGCGGAATACCCTTCCCGCCGCAGAGGCATACTCACCGCCATACCTTCCGGTAGATTTTGCAGTCCAATGCCCAAAGCAAGTAACCAAGCACTGACCGCACTCGTGCCCTCTAAACCATGGCTCAAAGAACCAAAGGCAACCCCGATTGCCAGGCCCTCCGGAATGTTTTGCAATGTGATAGAAAACAGCAGCAATGCAGATTGCTTAAAGCTATGGCTTGGGGTAAGCGCCGTCATTTCCGCTCGCCTTTTCTCCATTCTTTCAAACAAGCGATTCCCAAGTAAAAGCAGAGCGGCACCAAGGGCAAAGCCACCCCAAATGACAAGCCAAGGTAATTCACTTCTATTGTTTGCCATTTCTATGGCAGGATTTAAAAGCGAAAAGAAGGCAGCAGCAAGCATAATCCCCCCCGCCATGCCAAGCATCGCATCCATAGCAATACGCTTGGGTCGCTGAATCAAAAAGACAACACAGGCTCCCGTTGCCGTAAATGTCCAGGTGCAAAGCGCCGCTATAAAGGCTTGTATCGGAAATGCCAGCTGGAATACACCGTCAAGCATACAATCCCTCCCCTATCTCTGATGATGCTTCGATCAGAATTTCCACCAAAGCACATCCTATCCTATGAAATCGCAGGGGGATGGGTGCAGACGCACAACGAATCTCCTCTCTTTTTTCTTTTCATCGACAGAACCCTCCCAGCCGATTGACAGACACCACTGAGCAAGGTAGAATACTAGAGAGTCGCTGATGAAATCCTCAGGTACCCTTCAAACTGCGCTTGGAGAATCAAACAAGGAGCATATAGTACATTGAAAAAAGAGAAAATTTTACATGCGGCAAGGGCAGCCTTTCCGCATACACTCCCAATCTTTGCCGGCTTTCTTTTTGTCGGCTTCGCCTTCGGCATCTACATCAAATCTATGGGCTTTCCAACCTACTGCCCCATTCTTATGAGCATTTTTATTTTTGCAGGCTCAGGGCAGTTTGTTGCCGGAAGCTTTTTATTGCAGCCATTTGCCCCCCTAAGCTCCTTTTTTACCACCGTACTCGTCAATGCTCGTCATGTCTTTTATGGACTGTCGATGCTGAACGAATACCATGACATCGGAAAAAAGCGCCTTCCCATCATTTTTTGGATGTGCGATGAAACCTTCAGTGTCAACTGCACCGCCGTCATTCCCGAAAACATCGACAAAGGCTGGTTTTACTTCTTTGTCTCCCTGTTCGACTATCTCTATTGGCAGCTCGGCACCATACTCGGTGCCGTATGCGGCGATATTCTCCCCTTTGATACCACAGGCATCGACTTCGTGATGACGGCTCTTTTTATCGTCATTTTCGTCAATCAGTGGGATCGAGAGAAAAACCATACCAGCTCTTTGGTTGGTTTCGGCTTTTCTCTCCTCTGCCTTGTCATTTTTGGCGCAAAAAACTTTCTCCTGCCGTCAATGATTGGTATTTTCATTTGTCTTACCCTTCTGCGGAATCGTTTGGAGAAAGGAGGGATACAGTAATATGACTCCCATGCAAATTTTTATCACCCTCCTCGTGGCTATGCTCGGAACGGTTCTCACACGCTTTTTTTCATTTCTTGTTTTCCCGGCAGGCAAAGAAACCCCCGCCTTCATCCGATATCTCGGCGTAGTGCTCCCGGCATCCGCCTTAGGAATGCTGGTTGTGTATTGCTACAAAAGCATTGATCTGACCAGCGGAAATCATGGACTCCCGGAGCTTCTCGCCGGCGCCGTGGTTGTGATCCTTCAAAAATGGAAAAAGAATATGTTCCTCTCCATCCTCTTAGGGACTGCCGTTTATTTTATTCTCATTCGCATTGTGTTTTAAATAACGAATACAGCACGCTGCTTGACAGCGTGCTGCTTGACAGCGTGCTGCTTGACAGCGTGCTGCTTCTTCCCTATCTACAAAAAAATATGTACAGTTTGCAGAATGTCATTTTCAAGCTTGTATAATTTTTGTCAAGAATGATTGACAATTTTTCAAAGCAGACGTACAATAAACCCATATATTTTATCTTGCACAAAAAGATTAGAATATGATTCAAACGGAGGTAAGGACATGAAATTTTCAAGCAAAGTGAAAAAATGCGGTTTGTCCCCCATGCGTAAGTTTCACCCCTATGCAGTCGCCGCAGAGGCCAAGGGGCGCAAGATTTATCACCTGAACATCGGTCAGCCCGATATTGCAACCCCTCCTCAGTACTTTGAGGCCGTTCGTAATTTTGAGCTTCCCGTTTTGGAGTATGCTCCCTCCCCCGGTGTTCCCGCCCTCATCGATGCAATTCAGGATTACTACGCAAAGCTGAATATGCATTTCCAGAAGGACGAGATTCTCATCACCACCGGTGGCAGCGAAGCTCTCTCCATTATTCTCCAGTGTATTCTGGACGACGGCGATGAAATTCTCATCCCCGAACCCTTCTATCCCAACTATTCCACAATGGTAAACGTCACCGGCGGCTCTATACATCCCATCCCCACCTCTCCCGAGGAGGGCTATCGCTACGCTGACCGTGCCAAAATCGAAGCAGAGATCAACGAGCACACCAGAGCCATCATGTGTACCAATCCAGGCAACCCCACCGGTGTTGTCCTCACACCCGAAGAACAGCGTCTGATGTGCGACATCGCAAAGGAGCACAACCTCTTTATCATCGGTGACGAAGCATACCGTGAATTCGTCTATGCCGGCGAAACATTGCAGTCCTTCGGCGAATATGAAGATGCCGCCGAAAATGTCATCGTCATCGATACCGTTTCCAAGCGCTTCTCCGCTTGTGGCGCCCGTATCGGCTGCATCCTCACCCGAAACCACGAGCTGCTCAGCGAAGCTATGAAGTTCTGTCAGGCTCGTCTGTCCGTTGCCACCTTGGATCAGGTCGCTTCTGCCGCACTCTATTCCGTGGGCCCCGAGTATTTCGCCGCCGTGCGTGAAGAGTATAAGAACCGCCGTGATACCGTCGTAGCAAAGCTGAAGGAGATTCCCGGCGTTGTCTGTGAATGCCCCAAGGGCGCCTTCTATCTGATGGCTGCTCTGCCCGTAGACGATGCAGACACCTTCCAGAAGTGGCTCTTGGAGGAGTTTGAAGACAACGGCGACACCGTGATGTTCGCCCCCGGCGAGCCTTTCTACGGCACCCCCGGCAAGGGCAAAAACGAAATTCGTATTGCCTATGTTCTGAAGCAGGCCGACCTGGAGCGTGCCATGGATCTTTTGGCGCTCGGCATCAAAGCCTATAACGAAAAAAAGTAACTGCTTTTCACCACTCTCGCAGCAAGGAAACGCTAAAGAAGCAGGCAAAAAGACAAGACACATCGGAAAAAGATGTGCCTTGTCTTTTATTTTGCTAAAGCAACCAAAGAAAATCCCCCCTTATGCAAGAATTTTCTTATCATTGCGTCACTTTTTCCTTATATATGCTTGCAAATTGTAGCAAAACAGGGTACAATTCGACAGGTTGTGATTGTCTCTGGTGTGTCCCTCCCCCACACACACGGCTTGAAGACTTCTTACAACCGAATATCCCACTTTTGATTGACTGGAGAGATACTATGGAGAGAGAACGTTTAGGCAGTCGCCTCGGCTTCATTTTGCTGAGCGCCGGCTGTGCAATCGGCATCGGGAACGTCTGGAAATTCCCCTACATGGCAGGTCAATATGGCGGCGGTATGTTTGTGCTGCTGTACATCTTTTTCCTGATTGTGCTGGGAATCCCCGTCATGACCATCGAATTTTCGTTGGGTCGTGCCAGCCGAAAAAGTCCCGTCAGGCTGTACACTCAGCTAGAACCAAAAGGCTCAAAATGGCACATCCACGGCTATTTTGCCATGGCAGGCAACTATATCCTGATGATGTTTTATACCTCTGTCGCCGGCTGGATGATTCAATATTTCATCGCCCTCGCCAACGGACGCTTTGAAGGACTTTCTACCGACGAAGTCGGCGCCTACTTTGGTTCGGTTTGTGCAGATCCTATCACTATGGTTGTCTTCGCAGTGGCTGTCGTGGTGATCGGCTTCTTCATCTGCTCCTTTGGGCTGCAGAAGGGCTTGGAGCGTGTCACCAAGTATATGATGCTTGCCCTGCTGGCGATTATGGTCATTCTTGCCATCAACAGCTTTACTATGGAGGGCGCCAAGGAGGGACTTTCCTTCTATCTGAAGCCCGACCTTGCCAAGATGCAGGAGGTTGGTATCGGAAATGTCGTGGTGGGTGCCATGAATCAAGCCTTCTTTACCCTCAGCCTTGGCATTGGTGCTATGGCCATCTTTGGCAGCTACATTGGAAAAGAACGCTCTCTCATGGGCGAGTCTATCAATGTGGCAATTCTGGATACCTTCGTTGCGTTGGTTTCGGGTCTCATCATCTTCCCTGCCTGCTTTACGCACAATGTGCAGGTCGATTCCGGCCCCAGCTTGATTTTTGTTACTCTGCCCAACGTCTTCAACAATATGCCGTTTGGAAGACTTTGGGGAGCCCTGTTCTTCGTCTTTATGACCTTCGCCGCATTTTCCACCGTTCTGGCGGTCTTTGAGAATATCCTGTCCTGCTGTATGGACTTATTTGGCTGGTCACGAAAGAAGTCCTGCTTGATTAACGGCTTCGTCGTTTCTGTACTGTCTCTCCCCTGTGCTTTGGGCTTCAACCTGCTGTCGGGCATTCATCCCATGGGCGGTACCAGCAACTTCTTGGATCTTGAAGACTTCTTGGTCAGCAATATTCTGCTTCCCATCGGCTCCTTGATTTTTGTCCTGTTTGCCACCACCAAGCGCGGTTGGGGCTGGCAAAATCTCATGAAGGAAGCGAACGAAGGCAAGGGGGTCAAGCTGCAAAATTGGATGCGTGGCTATATCACCTATGTATTGCCGGTTATTGTCGTCGTTATTTTCGTCTTTGGTCTCGTCTCCTATTTCAAATAATGCGGCAGTTTTTCAGCACTTCCTGAGCAAGAATTGGGGGCATTACCATGCGGTAATGCCCCAATTCTTATTGTTTTAAAATTGTTTACTATCTATTATCACAAAACCAGAAATATTAGGTATACTATCGTATATACTCAAAACGATTGATTTAGGAGATCATAAAAGGAATGCCTATGGAAACACAGAAAGAACGAAGTGCGCAGCAGAAAAAACAAATCGGTATTGTTGTGTTGATTTTAATCCTCATATTTACTGCTCTTGTGACCTGGTTTATCGGCATTCCGATGACTCGCTTGGCTGCTGATTCCGAGAGCTTTCACCGCTGGATTGGAGAACGCAAGCTGCTTGGCCAGCTCGCCTATATGGGTATGGTATTTTTACAGGTCATTGTTGCCATTATTCCAGGTGAACCCTTGGAAATTGCAGGTGGCTATGCCTTTGGTGCATTGGAAGGCTCCCTGCTTTGTTTGGTGGCCTCTACGCTGGGCAGTCTGTTTGTCTTTCTTCTGGTAAAGCGATTCGGGATTCATTTGGTGGAAATTTTCTTTTCCCGGGAAAAGCTGCAATCTATCCGATTTTTAAAAAGCTCACCAAAACGCTCTGTCCTCTTTTTGGCGATCTTTATGATTCCTGGCACACCAAAGGACTTGCTGTGCTACTTTGCCGGACTTACTGACCTGAAGCTTTCTGCCTTTTTACTCATCTCCTCTCTGGGACGCCTCCCCTCTATCATCACCTCCACCGTAGGCGGACACGCCTTGGGAAACAAAAGCTATCTATCGGCGCTCCTCGTGTTTGGCATTACCTTTGCGGTAAGCATCGTGGGACTTTTGATTTATTATAAAATATGCAATGTGCATAACAACGCTGTGGAGCGGCGGAAACATACCTCTGAGCATCTCAAAGAACAGGAGTGATTTTTTATGGCACTAATCTGCTCAACATCAGAGCTGGAAGCCCTTCATAAACTAAATTATCCAGCCATCTGTATCACAAAGGCTCGTTTTACGTTTCTGGCCGGCAAAAGCGGCAGCGGAAAAAGCACCTATTTAAAGCTCCTCAATCGTACGCTTCTCCCCTCCGCAGGAAGCATCTATTATAAAGAAGCCGACATAAACACGCTCCCTGTTTTGCCGTATCGGCGAGAGGTTTTGCTTGTCCCCCAAGAGGTCTTTCTTTTTGATGGCACCATTCTGGAAAATTTTCATCTTTACTGTGATGCAAGGGAAAAGGAGCGCTTGACGCAGGAAGAAATCCAACGCTTTCTGCGTCTTTGCTGTGCAGATTTCCCCTTGGATGCCCTTTGCCAAACCCTTTCCGGCGGAGAAAAACAGCGTGTCTTTTTGGCTATTTATCTCTCCTGTATGCCCACGCTCCTGCTGCTCGATGAGCCGACTGCGGCGTTGGATGAAAAAACCTCCGTTTCGCTTCTCGGCAGCCTAAAGGAATTTTGCAAAGAGAATCAAATCACCGTGCTTTGTGTTTGTCATAACGATGCGTTAATCGAACGGTTTTCAGAGGAAACCATTCGGCTGGGCGGTGCAGTATGAGTGCTGCTGTTCCCTTCCAGCTCTGGCAATTTCTGCTCATCTATCTTCTTCTGCTGGTTATCATCGCCATCATGAAGAAATGCCAAATTGATAAAAGTAAACTCCTCATTGTGGCAAGTGTGAAGATGACCGTCCAGCTCGTTTTGGCGGGCTTTATTCTGACGTATATTTTCAAAAATCCGCATCCCCTTTTTACGCTCACCTATCTTGGGGCGATGCTTGTCTTTTCCATTCATCGGGTGCTGTCACGAAACAAGGAATTAAACCACGCCTTCCAAGTGGTGATCGTGCTTTCTATGTCCCTTTCCGGACTTTTTATTTTGCTGTATTTCGTCTGTGTCGTCGTAGGAGAAAGCATCTGGAACCCACAATACGTCATTCCGATTTCCGGTATGATTATGGGCAATACCATGACGGGTGTTTCTCTCGGTATCAAGACCTTTCGGGAAGCCTTGGCAGGGCAGCAGAGACGAATCCAAGCCCTGCTTTGTATCGGTGCTGCACCCAAAACCATCCTGCTCCCCTTTGTAAAACAAGCCTTGGAAACGGCCATGCTCCCTACCTTAAATTCCATGATTGGCATGGGTATTGTCTCTCTCCCCGGCATGATGACAGGTCAGATTTTGGCAGGTGCCCTGCCCAGCACGGCAATTCTCTATCAAATTGCCATTATGATCGCCATTTGTACCGTGGTAACCTGTGCGTGCTTTGGTTCTCTCTATTTCGGCTACCAGACACTTTATACCAAGGATACGGAAATTATTTCTTTGCAATAAGCGCTTGATCCCACAAAAACACGCCAACAAAAAACCGATATCCGGACATTCATTTTTGAATTTCCGGATATCGGTTTTTTTCTTGGGGTTCTTTACTGCCTAAACCATGCTTTCATTACATCCAGCACCTGAATAAGCTCTGCTTCCTCTATGATATAAGGAACCATCGCATAGAGATAGGTTAAGAAGGGACGGCTGAATACTCCGCAGTTATAGGCAAACTCCTGATAGCCCTTCAGGACTTCTGCGTTGTATACCTCCATACATACACAGCCGCCCATGCATCGTATCTCCTTGATGCGCGGATCGGAGAAGCCCTCCAGCTCCCGCTTGGTGATGGCTTCGATCTTGCCTATTTTCGTCATATAGTCCTGCTGCTCAAACAGCTCGATGGACTTTAACGCCACACTGCACGCCAATGCATTGCCCATAAAGGTCGGCCCGTGCATGAGCGCATGCGTGGGGTCATCATCATAGAACCCATCATAGACCTTATGGTTTGCCACCGTGACGGCGTGCCCAATATAGCCGCCCGTCAGCGCCTTGCCCAAAACCAGAATATCCGGAAGTACAAGATCCGCTACAAAGCGGTTTCCCGTTCGGCCAAAGCCCGTAGCCACCTCGTCGAAAATCAGCAGTACGTCATATTGGTCACAAAGCGCTCTGGCTCGCTCTAAGAAGGAGAGGTCATACATCCGCATCCCACCTGCTCCTTGCAAAAGCGGCTCCACAATCAAACAGTTTAATTGAGCATGGTATGCTTCAAACGCTTTTTCCAGCGCCGCAATTTCCGTTGGGATATGCACCACGTTTTGGCTTTTGCCATACGCATTCAGCACAAAGTGATAATCCTCATCGTCGCCGACCTCCATTGTCTTGAAGGTATCGCCGTGATAGGCGTGCTCCAGCGCCAAGACCATGGTACGCTGTGTTTCGCCTCGGTTCATATAATATTGCAAGGCCATTTTCAGCGCTACCTCAACCGCCACGCTTCCGGAATCCGAAAAAAAGCTATAGTCCAAATCACCGGGCAAAAACGCCGCCAATTTCTCTGCCAGCTTCTGTGCAGGCTCGTGTGTCAGTCCTCCCAGCATGACGTGGGAAAAATGATCCGCTTGTTCCTTGAGCGCTGTGGTGAGCACAGGATGCTTATAGCCATGTATAACGCTCCACCAAGAGGAAATGGAGTCGATGAGCTTCTGCTTTTCGGTGTAAAGATAAACGCCGTTTGCGTCCACGATTTTATAGGGTTCCTTCCTTGTTTTCATCTGCTCATAGGGATACCAAATCATTGGCGTGTCCTCCTTCTATTCATACAGTGCCATGACGGCATCTGCGTCCAGAGAAAGTGACTGGTCACCGTCTTGGACGCAGGCGAGAACCCGAAGCCCTGTCAGGGCTTCGCACATCCGTTTGTTGTCCTCCTCCATGCGGTCACCCGGATGAGAGTGGTTGAATACTATGCCCTTGAGCGGGATTCCCTTCGCACGCATATACTCTGCGGTCAGCACCACGCTGTTGATCGTGCCAAGCCCCGCATCTGCCACCAGAAGGCAGGATAGCTGTAGCTCTTTTATAACATCCTCTAACCGCAGTGTCTCTTCATCAAATCGGAGGGGACAGCAAATACCCCCACTGCCCTCCACTGTGACATAGTCATAGCGGCTGCACAGCGAGCGGAACCCTTCCTTGACGACGGAACGCTGAACCGCATTCCCCTCCCACTGTGAGGCAAGGTGGGGCGATACGGCAGCTTCATAGACATAGGGACACATTTCTTCCAAGGACTGCGCAAGTCCTGCCATGGTCTTGACCTGCAGGGCATCCCCGGGGATCAGGCTTCCGTCTGCACCACGTTCATTCCCGCTCATGGCTGCTTTGTAATATGCCGCACAAAGCCCGCTTTCCTTCAGCTTTTTCGCCAGCAGACCGCTGATATAGGTTTTACCGACATCCGTGCCTGTGCCTGTTATAAATAGCGTTTTACCCATGGCAAAGCCCTGTCTGGTAGCCCAATTTCTCAAGCAGGGCCAAGTCTGTTTTGACCGTGATGCCTGCGGTGGTCAGCATATCTCCGGAAATGGCAGCGTTGGCACCAGACAGAAAACAGGCTTCTCCCTTATCGTCAAGAAGGCTCCTGCCCCCTGCCAGACGAATGGATGCGTTCGGCAGGAGGAAACGATAGACAGCGACCGTGCGCAGCACCTCCTCCTTGCTCAGCTTTTGATTCGCTGCAAACGGCGTTCCCGCAATGGGATTGAGAAGATTGAGCGGTACGCTTTGCACGCCCAAGGTGCGCAGCTCCAACGCCATCTCGATTCGATCCTCCCGTGTTTCTCCCAGCCCTATGATTCCCCCACTGCACACAGGCAGTCCTGCCGCCTGTGCCGCTTGGATTGCCTCAATTTTATCCTCGTGGGTATGGGTGGTGCAAACCGCTTGAAAAAAGCGTCGGGAGGTTTCCAAATTGTTATGTACCCGTGTGACCCCAGCAGCCTTTAGGCGGCGATATTGCGCTTCGTTTAAGAGTCCAAAGGACACACAAACTGAAATACCAACCTCACTTCGAATGCGGCGTATCACCTCGCAGAGCTTGTCTACTTCCGCTTCAGAAAGTCGCTTGCCGGAGGTCACGATGGAATACCGAAGTACGCCTTGCTCGTGATTACGCTTGGCACCCTTTAAAATCTCCTCTGTCGAAAGCAAGGGATACTGAGCTGTACCGGCATGGTTGTGGGCAGACTGGGCACAGAATTTACAGTCCTCGGAACAGCTTCCGCTTTTGGCGTTGACAATTGTACAGAGGTCAAAGCTGTTTCCGCAAAAATGGCGGCGGATCTCATCCGCTCCCTTGCATAGCTCCTCCAAAGGCTCATCATAAAGTCTCAGCCCGTCCTCTTTCGTTTGCTGCTTCCCGTTCAAAACCGCTTGTACGGCTTTCGTTACATACGACATCGTATCACATCCAATTCTTTCTTACGATAGGAATGAGTCGCTTTCCCAAGATTGACCCCAAAATACACAGAACAATATCTCCCGGCACCGCCATGAGAAAGCAATAGAGAAACAGTGGCCATAGCCCGATGGGATCGCCCAAATAAAAGGCACTGATGAGGTAATAATGTATCATGCCAAATAAATAGACAAAGAAAAGCCCTGAAAAGCTTGCGGCCAGCAGCCGCCGATAGCTGGGATTCTGAACCTGGTGGGCAATTTTCCCTGTCACATAGGCACCCACAGCAAAGCCAACGATATACCCAAAGGTTGGCTTCAGAACATAGGCCAGACCGCCGCCCTCGGTGAAAACAGGCAGTCCAAGAAGTCCGATGAAGATATAAACACAGACAGAAATCCCACCCAATCTCCCACCAAGCAATAGGCCTGCCAGCAGGGTAAAAAGAAACTGCAGGGTAAAGGGAACAACCGGAATCGGAATTCTAAGAAATGCGCCCACGGCAATCAAAGCCGCAAACAGGGAGCAGAGAATCATTTGGTTTGTTTTATGTTTTTTCATCCTGTTATCACCTCCTGAATGAAGGCGATTATAGCACATCCCCAAAACGATTGTCAACCTTCGTTTACTCAAAGGTTGACACAATGCTATACTAACACAAGAAACAGCCCGTCAGAATCGGAAGCTTCCCGACCCTGACGGGTTGCGTTATTTACAGGCTTCGCTTGATTTTAGAAATGGCATTTTTCTCCAACCGTGAAATTTGTGCCTGCGAAATGCCGATGCGGGAGGAAACCTCCATCTGGGTTTTTCCCTCAAAAAAACGCAGACCCAGAATGTTTTTTTCTCGATCACTGAGGCGTTCCATTGCTTCCTTCAGCGCAATCTGCTCCAACCAGTTGTCATCCGTATTTTTCTGGTCTCGTACCTGATCCATGACGCAAATGGTATCGGTGCTATCAGAATAAACTGGTTCATACAGAGAAACGGGGTCCACAAGAGCATCCAACGCAAAGACAACATCTTCTCGCTTGATCTCCAGCATTTTGGCAATTTCCTCCACGCTTGGCTCCCGCTGATGCTCTGCCATATAGGTTTCCTTTGCCTGCAATACTTTATAAGCGGTGTCTCGCATCGAGCGTGACACACGAACGGCACTGTTATCTCGCAGGTATCGTCGAATCTCCCCCACAATCATTGGTACCAAATAGGTACTCGGGAAGACGTCCAGCTCTACGTTGAAATTGTCGATCCCCTTAATGAGCCCCACACAGCCTACTTGAAATAAATCGTCTGGGTTTTCATTTCGTCCGTCGAATTTTTTAATGACACTGAGCACCAAACGAAGATTCCCCTGAATAAGCGTCTGTCTCGCTTCGTCATCTCCGGCCTTGGCGCGTATAAAAAGAGCCTTCGCTTCCTCTCGAGTCAAAACAGGAAGCTTCGATGTGTTGACACCGCTGATTTCTACCTTACTCAGTCGTCCCATGGTTTGCCCTCACTTTCGCTGTTTGCGTTCAGTATCTCCCCGCCCCTCGCCCTTCATACGCACCAAGGACGGGATTATTTTTTAAGCTTCTACCTTTTTCGATGGATTTTTCAGTCCCTGAAACGGGTTTTGGGAAAGAAACGACGTTTCTAGCATATTGTGAAAAAAGACTTGCTATTTTTGCGGATTCATGGTAGAATACCAAGCGATTACGTACGAGACTTGACAAGCGGCCGTGTGCTCTGAACAGAGTTGGCCCTGCGAATGAAGGTCTCGGAGGTATAAAACTAAAATAATCAGGAGGACAATCCCTATGGCAGTCGTATCTATGAAGCAGCTCCTCGAGGCAGGCGTCCACTTCGGTCACCAAACTCGTCGCTGGAACCCCAAAATGGCAACCTACATTTACACCGAGCGTAACGGTATCTATATCGTTGACCTGCAGAAGACGGTGAAAAAGCTCGAGGAAGCCTATAACTTCGTCCGTCAGCTCTCCGAAAACGGCCGTAGCCTGCTGTTCGTCGGCACCAAGAAGCAGGCTCAGGATGCTATCCGTGAGGAAGCACAGCGCTGCGGTATGTACTATGTGAACGCAAGATGGCTCGGCGGTATGCTCACCAACTTCAAGACCATGCGCGCTCGTGTTGACCGTCTGGGTCAGCTGAGAAAGATGCAGGAGGACGGCACCTTCGATATGCTCCCCAAGAAGGAAGTCATCAAGCACATGGGCGAAATCGCAAAGCTCGAAAAGTATCTGGGCGGCGTTGTTGAGATGAAGCGTCTTCCCGGCGCTCTGTTTGTCGTTGACCCCCGCAAGGAGCGTAACGCAATCAACGAGGCTCGCAAGCTGAATATCCCCATCGTCGCTATCGTTGACACCAACTGCGACCCCGACGAAATCGACTACGTCATCCCCGGCAACGACGACGCAATCCGTGCCATTCGTTTGATCTCTTCCGTCATGGCAAACGCCATTCAGGAAGGTAAGCAGGGCGCAGATTCCGCTGCTGAGGCTGAGAAGGCTTAAGTTTTTAAATATATGCTCCACTTGTGCCTGTTTTCATACAGGCACAAGTGGGTTATTCGTTAAATTTGAATTGTAAATTGGAGGTTATTCCTATGGCATTTACTGCTGCTGATGTTAAGACACTGCGTGAAATGACCGGCGTTGGTATGCTGGACTGTAAAAAGGCTCTGGCAGAAACCGATGGCGATATGGAAAAGGCTGTTGAGCTCCTGAGAGAAAAGGGCTTGGCTGCCGCTCAGAAGAAGGCAGGTCGTATTGCCGCTGAGGGTATGGCATATGCTGAAGTCTTTGCCGACGGCGCCGCTCTGGTGGAAGTCAACGCAGAGACCGACTTCGTCGCACAGAACGAAAAGTTCGTCGAATTCACTAAGAATATCTGCTACGTTGTTGCAAAGTGGGGCCCCGTGGACATGGAAACTCTCCTGACCCTCCCCTACCGCAAGACCGGCATGGTCGTTCAGCAGGCTCTGCAGGAGATGGTTCTGACCATCGGCGAGAACATCCAGATTCGCCGTTTCGAGCGTTACAGCGACAACACCACCGTTGCTTATAACCACATGAACGGTCGTATCGGCGTTCTGCTGAACATGGTGGTCTCCGCAGGTCTGGAAGAGAACGAGAAGGTTCTCGAGGTTGGTAAGGATCTGGCTATGCAGATCGCTGCTATGAACCCCAACTTCTTGGATAAGTCCGACGTCAGCCAGGAGATCCTGGACAAGGAAAAGGAAATCCAGCTGGCTACCATGGCCAACGACCCCAAGATGGCTGCAAAGCCCGAGAAGGTCAAGGAAGGCATCGTCATGGGCAAGCTCGGCAAGTACTATGAAGAAAACTGCCTCATGCAGCAGGCTTTCGTTAAGGAGAACAAGGTCTCTGTCGAAAAGCACGTCGCTGCTGTTGCCAAGGAAGTTGGCGGCACCATTGAAATCAAGGGCTTCTATCGCTTCGAGCGTGGCGAAGGTCTGGAAAAGAAGCAGGAAGACTTCGCCGCTGAAATCGCAAAGCAGCTGGAGAAGTAAGTTGTCTCTTTCC
>CAYQRI010000001.1:18166-107966 GCA_964420085.1 uncultured Ruminiclostridium sp.
GAAGACTTCGCCGCTGAAATCGCAAAGCAGCTGGAGAAGTAAGTTGTCTCTTTCCGTTTAAATCAAGCAGTCGGTTCTTTTTCCAGTGCATGGAAAAAGAACCGACTGCTTTTCTCCTTTATTTGTTGTTCTTACTATAATGGATTCTTATCGATATTAGTGACTTTGTTCCTGTTTTTTCCTCGATTTTTATGGTATCATGTTAAAAAAATATCTAAGGTAGGTGAACCGAATGGACGGCTTTTTAACGCTGCAAGGCATTGTAAAAGCATTTAACGGAGAGCGCATTTTAAAAGGTATTGACCTCTCACTGCGAGAAGGTGAATTTGTCACCATCTTAGGACCCTCCGGCTGCGGGAAAACAACCTGTCTCCGCATTATTGCGGGGCTGGAAACTGCCGATGCCGGTCGTGTTTTTCTGAATGGCTCTGATATCAGCGAAATTCCTGCTGAAAAGCGAGATGTCAATACCGTTTTTCAGTCCTATGCCCTTTTTCCGCATATGACCGTAGCAGAAAATATCGGGTATGGTCTGAAACTCAAAAAGCATAGTAAGTCAGAAATTAAGAAGGCAGTCTCCGAAATGCTTGCCGTTGTTCGGCTGGAAGGGTTTGAAAAAAGAGCCATCTCCACGCTTTCTGGTGGACAAAGCCAGCGTGTTGCCCTCGCCAGAGCCTTGGTGCTCAAGCCAAAGCTTCTCCTTCTGGATGAGCCTCTGGGCGCTTTGGATTTGCAGCTTCGTCGAGAAATGCAGCTGGAGCTGAAACGTATTCACAAGGAAATGGGGATCACCTATATTTATGTCACGCACGACAGAGAGGAAGCCATCAATTTATCCGACCGTATTGTCGTGATGAACCACGGCAGCATCCATCAATTCGATACGCCTGACGAAATATACCATCATCCCAAAACTGATTTTGTCGCCTCCTTTGTCGATGATGCCAATGTCTTTCGAGCTTCCATCTTGGACAAAGACTTCGTGGAGGTCTGCCATGCAAAGATGCCGATTTGCCCGCACCGCCTCGCAGAAGGTCAGGAGGTTTTGGTTTCGTGTCGGAGTGAAAATATTCTCATCGGGGAAGAATTGGTGGATACGGACTTCTATCTGGATGCTGTGGTCACCGATAAAACCTTCACAGGCGGACTGTTGAAAATCGAATGCCAAGTGGAGGGCTGCGGCTCGATTGTGGCTCGTCGCTACGGCATCGACAGCAGGCTTCAGGTCGGAGAAAAAACAAGGCTTGGTTGGAAAAAAGAGCAAACCACGATTGTGGAGGAATCCCATGACTAAAAAACGTTCACTTTTGCTTCTGCTCCCCCTCTATCTGCTCGTTTTTTTCTTGATTGTCGGGCCGATGATTTATATCATTTTTTTGAGCTTTCTAACCCAAAATCAAAGCTTTGGTGTGGATATAATTTTTACACTGAAAAATTATGCCGCAATCCTTTCCCCCTTCTATCTCACTGTTTTTTACCAGTCCTTTCAGCTTGCCTTCATTTCGGTGCTTCTCATCATTCTTTTGGGTTATCCCTTTGGCTATATGATGGCAAAGCTGAAGCAAAAACACAAGAAGGTCATACTTTTTCTGCTCATGCTTCCCTTTTGGACCAGCGGTCTGATTCGTCTTTATGGCTGGGTCATCACCTTCCGAAGCAATGGCGTTCTGGATCAAATTTTAATGACCCTCCACCTCACCGACGAACCCCTCAAGCTGTTATATTCCTATCCCTCTGTGGTGCTCGGCATGGTATATGCCCTGCTCCCCTTTATGATTCTATCCGTCTATTCCAGTGTCGAAAAAATGAATTGGAGCTTGGTGGAGGCAGCCAAGGACTTGGGTGCCTCCCGATGGCGTGCGTTTTGGGATATTACCTTCAAAACAACCATTTCCGGTTTGCTTTCCGGGGTCGTTCTCACCTTTATTCCATCGATGGGACTGTTTTTTATTGCCGAAATTCTAGGCGGGAATAAAATTATTCTGGTCGGCAATGTCATACAAGACCTGCTGTCACGGGGAAGCAATCAGCCGTTGGCGGCAGCGATTTCCGTCGTGTTGATGCTTCTAACCGGATTGACACTCCTATTGTATCGACTCGTTTCCCGAACCAAGAAATTGGAGCTTGCATAGTATGAAAAGACAAAAATTTCCTTATCTTTATATGGGTGCGATTCTATTTCTGATGTATGTTCCACTTGCCGTAACCTTTGTTTCCTCGTTCAATTTGTCTCGCACCTCAGCCCTGTGGACGGGCTTTTCTCTGCATTGGTATACTGAACTTTTTCACGATGCTGCTTTGATGGATGCCCTGCTCAACAGCATTTTCCTCGCACTCGCTGCCTGCCTGCTCTCTGCCGTCATCGGTACCATGGCCGCCGTGGGCATTCACCGTTCGCAGACAAAGTGGAACCTCGCAGTGGAATCGCTTTCCATGCTTCCCATCATGATTCCCGAAATCATCCTCGGCATGGCGTTGCTCGCCGTTTTTACCATGCTGAAGCTCCCCTTCGGTATGCTCACCCTCATTTTGGCACATACGACCTTTTGTGTGCCCTATGTGTATCTGTCTGTGAAATCCAGACTGGAGCAAATGACACCAAATATTGAGCAAGCGGCAAGAGACTTGGGCGCAAATTCCTTCCATCTCTTTTTCGATATCCTTCTCCCCCAGCTCATGCCAGGCATCCTCTCCGGTATGCTCTTGGCGTTTGCCATGTCGTTTGACGATGTCATCATCAGCTTATTCGTGACAGGTACCACCGTCAACACGCTGCCCATCCAAATTTACACGCGAGTGAAAACAGGGATTACCCCTGAAATCAATGCACTGATCACGTTGACGCTTCTGTTCCTCCTGACAGCCGTCGGTGTCTATCTGCTGGTGCGAAGGCTTTCCGCCGCCAGACGAAACAAACCCAGTGCTTGATTCCCCTACGCTCAATCAAGCAAACCAAAGAAAGGATTCTGATTCCATGAAAAAAAGACGTTATCTGATTGCCGCACTTTCCCTTCTCCTGCTCATGATGTTCACGTTATCTGCCTGTGGCGGTGAAAAAAAGGAAACACTAACGCTCTATACTTGGGCGGAAATGCTACCCGATGAGGTGCTGAGAGACTTCGAAAAGGAAACCGGCATCGCCGTAAACTATGTGAACTTTGACGCCAATGAAACCATGCTTCAAAAGCTGCAAAGCACAAAGGGCGGCGAGTATGATTTGGTCATTGCCGATGATTATATCATCGAATCGGTTGTCTCCGAGCAATTGGCGCAGAAGCTGGACAAGTCAAAGCTTTCGAATCTAAAGAACATTGACCCCCGCTTCCAAGGTGCCTTTTATGATGAAGCAGACGAGTATACCGTGCCCATTGGCGCAGGTATTCCACTCATCCTCTATAATCCCGCTCTGACGGGCTTTGACCTCACCAGCTATGAAGATTTGTGGAACAGCCGTTTAGAGGACAATATCGCTCTCGTCGGAAATTATCGTGTGATCAACGGCATCACCCTGAGCACGCTGCAGGAATCCATGAACACCGAAAATTTAGATAAAATTCGGGAGGCAGGCAAAAAAATGCAGCTTCTTTCTAAAAATGTCCGTCTGATCAGCGACACCAACACACAGGATTATCTGCTGAGCGGCGAGGTTGCGGCGGCGCTCCTGTATACCTCACAGGTTAATCTTATCTTATCTCAGACCGATACCTTCAAGGTCTGCTATCCCAGCGAAGGCTCCGGCTTTGGCATTATGGCTGCCTTTATTCCTTCTCAGGCACCCAACAGTGAAGCCGCCCACAAGTTTTTAGACTATATCAATGAGCCTGAGGTCGCCGCAAGGGTTGCTGAATTTTTGGGCTATTATACCACAAACCAAGCGGCAGAGCCTTTCCTCAGCGAGGAGCTGAAGCATCTCTTGGTTCTTCCGCAGGACGTTCCACTGGGAGAAATGATCGAGACCATTTCCGTAGAAGCAGATGCTATCCAAAAGGAAAACTTCAACGCTTTTAAAATCGGATAAGCATATCCCCCCCTCAAGTGGACTCACATCTCCATCTTAAAATCCAATTTTTTCACTATTTGATACCCTCCCGTTGCTTGCTGGTTATGCGGTCGCCAGACCACTTACCCTCTTGCTTCGGGAGGTTTTTTTGCTCATGTCAGCAAAATGCAGCCGGCAGCAGACTTTCGTCTGCCACCGGCTGAGAAAACTTTGGTAGGACAGGAACCTCACATGGATACTTGAAGCGTAAACGTCCCATCCTTTGCAAAAAATCTGTACACACCCTCATACTTTTCTATCACATGAACGATGCTCTTCACACCGATACCATGTCCCTCACAGCTGGAAATGGGCAGTGTATCTTCAAATACAGGCTCTATCGCATAGCTGTTGCGTACATCAATACATAGCTTGTTGTTTTTTTCATACATACGAAGCTTGATATACCGCTCTGCTTCCGTTTCCAGCAGCACACAAGCATTGATTGCATTTTCCAACGCATTGGCAAGCAAGCTACATAGGTCTGTCATCTGAAATCGTTCAAAATCGTGTACCGAAACGCTGACCTTTATGGTGATTTCTTTTTCCTTGGCCTTGCTCACATAGGCGGAAAGGATCAGGTTGAGAGGCTCATTTTGGGAATACTGCATCAACTTCATGTGATCCATCGCTTCAACGGTTTGTTGTATATATGCGGAGGCTTCTTCCAGCTTATATTCCGTAATGCACGAATTGATGTAATTCAAATGATGTCTAAAATCATGCCGATAAATAGCAAAGCTCTTTTCTGCCTCCCTGAGCTGCTCTATCTGCTTTGTCGCAGCACCCAGCTGAGCAAAGGCAAGATTTTGTGCATTGGTCAGCTCTGCTTTTTCAGAAACCACTTTAAAAATCATGACCAGCAGCAAATAGGCAACTAAAACAATGAGCTGCGGAAGCTGACGAATCAAATAGGCTCTGTTCATCACAATATCCGCCAGCTGATATTGGGTCAGCGCATAGTTATAGATATAATAGAGAAGCGGAATTGCCGTGAACAGCCAAACTATTTTATTTTCTGCAAATTGAAGCATGTAATTAAACGGTTGTTTAAAAAACTTGTAGATCAGGGCAAGAAAACCCAAATAGCAAAGCGGCAGCAGCCAAAAGGAGGGCATGAAAATCTTCTTCACCGCAAAAAAGGCAATCATAATGGGGGACGAGAAAAATACCGTTGTCAAGAGTGCAAAGAGGAGCTTGATGCCTCGATAACTGGACAGGATGCGAAACAGCAGATATACAGGAATCTGCGCAAAAAGCAGGTAAAACTTTCCGTATAATCCATAGCCCAACAGCATCTGCGCCGATATATTAACCGCCAAAAGTAGAAATAAGAACAGAATACCGCCTAGTTTTCTTTTGTTCGACAAGGTTTTAAAGCGAACATCCAAGAGAAGGTACATCACAGCGCAAGCGTAAAGCAGCATCATAACGGAGGATAGAATCCATTTGAACGGTATCATCTATTACTCCTCCATCTGGAATGTCAAATAGCGTTCCTTTATTTCAGACACCCTTCTTTTCGAGACAGGAAGAGAACGCTGTGTTTGCAGCTGTATTTCGGTATTTTTAATGGTGTTTATGTAGTTCATATTTACAAGATAGGAACGATGTGACTGTATGAATTCACGATGCATCAATAGCTCCTCACACACTTCGGAAAATTGAGAAACAGCTTCCACTATTTCTCCGGAAGCAAGGTAGTAAAGCACCCGTCTATCCAGCGTCTCCACATAGGTAAGCTGGGATAACGGTATTCGTACGATACTTGTACTGTTTTTCACAATAATAGCCGCTTCCTGTTCTCTGCTTGTGCTTTCTATGATCTCATCCAAAGTAAAAAACAGCTTTTCTTTGGTGAGGGGCTTCAGCACATAATTGCTTGCTTTCACTGCATAGCTATCTATGGCAAATTCGGGTGAGGAGGTCAAAAAGGCAATCTTTGCGACTTTATCAAAGCTACGGATTTCCTTCGCAGTATCTATGCCGTTTAGGGCTGGCATGAGAATATCCAAAAGATAGAGGTCATAGCTTCCGCTTTTCGTTGTACACAAAAGCTCGGTAGCACTATAAAAGCTCTTATAGAAAATCGTCGCCTTGCGCTCCTTGATGTAGTCATTTAAAATAGCTGAAATGCGTATAAGTTCATCTTTATTGTCATCGCAAATCGCAATTTTCAAAGCAAACCACCTCCCTGAAAAATCAAAAAGCCTAAGAAATTCAAGATAATCATATCATAGAATTCTTTGGTTTTCTACAATCAACTGACCATTCACACCTAAAAAAAGCCCGTTCGCACAAATTGGTTAAAATTTCAAAAAAATATGCTACTATCCTCATATAGCCAATGGATGCAGTTTAGTATAAGAGGTGATCGTTTGAACATATGGGTGGCCTACACTGTTGCTGCTGTCAGCACAACGGCATTTATTATCCTGTGGTTTTTCGTGGTTCGAAAGGAGCTTTATGCAAAGCAGAGCATGGTAGAGGCAGCGCAGTGTCAGCTCACCGCCTGTCTCGAAGAATATACACATCCGAAAGATGGACACGAACAGGCCAAGGTACAGGAAATCCTAAAAAGAAGCCAAAGCGTGTATCGGCAAACGGTTAATATCTATAATAGAACCTTGCGCCGGCCTTGGAATGCCATTCCGGCATTCTTTTTCGGATATCGTCGAAAAAAAGATGACTTTAAACTCGAGCAGTAGAACGACCTCATTAAAAAACCCGGCTACGATCTTAAAAAGGATTTTAGCCGGGTTTTTATCATTTGTTCAAAATGAGGATCCACTTTATTCGCTCTTGATTGCTTCCAATGCCGAAATTTGAACCGCTTTGTTCGCTGGGTAATAGCCCGACAGCAGACCAATCGCAATCGAAAACAGAATCGCAAAAAGCAGCAGCCACAGCGGTATGATTGATATGCGTGAAATTCCTTCACCGCCTACTATCGCACCCACAAGGTTTGGAAGCAGAGGATCTATTCCGATGGAAACGAGATTAATGACGATGGATGCCAAAACGCTGATGATGCAGCCCATCAAACCGCCCAAAAATCCAATCACTCCCGCTTCCGAAAGAAACATAATGCGTATATCGTAGACATAGCAGCCCAATGCCTTCATGATACCGATTTCTCTCGTCCGTTCAGAGATCGACATCACCATAGTATTGGTAATCCCGAGCGCTGCTACGAAGAGAGAGATGGCGCCCAAGCCACCGAGCATCAGCTGCTTTTGTCGTGCCTCCTGTTCCATCGGCTCACGGATGCTCTCCATAGAGAATGTCGTAAAACCCAGCTTTTTCAGGCTAGTCTCTACCTCTGAAACCTTTGTGATGTCTGCAACCTTCACCAGTACCGTTTTGTACTCAAGACTTTTTTTGCTCGTATCCTGTACGGATTTTATCAGTTCTCGCAGGTCCTCCAGGCTCATAATGATCCCATCTGAGGTTTCGTAACCCTTGGCGTAATCCTCTTTCAGAACACCTTTAGGTTTTATGGGCATACTGACCTTTTTACCGTTATTTTCGATCTCCAATGTCATGGGGGTTTCTCCAGCATTGAAATAAGGGTTCGGTAGATTGATGGGATTTCCCGCATCATCGTACCCTCCGCTCCAGCGATCTACGATGTTTTGTCCCTCCGGTCGCATAGAATCAGCGAAATTATATGCCAGATATTGTCCCACCAGAACCTCACCAGATCGGCTGATATTTGACCCGGAGATGAACGGATACCCCATAGCCTCGATCGCTTTGCTATCAATCCCCACCACTATGCCGTCAGAAAGGACATAACGGTTGTTCGATCCAGCATATAGCTTTACCGTATAATCCTCTAGGGACATTTTTGCCGTGACTGCCGTAACGCCTTCTATCGCCTGGAAGGACGATAGCATCTTATCATCCAGCTTTACCTTTCCTTTTCCATTTTGCTGCGGCGAAACCGTAATGATGGTCAAATCCCCCATTTGTGATAACATTTTCTCTTGCGATTCCTTCATTCCAATTCCGATGGAAACCATAATGACAATGGAGCAGCAGCCTATGATCACACCGAGCAATGTTAAGAATGTTCTGGATTTCCGTCGCAGAAGATTCTGAACACACATATGGAATATGTCCTCTTTTTTCATGGTCAGTTCTCCTGCTGTGTATCCGCTGTTGCCAATATTTCATCTGCGTTTTCGTCCTCGTCTTCCCAAGCATCCCAGGAAGTATCCGTTTCCTCCAGCACCTTTTTCTTCTTGCGTCTTCTGATGAAAAACACAAGCAGAAGGACCACAGCGATAAGCAATATCCATACCCACGCTCCAATCCGTGCAGGTGGCTCCTGCTCAATACTATTCATGCTAGCATCTGTCAATTCTCCTATCGATTCTTGTACATTCAACATCACAGGGAATTGCATAGAGGTGGCTTGCTGATTGCCGTCTTCATAATTAATTCGCAATGTAACCATGGTCTCGCCTGGCATTGTGGGCGTAAAAATAAAGCCGATGGTTCCGCTCTTTCCCGATTCAATATTTCCAAGATATTGTACTTTGGTCGCTGTCTCAACAGCTCCTTCAAGAATGGCTTCCACATTGCTGATCTCTGTTTTTCCTTTGTTTACATAGGGCAAGGATAAGGTGAGCTCCTCTCCCGCAGTCACAACCTCTGGAAGAATGGGTGCATTGATCTGGAAACGGTTTGGCTGATAGACAGGTACAGAAAGCTTAATCTCCGCTGTAGAGGATGCACGCTTGGATGCATCGACATATTCATACTTAAAGCTGATGCCCAAGCCCTGTGCGCCATTCTTGGCTGCCGGAAGCACCTGCATATTCACGGATTGTTGGCGTTCCGCCCCTGCTGCCAGCCTGTCATAATAGAAGGTATTCGTACTTCCATCTATTGTAAAGCTTTCTCCGCCGTCCACGGTCACCACAATATTTTCAGTGGGAAGCCTGCCTGTATTTTTAAAGGTGAAGCTGAGGGGAAGCTTCCCACCGGCAGATACCGCACTACCGCCGTAATTAAACTGCGTGATGATAATGCTGGGAACCGGACTATCGATCTTCGTGGGTTGCGTGGTTGGTGTGACGTTGGAGGAAAGGTTCAGACGTTCCGAGACCGATGCCTGTATCACCTCGTCACCGGAAGTATAAGAAAACTTCAGCTCCATGTTGATATTTTGCGTTGATGAGGTGAGTTCCTTTGCCACCTTAATTTTCAAGTGGATATCCTGACTTCCGTCTGCCTTAATGGTTCCAAGAATAAAACTAGACGTTTCATTTTGAAGAATGAGGGAATCTGATGTACTGACCGATGCGACCGCATTGTCTATTTTAATCTTCCCTGCATTTTTAACCGTAAGCGTGAGATCAAAGAGCTGTGTAGCGGAAATCGTCTGTAGGGCACTCCGTGTAATCAGGATGGGGGGCTGCGAATTTTTCTCCACTATTTTCATCTGTGCAGGTATGGTCAGCCGATCAGAAACGGAAGCTTGTGCCAGAGCGACATTATTATAGTAGTTAAATTTCATTTCAACGGAAAGGCTCTGTATGGCCGCTGAGATCGTGTCAGTTGCCTTGATTCTCAGAAAAATAGATTTTTTCCCTTTTTTGGGGATATCGGGCATCGAAAATGAGGATGCCCCATCCGAAAGCATCAAGGAATCAGAAGTGGTAATGCTCGCAATGGGTGATTTTATTGTAATATTGGAAAGATTTTGGAAGGTAATGGTGACCTCTATTTCCTGTCCAGGTTGAATGGATCCATCAATTCTGCTGCGGCTCATCAAAACCATAGGGGGTGGTGCCACATCAGGAGGCGATGGAACGGAAGGTTCAAATTTTGGTGGTTCATACTCTACGGCCTCTGCAATCGTAACATCCAGCGTTACAAACGGAGTGCTGCTTGCCTTATAGCCACACATAAACCGAAGCTGCTTACCAGCGCCATTGTATGTCACACCCGAAAATGTGACATCGTAGGTCAGCATATCGGTATTCCCTGAAGTAACGCTGACACTGATGCTGCCGCCGGTAAAGCTATCCACCAGTCTTGTAGCATCTAAATTCTGTGCGCCCCCGATTTGATCCAGTGTGGAACCCGTATCCTTCACCGAAACCTTGATGGTCACGACACTTCCCTTTGTAATCGATCCAATACTTTGCCCGTTAGCGGCTGTGACAGAATAGCGGACAACCACTGGCACACTATTCCTCAACGCAAACGCCTGCATTGGCAATGCTGAGAGCAGATACAATGTCAAGAGACAAAATAATCCCATTTTCTTCATGTTGATTTCCTCGCATTCTCTATAAATTGTTACCTTGTATTCCTCGTTGCGTCTTTTCATCGCTGACGATTTCCCCATCAATCAGCGTGACAACACGGTCGGCATAGTCCGCCATTTCAGGATCGTGAGAAACCAAGATAATGGTTTGATGATACTTTTTTGCAAATCCGCAGATCATCTCCAAAACCTCTACGGTAGTATGGGAGTCCAGATTCCCTGTTGGCTCATCCGCAAAGACGACATCCGGACGGGTTACAAAGGCTCGGGCAATGCCAGCACGTTGCTGCTGTCCGCCAGACATTTGTGACGGAAAATGATCCAATCGATGAGATAACCCCACACGGCACAAAAGCTTTCGTGCTGCAGCCTCTCGTTTGGCTTTTGGTACCCCGCGGAACATCAAAGGCAAGGCTACATTTTCCGTTGCAGTCAAATTGGGAAGCAGGTTATAGGACTGAAAGACGAAGCCTATATGCTGCTGTCGAAAAGCAGCCAGCTTGTCCTCATCTAAGCGGGAGATGGGAACGCCACCAATCCAAACGCCGCCCTTTGTTGGTTTTTCCATCCCTGCCAGCTGATTCAGCAATGTGCTCTTACCTGAGCCAGATGTACCGAATATACAACAAATTTCTCCACGAGAGATGGTAAGATTGATTCGTTTCAGTGCAACAACAGTTTCATCTCCAATGGGATATTCTTTCCGTACATTTTTAACTTCTATGATCGGTTTTTCTCTTGGGCACGGTCCCATACGCAAAACTCCTCTCTGCGTTCGTATCCTTGTTTTCTTTACTATACGCCACAATACTTTTCTCAGGATTGAGTATATCTTAAGATTTCAAAAGATAGAACGGGTTATTAGGAGCACAAAAAGAGTGGTCGTCACGAAAATGCAACGATCACTCTTTATATCAATTATATTAAAGTGGGAAAAACAAGGCAAACTCTGTGCCTCTCTTCATTTTCGGCATTTCTACAAGAGAAATCTCTCCCCCGTGTGCCTCAATGATTTTCTTTGCGATGGCAAGTCCCAAGCCACTGCCTCCGCTTGAACGGGATTCATCCCCAACGACAAAGGGACGAAACAAATCCTCTCGAATCGACATCGGAATGCCGCTTCCGTTATCTGCCAAATAAATAGCAATGCCATTCTCCTTTTGAAGGAGCGTGATGCGAATTAAGGTGCCCAATCGATTGTGCTTCAAGGCATTGGCTAGTATATTATCCAACGCCCTGCGCATTTGAAAGCGATCCAACGGATAGACCAGTCTGCTTTCTGGAATTTGCACCTCCAGTGAAAATCCTGCCAAATCAATCTCTGCATACTTTTCCGCTAAGTACGCCCGTAGAAATTCACAAACATCGGTAGCTTCACAATGGAGCCGGAAATCGGGATGCTCGGTTTTGCTGTATTCATGGAAGCTGTCGATCAGCTCTGCCAAGGATTCTGCTTTGCTCTGAATAATCTGCAAATAGTTCGTCAGCTCCTCAGGCGGTATTTTTCCATCCTGTATTGCCCCAATGTATCCAGATAGAACCGTGATTGGGGTTTTTAAGTCATGCGAGATATCCGTCAGCAGCTTTTGTCTCTGCTGCTCTAGCCTTCGTCTTTCGTCTTCGCTTTCGGCCAATTTATAAGCCATATCATCAAAGCTCTGCCCCAGCACCTGAAGCTCCTTTGGTCCACCGCAATTTGTAGCATTCACCAGTTCTCCTCGTCCCAGACAAAGAATGGATGCATTGAGCTTTTGGAGCGGATGGCGGATGTCGCGATTCAACAGCGTAATAAAAATCAGCGCAACAACGATATACAGTGGAATGATCAGCAGCCAAATGCGGTTCCCCTCTGTCATCACATGATCGTAATAGGTTTGGTTGTAATCCGGGATGCAAAATAGAACCGAAAGGGTCTCGCCTTTGCGGCTCACTGTGCTGTATCGCATGAGTGTATAGTGATTGGCCCACTGCCCTGTCAGGTAGAATACTTCGTTCTGTGTGTAAGTAGTTTTTCCTGGCTCAAATTCGCCCTCTAACACATGGAAGTTCTCATCCAAAAGAATTATATCGGCATCGGTTGGCTGGGTTGTGTTAAGATAGTTTCGAATGAGCAATGTGCGACTTTTCCCGTCTTTCGTTCGAAAGTAAACTGAATCTGTATAATATTTTGCATCATAGGAAGGCACATATTCCAGCTCTTCTTTTGTATGAATCAGAGGAAGGTCCTTTGAGGATTGGTAGCGCACCTGCATGGTATCATCAAGCACAGAAAAAGCGCTCCCCTCTCCCAAATAGCGTTCGACATTCACATTTTTATACTGAGCGGATAGAAATTCTGGAGATTGCACCAGCCCGTTTATATCGGGTCGCATGAGTTTTTCCGTGACCCACGTATTCCAAATCCAATGATTTCCCAAAAAAATGACGATCAGTGCCAAGGTAAAGGCCAAGTAATTTTTGGCAAGCAAGGTAGCTAGGCTGCCCTTGTGTTTATTTCTTTTCAAAGCGATATCCCAATCCTCTCACCGTAATGATGCGGGTCGGCTTTCGAGGATCATCCTCTATTTTATCACGCAGCTTGGAAATATGAACCATAATGGTATTGTTATCGCTTTCAAAATAGCCGCCGTTGATCGCCTCACCGAGCTGAAGCTTGGTGAGGATCCGTCCGGGAGAGTGCATCAACACCGCCAGCAGCTTATATTCCATAGGTGTCAGCATCAGATCCTCTCCATTTTTTGTCACAGTACAGGCTTCTGTATTCAAGGTTAAGCCGTTGATGGTAATATTTCCCGTACCAAAGCGGTTAGAGCGGCGTAGCTGTGCCTTCACCCGGGCAACCACCTCCAACGCATTAAAGGGCTTGCTTATGTAATCATCCGCCCCTAAGTTTAGCCCCAGTATCTTGTCATTATCTTGTGCCTTTGCAGAGAGAATCAGAATGGGAATATCACTTTTCTTTCGAATCTCCTGCGTGACAGTCAAGCCATCCAGTTTTGGCATCATGATATCCAAAATAGCCATATCGGGTCTGTATTCAGAAGCAGCAGCCAGTGCTTCCTCTCCGTCAGCGGCTTCGATTACGCAAAAGCCCTCCCCTTCTAAATAAAGCTTGAGAATTTTTCGGATATCCAATGCATCCTCCGCAATCAAAATGGTTTGCTTCATATAGTCACCACCGTTTCTATTTTATAAACGAATATCGAATACTGCGGATAGTATATCGTTTTCTTGGCTTGAATGCAAGCGGGCGTGTAGATCATAACCCCATCCTGCATGACAAAAAGAAAAAAAATATGGTCTGCGAACCGTATGAATTCGGGTCGCAGACCATACTTATATGGTTTGTTTGGCAGTACAATAGATTGTTCCAACCTGTGGTGTTGTCCCCTCAAGCTCCAAAAGGGATTCCACCGTCACAAAGGTATAGCCCTGTTTCTGAAGCGTGTCAATGATCTTCAAGGCAGCCGTTACAGTCTCGGGGTATATATCATGCATCAATATGATGTCCCCCGGCTCGACTGCCGACAATACAGCCTCTACATCCGCTGCTACATTTTGCTTTTTCCAATCCTCAGGGTCTACCGACCATTTGATGGCGGGCGTACAGAAAATCTGACGCTGTCTATCCGTGATAGCCCCATAAGGCGGACGAACCCAATAGTCCCCCGCTCCCAGCAAATTTGTCAAGGCAGCATCCGTCCGTTGAAGCTCTTCCTCTGCTACCGAAAGACTCACCTCTTGCAAGTTCACATGGCTCCATGTGTGGTTTCCAATTTGGTGTCCGTCCTCCTTCATGCGAAGTACCAACGATTCATTGCCCTCAATCAGCTCGCCGATCAGAAAAAATGTGGCATTAACACCCCGTTCATTCAGCCCGTCCAGCAGCTTGCCTGTTGTCTGTGCCGATGGTCCATCATCAAAGGTCAGAGAGATATATTTTTCTTCTCCTGCCTGGATTTGTGCAGGCGCAGCTGCGGTTACCACGTCATTCGATTTTACTGCCGTAACCAGCAGCACGGCACAAATGCCCAAAATAACAAACTGTATTCGTTTCATTCAATCATCCCCAGCGTAGTATACCCCACATATGCCGTTTGATTCTTCCTCCATATTTTTCAAAAATCACACTTTAAAATTAGTTCCTCCATCGAAGCCGCCGACTGGCTATATTGCTTGATATTCTGCCCTGCAAATGCAGTAGCATCCTCTGCGGTAACCGTGTATTCCTGCTTTCCCATCTCGGTTTGATACTCCCATGTGACGTAACTCAGGTTATCAATGGCTGCAAGCATTGCATAGGAATTTTGCGCCATGTTCTGCTGCTCCAACTTCACGTTTTCCGCCTGAATAGGCATTTCCAAATGCAGAGTCCAGCCGTATGGCTCCCGAGAGGTCTGCAATTCATTGGTATAGGCGCCAAATTGCCCCCCAATGTTGAGGATGGACGCTATTTCTGCATTAGACGACATATCTCCTATATAGGGATTCTTTGCCGAAAAAAGCTGAGCGGCTTTGGGACTGATTTCTACGCCATCTTCCCAGATGATCCAATCCCCCACCCTCACTTGTGTAATGGTACTGTCTGCGCTATACGTCTGACTAAACTCTCCTTGATTAAAAAAAGTCTTCAGTGCAGTATATACTTGAATCTGCACCACGCCGTTTGAATCCGAAACGGTCACACGAGAAACACCCAATCCACTGCTGGTAAGTCTGCCTCCTATCGTAAGCGTATCTCCCGAAACCCTAACCTGGCTGGCAACCTCAGAAGCACCCACCGCAGTTCCCAGATAAAAAAATCGGTAAGAAAAAATCGCCACACACGCGATCATCAACACGACGCCAAACAGAAGGGCTTTGCCCGTCGAACGGCGCCGTACCTTTTTGAGATAGTCTACCTCCGTTTGCGGCACACTCGTCGGCTCCGGTTCTCGCATCCGCCGAAGTGCCTCGTTGCAGTCTGTACAAGCTTCCAGATGGGTCTCTATGGCCTGATTGCTCACATCACTTGTTAATCCGTCTACATAGGATGGAAGCAGGTCTTGCACGACTGCACAGTTTAATTTATTCTCCATCTGATTTCAGCTCCTTTTTCAATTTTTCCTTCCCACGATAAAATGTAACTCTGGCCCAGTTCTCTCCCTTGGATAGAATCTCGCCAATTTCTCGGAAACTCAAATTTCCAAACAAGCGCAGATACATCACCTCCCGCATCGTTTCATTCAAATGATGCAGCTTTCTAAAAAGCTCCAACTGAGAAAGGTTTGTCAGCACCTCTGTTTCCGGAGAGGCAGAGGATATGCCGCTTGTCTCCCATTCCTCGCAATCGGGGTGTTTGCGACGGTAGCTATAGCATACATTTTTCGCAATGGCACAAAGCCAAGTAGAAACCTTGCAGCGACCGTCGAAACGTGCAATCCCCTTTACCGCCTGATAAAATGTTTCCTGCGTCAATTCCTCCGATAGATCTGCATCGTGCGTCAGGGAGAGAAGGTAGCGGTATACCGTCTGTGCGTGCGTGTGGTAGATTTCTTCCATCGAGATCATCCAGCCACCTCCTTTCATTCTTCTTTCTATTGGTGCTAAAATCACTCCATTCGTTACCGCTCCATCCCTATTTTTTTTATTTTTACCATTCTCCCGTCTTTTCGTAAATACAGTTTCCCGCATGGTAGGTTCTCAGAATCCTTAGCTCCTTCAGCGCCTCCTCTGCCACCGTAAGTGGATTTTTATTTAAGATCACAAAGTCTGCCCTCTTGCCCGGTGCAATACTGCCCTTGGTGCGTTCTTCCCCGTATTGATAGGCTGCATGGATGGTAACTGCACGGAGGGCCTCAAGCACCGATATGCGTTGATTTCCCCCCAACAAAACGCCTGCCTTTGTTTTTCTGTTGACCGCACACCAAACGGTGTGAAGCATATCCGGTGCAACAACAGGGGTATCTTGATGGAAGGTAAATCGAATGCCCTCCTCAAGGGCACTTTTGGTGGGGCTAATTTGTGAGGCACGCTCGAATCCAAAATTTTCAATGTGTGTATCGCCCCAATAATAGCAATGCGCCACAAAAAATGAGGGAAGGATTCCAAGCTTTTTAACCCGCTTCAATTGATCCACGGATAGAAGCTGCGCATGAATCATGACCGGCCGAATGCTTGCAAGACTATGCTGCCGGGCAATTTTTTCAGCACAGGTCAAAAATTGTTCTGTGGCAGCGTCGCCGTTACAGTGCGCAAGCAGTTGCCGCCCGTCTCTGACTGCCTTTTGAAGGGATGCTAAGACTTGCTCGTCCGACAGATACTGGATTCCAAACTCATCGGTCGAACCCACATAAGGCGTTTTCATCCATGCCGTTCTTCCTTGGGGCGAGCCATCCAGAATGATTTTATAGCCGCCCAACCGAACATGGTGGACATAGCCATTGGTATTTTCTGGAAAAGTCTCGTAGAATTTGTCTGCCGTAGCAATTTCCGCATAGCCCACAACGTCTAAGTTGAGTGCTCCTTTTTCCAGCAGCAAGCGGTAGCTTGGCAGCATTTCAGGAACCATCATCCCCTCTTGAATCGTGGTGATCCCATATGACGCATAGTGTGCCATTGCCTTTTGGTATGACTGCAAGAGCTGCTCCGGCTTTGGCATGGGCACTTGTTTGATCGCCGCAATATAGTCACTCTCCTCCAGATAGCCATCTTGATCCTTTGACTGCCCCTCCAGTGTGGCAAGTGCCGTAGAATTAAACACGCCAAAATGTCCCGATTGATGCTGTAGCACCACCGCAATCTCTGGAAACCACGCATCCAGCCCCTGTTTTGTCGGATGCTGTTTCTCAAGGAGTGCGTTGTGATCATAGCCACTGGCGATAATCCACTGACCTGTTTTTATCTGATTTGTTTTCGCAAATCGAAGGAGCCTCTCTTTGATTTCCTCCAACGAGGTGGTTCCCTCCAGCGGAACCTGCAAAAGGGAGTTGGCATAAGAGGAAAGGTGGCTATGTGCATCCAGAAAGGCGGGCAGCATGGTTCTTCCACATAAATCAACTCGTTCAGCCTGTGCCTGATAGGCAAGCATTTCCTGCTCGCTCCCAACCTTTTTTATGATGCCATTTTCCACTAAGACCGCTTGCGCTTCTCTCTCGTCCTCCATCGTCAAAATTGTACCACCGTAAAATATTGTTTTCATGCTTCCAGCACGCCCTTTCCTTTTGTCTGTTATATTTCAACCTTCCTAAGGCTTATGAAAGGATTTGATTGATGCCGCTTTTACAGTTTACCATAATTTTGTTGCATTTATCCATCCAGAAAAATAAGCAGAGGCACGACCAAAAGGTCATGCCCCTGCCGAAATCATACAATCGCTTATTTGATTTGTGCCATTGGCCTTCCGCTCTCTTATTCAGGATTTCTGTTGTTGATCTCCAGTGAAAAGTCCGTCTTCATTTCCTTGGACGCTTCGTCTTCTCTAAAGACCACTGTAGGCACTGCCGCTGCGGAAATCTGATCGCAATACATCAGGGTGATAGAATGTGCGAGATCCGATGCATAGGCCAGGGTGATGGAGCCGTCGCCCACGGGGACTTGGTTTACAACCTTTAATTCCACCTGATAGAGTGGACCGACAAGGACCGGAAATACCACGTCTGCGGTCACTCTGCCGGTGAAGCCGTCCTCGACGGTAAAGCTACCGACGCTCGTTCCGTTGATCACCAGTTCCCATTCGACATACGCACCTGGGGCGAGCACATTGGAAACTACGTCAATGTCCAAAACGGCACGGTTGATGACTTCATTTGCAGCAAATTTCTGGCTGACACTGTCCCCACGGGCAGCAGACCAGAACCAGCCAACCTCGACCCCGTTCAGAAAACCGACCGACGAAATGACGGTAGATTCCTCAGATGGGAACTCATATCTTGTTGCTTTGCAGCCTTCCGAGATTGCCGCCACATCTTCCAGCTTCATTTGAAGCAGCATCTCCTTCTGAATGACGTGCTTCATGGTTTGCTGAACCGACTTGTTGACATTCAACAAATCCTGCATCGTAGGTGCAGGCTCGAGCTTCCTTTGTTCGGGAATCGTACCCAGCACATACTGGATTTTTTCTGCCTCGGCATTGATCAAATGGGATAAACCCAATTCTTCAAAGGCGATGGAGGCAAACAACAGATTTTTAGATGCCTCACGGCTAACCGTAATCGAGGGTGTCACATCGGGTATATTAGGAAAAGACATAGAAACCTCTCCAGAATTTATTTGCCGGCTGAGCCGACCACCACATCATATGCCGATTTTGGTCAAACCGTGTATAGTTCCGCATTCCTTTCCTCCATATGCTATCCTACACATCCACACGAACAGTCGATACTGATCTTAAATTTGTCCTCCGTGACTGCAACAAAACCGCTGTCATGGTTCAGCAATGGCTCACACGAATGGAGAATCGCCTGGAATCCTGTTCTAAATGCACCGTCCCAAATTGTGATACAAAAATCCACCCTTCCCGTCATGTTCTGCCCACAGCGATTGGGTCTTACTGCTTCTCCGCTTCCTGTGATTGTCATGCCGGAGAGTTCACCTTGGCAAAATGGCTGCACGCAAAGACTGTGCTTGTATGCCTTCATTGTGATTGACGAGTCTGAGTCCTTTGCCGTATAGCAGAGGAAATTGTCGTTTCGCTTGCTGCTTTGGAAAATACAGAGGGACAGCATCGCCTCTAGGCACGACAAGCCATCACATGAACAGCAGGTACAGCCGCAGGCTCTGCCAACCACACAGCACCCACCCTGCGGGGGGGGACAGGGTGGGGCAGGCGGTGGAGAGGGCGGCTGAGGGGGAAGCATTTTCTCGACCTTCTCCAGCTTAAATTGTAACAGCATTTGCAGCTTAATCATATTTATAATGGTAGAGTTTACGCTCTCATTAACGGATAGCAGATCATCGTCATGACAGCGGCCACAGCCCTGTTTTTTTGTTACATACTTAATTTTTTCCGATTCGGCGTCCATCAGTTTTGAAAGACTGATCTCCTCCATCGCAATCGAGGTGAGCAGTAAATTGACGGCGTCCTCAAATGAAACGTCAATATCCGGCGTAATATCCGGGATGTTTGGCATTGACAACTTAATCTCTCCTTAACCTTATTCACACCTACATTCCGTAGGTCATATGCTATTTTATGACAGGATCTATATAGGTGTGATTTGTCATGCCTTTTTGTTCCTTGTCAAAATTAAACTTTGAAAGGGTTGGCAGATGATGTCTATGCCAAATATTCCGAATGTAGACGCTGAAATCAGCATCGACAAAGAAAATTCCATGCATCTTCTCTTGGCTTCCATTGCCTTTGAGGAATTGGCACAAGCCCATCTTATCAATGCAGAAGCTGAAAAAATCCAATATGCTCTCGGCACGCTTGGGGATTCCAAGCCATCCGTTCCCACCACTCTCACTGAACTCTTGGATATAAACCAAAGTGCGTCACAAATGCTGAAGTATGTCATAAAAAATCAAATGCTGCTATTGTTTAAATTGGAGGACATTTTGGCGCATTCCGATTTAAACATTTATAAAAATACCGCTGTTGTAACCGCATTTTTTAGAGAGGAAGCATTATCCGAAAGCGACATTGCCTATTATCACACGAAAGGAGCCGTTTTAGTATGATCCTCATTGGTGGCGTGAATATGGGCGATTTGCCCAACTATTTGTTTTTCTTCTCCAATGGAAGTATCGCCGCAGACTGGATGGATGCAAAGCATGGGTATCTCGGTGACGTAGCGGTAAACGGTTTGACCGCAAAGTTGCACACCAATGCCGGCATTCCCTATGGCGGCACCATATACACCAATGATACAACGCTTGGCGATTGGCAGGATATTGTGGACGCAAATCCTGGTCAGGCCTTTTCATCTCTGAATCAGACCGCCCGAATTTCTGGACTGCACGCAGATTTGGTGACCGCCCTCCAGCAAATCAATGCATTGCCTGTAACCGTTGGATATGAAAGCCGAAGTTCGGGGTCTCTGGATGGACTAAACACCCAAAACGGAATCAATGAGGTATTCGTCATTAATATCACCTCTGGTTTTGATGTATCGAATCCCATCAATATCACAGGAGATGCCGGGGATGTGTATATCCTGCGCTGGGATGAGGATGCAAACCCAACCAACGGGTATGGGGGGCGTGTTCGTTTCCGTCAAGGCGGTGCCATTGTCCCACACGGTGGTCTCATCCCGACAAACTTCATCAACGTGGCGGGACAACTGGATTCTGCCGGCGGGGGCAGCACACCTGCTATGCCCTATCCGCAAGGTCCCAGATACAGCGACGGCTTGGGCACACTGATTGTCGGCGGCAGCGACTGGACCAGCGGCGGCTTCTTCACTGGTTATTGGCTGACAACCGGCAAGCCTACCACGCTCGATCCTGAAACTGGTCTTTATTATGGCGTCACATCCTCCTTGGGTAACTGCACCGTTGTGGGTGGGTGGTATACACTGACCACACAGTTCCTGCTGACTGCACAGTCGGGCGGTGTTCACGTTTCCCCGAATCCGGCGACCTCTCCGCTTCCACAGCTTAGCCTCAAAAAATTTGTCTCACTCGATGACGGCATAACCTGGATTTCTGCCCCAACGCCTCCCGGTCCCACCATCCCCTCTTATGTTACACCTAAGTTTAAGGTTTTGGTGCGCAATTCGGGAAACGTTCCGCTTTATGACATCCAGATTGAAGACGATGTATTCGGCCCTATTTCCCTTGTCCCTGATATGATGCCCGATCAGGCTCTGTCGTTCATTTTTTATGGGGCATGGGTCGAAGGTGCCCACCAAAACACGGCAACCGCCGTTGGAACCTTTGAGGAAGAAACGGTCTTTGCTCAGGATAGCGCTAACTATCTCGGTGTGAGAGAAACCCCGGCCATTTCACTGAAAAAATATGTGTCTGTGGATCACGGTGCAACATGGCTTGATGCCAACACCCCGCCAGGACCACTCCTTCCGGAAGGTGTGACCCCGCAATTCAAGTATGTGGTCAAAAACGTGGGCGATGTCGTGCTCTCCAATATCACGGTAACCGATGATGTTCTTGGCGAAATCGCAGCACTGGATAACCTTTCACCCGGTGAAACCAAAGCTTGGATCTTATCTGCACTTTAATACTATCCAAAGGATGCGTTTTTTGTCGATGCACTCCTCTTAAGGGGAGTGCATCGTTCACAGGTACCTTTTTCGCAAAATAACGGTTCACGATCAACCAAACCTACAACCTAATGACTGCATCTGGCTTCTAACCGTCGGATGCTTCGGTATAGGTTGGATTGTAGACCTTGTAAACCTCTGCACCAGAAGATTCACAAAAAAAGATGGATCTATGTGGATTACAGAGCCATAAGCAACCAATGGGAGGAATTCTACTACTGTAAGAACGGCAAATGTTGCTGCTTTATTCTGGAAATCAACGGTCAAGGTCACGTCGTTATCTTCGAAATTCCCGCTTGCTGATATATTACATCTTGTGGTATCATAGGTATGTCCTTAGATAGAAAATACGACTCGTACCAAACCAACAATCACCGCACACTGCGGTAAAGGAGAGAAATTATGTATCAGATCTCAAATTTCATGGATAACGATGACGTAAAAACACTATCCAGCTTAGGTCCCTTTTCTATAATTGAATATCAGCGTGATCTTAGCGTCATGCCCGACTCTGCCATGGTAGCATACTACAGCAGCCAAATGAACGTGCGGAAGCGTCAGCTGGTCTGTGATTTGAAGCAGGCCAACGTCACCATACAAGCCGGTGCCATGCAGTGGATGCTTGGTAATGTCAATGCTACCACAGGTATCAAAGGCGTGGGTGACTTTTTCGGAAAAGCCATTCGTGGCAAGGCCACCGGCGAATCCACCATTAAGCCAGAATACACAGGTGACGGTATTCTGGTTCTGGAGCCTACCTACCGTCACCTTATCCTGATTGATACCACCGACTGGAACGGCTCTCTTATTTTGGATGATGGTCTCTTCCTCGCCTGTGATTCTAGCTTGAAGCAAAAGGCCGTAATGCGTTCGAACCTTTCCTCTGCTGCAATGGGCGGAGAAGGCTTGTTCAATCTCAGTCTGAACGGCAGCGGTGTTGTCTGCATCGAATCCGATTGCCCCCGTGAAGAATTGATTGAAATTACCTTGCAGAACGATACACTCAAGGTAGATGGCAATATGGTCCTAGCTTGGAGCAGCAGCTTGGAATTCACCGTAGAGCGTTCGGGCAAATCCTTGATTGGCTCGGCAGCCTCGGGCGAAGGGCTTGTGAATGTCTATCGCGGCACCGGCAAGCTCCTCATGGCACCGATCAATCACTTGGTTGATTTATAATCCCTTCCTACATAATTAAAAGGTGCCTTACAGCCTATACCTAGAGTGGGGCTGTAAAAAAGTTGGAATCCCTAAAAACAGAGAAACAAATCCCAGCAGAAAACGAGAGATTTCTCGCCTTCTGCTGGGATTTTTCTAACGTATACGATAAGTTCTTTGTTTGAAACTAGACTTTTTTAGCGCCCCGTTCGATATTAAACGCTACTTTCAGTGGCCCACACTTCTATCTCTTCTAAAAATGTTTTGCCATACCGCTCCGCCTTCACCGCACCAACACCGGAAACCTCTAAAAATTCCGCAAGGCTTCTCGGTTGACGGGACGCCATATCGACCAACGCCGCATTTGAGAACACAATATAGGATGGGACATTTTCCTCCTGTGCCAGCCTTGTCCGCAGGGCTTTTAGCCTGCCAAACAGCTCCTGATTGGCCTCCGCTGGCAGAGGCACGCTCTCCTTCTTTGCCGCCTTTTCCGCAATACTTGCCCTTCGCCAAGTGTAGGTCACACGCTCTCCATGAAAAAGCACCTGCTTGGCCTGTTCTGCCATATGAAGAACAGGATATTCCTCCCCCGACAAGGCAAGATAGCCACCACGGATTAAAAAGTCAATATAGTCCCGAATCTGGATGCGGCTAAGGTCACCCATAATCCCATAGGTTGGAAGCTGATCCAGACCCAGCTCCAGCACCCTTTTTTCCTTGCTGCCGTGCAGCATACGGACGATCAGCGTGATCCCCAATCCATAAGGATATTTTTTCTTCACACGAGCAACCGCAGATAGGATTTTCTGTGCCTCTATAGTAATATCCTGCTCTACTATTTCTTGGTTACAGTTGCCGCAATTCCCGCAAGGCTGCTGCTCGGTCTCTCCAAAGTAGGAAAGCATATAGGAGCGCAGGCAGGCGGTCGTTTTACAATAGCCGATCATCTGCTCCAAGCGCTGCAACTCCTTTTCCCGCACCACGCCCCGTTCCTCCTCGGAAAGTGTCTCGTGCTCCTTGGCACTATCCAGAAGAAAGCGTGCAGACCGGATATCTCCTGCCGAAAATAACAGGACACAATGTGCTTTTTCGCCATCTCGCCCTGCTCGTCCCGCCTCTTGATAATAGCTCTCCAGATTTTTCGGCATATTATAATGAACCACAAAGCTGACGTTGGACTTGTCGATTCCCATGCCAAAGGCGTTGGTTGCCACCATCACCCTCGCCCGATCGTAGACAAAATCCTCTTGATTATGTTTGCGTTCATTTGCTTCCAAGCCTGCATGATAGCGTGTGGCGGCGATGCCACTTTTTCGCAGGCTCTCACAAACTGACTCCACCGATTTTCTGGATGCACAGTAGACAATGCCACTCTGCTGCGCTCTCTCTGCAAGAAAGGTATGTAGATAGCTCCCTTTATTTTTGGGTGTCACCACCTCAAAATAGAGATTGGGGCGATCGAAGCCCGTGGTGATACAATAGGGTTCCTCTAATCGTAATAGCTTTTCAATATCCTCCCGAACCTCTGCGGTAGCGGTGGCCGTGAAGGCTGCTACAATGGGACGCTGGGGCAGGGATGCAACAAAGGAAGCAATGTTCAGATAGCTTGGACGAAAATCCTGCCCCCACTGAGAGACACAATGTGCCTCATCCACCGCAAGGAGAGATACCTCCATGGTTTGGGAGACTCTCTGAAATTCGAGAGTCTCCAAACGCTCCGGCGCCACATAGATGATTTTATACTTCCCTCCTTGGGCACGCTCCAGCACCTGACTGCACTGCGCAAAGGAGAGGGATGAATTGATGTAAGCGGCAGGAATTCCTGCCTGAGAAAGTGCAGCCACTTGATCCTTCATCAGCGAAATGAGGGGAGAAATCACCAAGGTGATCCCAGGAAGCAAAAGCGCCGGAAGCTGATAGCAAATAGACTTCCCCGCCCCGGTTGGCATCACGCCCAAGGCATCCCGATGGGATAAGAGCGCATCAATCAGCGACTCTTGCCCCAGCCGAAAGCTGCTGTGACCAAAATATTGCTTCAACACTTCATATTTTTGAATGGGTATCACCGTCCTAATTCCGATAAGTCGAAGGTATCTGCCCAGCCTTGCAGGTGTTCGATGAACCGTGAGATGTGGAAGCCATCACAAACGGCATGATGAACCTGAATGGCAAGCGGCAGCAAAACCTGATTCTTTTCTTCCGTAAATTTCCCCAGTGTGAAAATGGGCAGCAGATGCTCATAGCCCTTCTGTAAATTCAGGTTGAGTGCTTGGAAGCTTGTCCAAGGCACGCAGGATACATGAAATAGATTGCCGTCCTGTTCGCTCTGGTCTCCGTTGCGCTCTCCTCGCCGTTTCTGGATATCGTGGCGGTAGCGTTCAATAAAGACGTTGTAGTCTGGGCTATAGTCCGTCTGTGCCGTGGTAAAGGCTTCCGTTTCCGGATGAAACACCGTGTAGCTTGGATTGACTGACGCATAATATCCAAGGTCCCCCTCTGCATCAAAGTCCATTCGAAATTCTGGAAACGTATTGACGGCACGAGAAATGCCATATAATAGCGTGGGAAATAAGGCAATATGATCCTGTTTCTTATTTTCCATCAGTTTAGTGATATCCAATTGGATTGTCATGCTATAGGTGCAGGGGTTATCCTCGAAAAAGGTACGGTAGGTCTCTGCCCTGCTCCAGGTCTCCAGATTGATCTTAGTAAACGTCATACCTTGCCTCCTCAGGCATTCCTGTGTAGTCTACGACTATTTCTAACGCTCTTAGAAGAAGTATAGCACATTTACTAAAAAATAGCCCCCTATTTCTCTCCTTCTCCCAAAAGGCAACCCCTCGAACGCCGTTCTTAGCTTTCGAGGGGTTGTTTCTTATACTGGCTTGCTACAAGAATTCGTTGATTTATCTTATGCTTCCAAATAGGCTCTGTGGAAGACCTTCTTTCCCTTTTTGAGGACAACACCTTCTCCGGACAGCGCCTCTTTTTCAACGGTCTGGGCAACGTCGGTTACTTTTGCGCCGGCAATTTCTACGCCGCCCTGCTGCACCAAACGTCTGGCTTCTCCCTTGGAGGGTACCAGACCACACTTGAGCATCAGCTCTAAAACGGGAATGCTGCCGTCTGTGAGGTCGGCGGCGGTGAGTGCGGTGGCAGGCATATTGGCGACATCACCGCCCTTAGAGAACAAACCCTTGGCTGTCTCCTGTGCCTTTGTTGCTTCCTCCTCGCCGTGCACCAGCTTGGTCAGCTCAAAGGCGAGGATTTCCTTTGCCGTATTCAGCTGAGCGCCCTCCCAAGCATCCATCTTGTTGATTTCCTCCACGGGCAGGAAGGTCAGCATCCGAATGCACTTCAAGACATCGTTGTCACCCACATTCCGCCAGTACTGGTAAAACTCATAGGGAGAGGTCTTATTCGGATCGAGCCAAACGGCACCGGATGCGGTTTTACCCATCTTGTTGCCTTCGGAGTTCAGCAGCAGGGTGATGGTCATGGCATAGGCATCCTTACCGGTTTTACGGCGAATGAGGTCAGTGCCGCCCAGCATATTAGACCACTGGTCGTCGCCGCCGAACTGCATATTACAGCCGTAGTTCTGGAAGAGATAGTAGAAGTCATAGGACTGCATAATCATATAGTTAAATTCAAAGAAGGACAGTCCCTTCTCCATACGCTGCTTATAGCATTCTGCACGCAGCATATTGTTGACAGAGAAGCAGGAGCCGACATCACGCAGCAGCTCAATATAGTTGAGGTTCAAGAGCCAATCGGCATTGTTCACCATGATTGCCTTGCCCTCACCGAAGTCGATGAAGCGCTCCATCTGCTTGCGGAAGCATTCACAGTTGTGGTTGATGGTTTCGGGTGTCATCATTTGACGCATATCGGTACGGCCGGAGGGGTCACCGATCATACCGGTACCGCCGCCCACCAAAACCACGGGGCGGTTTCCTGCCATTTGCAGGCGCTTCATCAGGCACAGTGCCATAAAATGTCCCACATGAAGGCTGTCTGCGGTGGGGTCGAAGCCGATATAAAACACAGCCTTGCCGTTGTTGATCAGTTCCCTGATTTCGGGTTCGTCGGTGACCTGTGCAATCAGACCACGGGCTTGCAATTCTTCATAGATTTTCATGATAGTATATCTCCTTTTCCTATCTCGCACCAAGGCGAAGGGTGCAGGGGAGCATAAAAAAACGTCCCCTGTCGTGTTAAGACAGAGGACGATGACAGCTTAGTATCGTGGTACCACCTCTATTTACTTCTTTCTCACGAAAGAAGCCTCATGGACTTTGCAAAACTTCAGAGCCTCAGTTCAGACAAAATCCCAACGCAGTAACGGGCGTACCCGACGTACCCTACTACTTCCCCATACGGAAGGTTCAAGCAGTTGCTCCAGGAGGTAACTTCACCCGTGCCGCTCTCCCCCTTTCACCAAACGGGGGTTCTCTATGCAGCAAAACACCGGTTACTTCTTCCCTTCATCACAGTGGCAGTCTCGGCAGACTTGAGAGTCTGCCGTTTAAACTGTGCCCATTGTAACGGATTCCCCTCCCTTTGTCAACCACTTTGCGGCTGAGAGCCGCTTCTAATTCGAGAATGCAGCGTTGGGTCGATTGAATATCAACTCCCCCCTTGGGCACAAAAGTGAATGGTACAACAAACCTACAAACTCGAGATCAACAGCGGGCTTCGCCCGCCTTTTATTTTCCTTGCCCTAAGGCAAATGCCGTTTTATTCAGCTCTAAGACCTTAGCAGGAACATTCGCTACCAAAGCATCCTGCCAAGCCTCCGCAGAGATTGCGGGGAAATAGTGGGACAGACGACCCATCAGCACCATATTCACCGCCTTGGTAGAGCCTGCCTGCTCGGCCAGCTTCAGGCAGTCCAGTGCATCCACCTGAATGCCTTGTGCCTGCATCTTTTCCACCAAATTTTCGGGATAGGTTGCCAAGCCGGCAATGACCGGCATCGGCTCCATCTGCTGGGTATTGGTCACAATGCGACCGGTTGGCTTTAAGTATTCAATCCAACGAGCCGCTTCGAGAAGCTCAAAGGAGACAATGTAGTCTGCCTCCCCCTTGTCGATGATGGGAGAATAGACCTTGTCCCCGAAGCGAACATAGGTCACCACGCTGCCGCCTCTTTGGCTCATGCCGTGAACCTCGGAGACCTTGACATCATAGCCTTCCTTCACCAATAAGTAACCCAACATTTTAGAAGCCAGCAGGGAGCCTTGACCACCCACACCGACAATCATAATATTCACCGTTTCCATTTTGCTTTTCCTCCTTAGCTCTTGAGGGCATCTCGGTGGCACATCTGCATACACACCTGACAACCGACACACTGTGTTTTATCTATCTCCACCTTGCCCTCTCGCAAAACGAGTGCAGGACATCCAATCTTCATACAAAGCCCACAGCCATTGCATTTATCTGCATCCACCTTCAGGGGCGGTGCTTTTTTCACACTTTTCAGCATCACGCAAGGACGGCGGGAGATGATGACCGACGGCTCCTCGGCGACCAATTCTTCCTTCAGAATTTGCTCCACCGCCTTGAGCTCGTACGGATCGACCACTCGAACCCGACGGAAGCCAACGGCATGGCAGAGAGCTTCCAGATCAATCTGACCGGCTGGCTCGCCACGCAGGGTGTAGCCTGTGGTGGGGTTTTGCTGATGCCCCGTCATTCCTGTGATGGAGTTATCGAGAATAATGACGGTGGAATTGCTCTTATTATAGGCAATATCCGCAATACCTGTGATGCCGGAATGGGCAAAGGTAGAGTCACCAATCACCGCAACGCTTCGCTTTTCATGGTCGGCACCGCCTGCGATATTAAAGCCATGCAGACCAGAGCAGGAGGCACCCATGCAGACGTTCAAATCCAAAGCGTTCAGCGGCGGCATGACTCCTAAAGTATAACACCCAATGTCGCCATATACCATACATTTATGCTTGGAAAGCATATAAAAAACGCCGCGATGCGGACAGCCGGCACACATAACCGGCGGACGATTGGGAATGTCATCAGTCAGAGCGACGGTTTCCTTTGCCGTCTGCGCCGTACACTGTGCCAGAATCCCCTGTGTCAGCTCACCGATCATGGGGATGCAATCTTTTCCGGAAACCTCCACGCCGATCTGACGGCAGTGGTTTTCGATAATCGGCTCCAATTCCTCAACGACCAGCACACGGTCAACCTTAGAAGCAAAGTCCTTGATCTTCTGCACAGGCATTGGCCAGGAAAGCCCCAGCTTCAGCACACTGACCGTATCCCCCCAAAGCTCTTTCACGTACTGATAGCTTGTGGAGGATGTGATGATACCCAACGAGGTACCGCCCATCTCCACTCGATTGAGGTCGGTGGTCTCGGCAAATTCAGTCATCGTCCTGGTGCGTTCCTCCACGCGAATATGTGCCTTCATGGAGTTTGTGGTCATCATCACCCGTTCGGGGTTTTTGACATAGGGGCGCTGCGGCACTTCCTGTCTCTCCCCCGCCGTTACGATGCTCTGCGAATGGGAAATACGGGTACACATCCGCACCAAGATAGGGGTGCGATAGGTCTCCGACAGGGCAAATGCCCGCTTTGTAAAGTCCAGTGCCTCCTGCGAATCGGAAGGTTCCAGCATCGGCACCTTGGCGGCAATCGCATAATGTCTGGAATCCTGCTCGTTTTGAGAGGAGAACATTCCCGGGTCATCGGCAACGCAGATCACCAATCCAGCCTCCACGCCCTGATACGAAATGGTAAACAGCGGGTCTGCCGCTACGTTTAAGCCGACGTGCTTCATGCAGCAAGCGGAACGCTTGCCGCCCACGGCGGCACCGTGTGCGACCTCCAAGGCGACCTTTTCATTGGGTGCCCATTCACAATACACTTCGGGATAGTGCGCTGCTTCCTCTGTAATCTCCGTGCTTGGCGTGCCCGGATAGCTGGAAATGACACAGCAACCGGCTTCATATAATCCACGGGCAACTGCCTTGTTGCCCAGCATGAGTTCTTTCATGATGACCTCCGTCATTTATCTTTATCTTCTGTAAGCGCGGGGGATTCCTCCGCCATACGATCCATAACCTCTCCCAAGGCACCTGTTCCATAGTTCAGGGCACGGTTGACTCGACTGATGGTTGCCGAGCTGGCTCCGGTCTCATTGAGAATGGTAGTATATACCTTGCCATCGTGGAGCATTTTTGCCACATCGAATCGCTGTTCCATCGCCCGCAGTTCTGTTACCGCACACAGGTCATCGAAAAAACGACAACATTCCTCTATGCTGCCAAGTGCCATAATGTGCTCATATAACGCAATGCTGCGTTCCTTTTTTCTTGTTTTGGCCATACCGTTCTCCGTTCTGCGTCTTTATCCTACGAAGGCTTGCTTGTAGGCAGCATCAGCCTCGGTTTTGCTGTGCCACCAGGCAATCTGCACCATAGCGCTTCCGCAGGACAGGCTTTTCAATCTTACCGGTCGCATTTCTGGGAATCTCTGCAAAAATAATCTGACGGGGACGCTTGTAACGGGGCAGATCCAAGCAGAAGTCTCGCAGCTCCTCCTCTGTGCAGGTCATGCCGTCCTTCACTTCCACAATCGCACCGCAGATTTCGCCCAGACGCTTATCAGGCAGACCAATGACAGCCACATCCTTGACCTTGGCATTGGCACGCAGGAAGTCCTCGATCTGGACAGGATAGATATTCTCGCCGCCACTGACCACGACATCCTTTTTCCGGTCAACCAAGAAATAAAATCCGTCCCTGTCCTGCATAGCCATATCGCCCGTAAACAACCAGCCATCCTTCAGAACCTCTGCGGTTGCTTCGGGGTTGTTATAATAACAGGTCATGAGTCCCGGTCCCTTGACGCAAAGCTCGCCTACGCCGCCCTGCGGAACGGTCTGACCGTTTTCGTCCACAACCTTGACTTCCCAGCGATAGCCCGGCACACCAATGGCGCCGACCTTATGGACGTTTTCCAGACCAAGATGGACACAGCCCGGCCCTGTGGACTCAGACAAACCATAGTTTGTATCATAGAGGTGTTTGGGGAAGTATTCCTTCCAGCGGCGAATCAGAGAAGGCGGCACGGGCTGTGCCCCGATATGCATCAGCTTCCACTGATCCAGCTTATAGTCTGCAATCTGAATATCGCCTCGATCCAAGGCATCTAAAATATCCTGTGCCCACGGCACCAAAAGCCAAACAAGGCTGCATTGCTCATCGGAAACCGCTCTTAAAATCACATCGGGTGTGGTACCCTTTAAAAGCACCGCCTTGCCGCCGGCAATTAAGCTGCCCATCCAATGAAACTTAGCACCCGTATGATAGAGGGGCGGAATGCAGAGAAATACATCGTCGTGGGTGATTTGGTGATGCTTCTGCTCCATCTCAGCAGCTTGGGTCAAGCTGAGGTGTTTGTGCAAAATCGCCTTAGGGAAGCCAGTGGTGCCGGAGGAGAAATAAATTGCACCGTCGTCCTCGTCTGTAATCAGCACCTGAGGTGGCGCCGAGGAGCAGTCGGCAGAAAGCTCTCGATAGCTCTCTGCAAAGGTCGGGCAGTTATCTCCCACATAAATGAGCAGTCTTCCCTTGCTGAGCTTTTCTGCCACACTTTCAATACGTCCGATAAACTCTGAGCCAAAGACCAAAACCTGAACCTCTGCCAGATCGGCACAGTACTGAATCTCGTCGGCGGAGTAACGGAAGTTAAAGGGCACAGCCAAGGCTCCTGTTTTGAGAATACCGAAATAAATGGGGAGCCACTCCAAGCAGTTATACATGAGGATTGCAACCTTATCCCCCTTTTTCACGCCACGAGACAGCAGCATATTGGCAAAGCGATTTGCTTTTTCATTGAATACGTTCCAAGTAATTTCCCGACGGAACGGTTCATCGCTGGTCTGCTGAATGAGGTCATATTCCTTCCATGTCATGCGGCGATTGTCGGTCACTTCTGGGTTCAGCTCCACAAGTGCGGTCTCATTGCCATAGAGCTTTACATTTCTCTCTAAAAAGTCGGTAACGGGCATATGTACAACAATCCTTTCCTCCCCACCTGTGTGGAGTCGTTTGCAGTGTATTCTACGACGTTTCCATAAAAGCACGGTACGGTATTTTTATGGAAGCGCCGTATTGATCCATTCTTTCAAGTTATGCACTTCACAGCTTTAAAACTTTAATCTAGTTTTCATCGTAGCACGACAACTACAGAAAGTCAAGAGAAAGAACCTTCTTTTCCAATCTCCTCGACATCTTTCACCCCCCACCCGCCTGATAAAATGTGGCCCGTCACAAAAGCTTTCTTTTGCAACGAGCCACATACTATAGATAAACGATAGGACTTCTTATTCCGGCAAAGCATTCTTTTTTGCAAAGAGCTTGCTCGACACGCAAATGCCAAAAACCAAAATAATGCCGATGGCATCTGTAATGAGTCCGGATTCAATCAGGAACAAACCGCCCACAATGATGAGCGCTCTCTGCCAGACACGCAAATTGGAGAAGATATACCCTCGCAGACCTGCCGATACGCCAAAAACACCAATAAAGGACGTGATTGCCACACGGACGGCATCATACCATGCACAGTCCACAAAAAGGAGCGCCGGGCTGAGTCCGAAACAATATGGCACGATAAAGGCGGCGATCGCCAAGCCGGTTGCCTGGAATGCCGTTTTCATCGGCCTAGACTTTGCAATGGCACTGCCTGCATAAGCGGCAAGCGCAACAGGGGGTGTGATATCTGCCACAATACCGAAGTAGAACACAAACATATGGGCAGAAAGTGTTGCCATGCCCATCTTAATCAGAATGGGAGCACAGGTGGTTGCCATAATGACATAGTTTGCCGTGGTGGGAACACCCATGCCAAGGATGATACAGGTGAACATCGTGAGCAGCATAGCAACAAAAATATGCCCACCGGAAATGCCAACAATCGCAGAAATCAGCTTCGCACCGATGCCAGTCGTGGTGATGACACAGGCAATGGTACCCGCCACTGCACAGGCGATGCCGACGGTCAGTGTGGAACGGGCACCATTTTCCAAAGCATCAAAAAACTTATGGATGTTAATTCTGGTGTCCTTGGAGAACATACTCACCACAATCGCAGCAGCCGTAGCCACAATCGCAGCCAAGCTCATGGTGGTTTTCATCATCATGAAGACCAGAATCACCAACGGCAGGAGCAAATATCCCTTGGTGAAAATCAGCTTGCCGAATTTCGGCAGATTTTCTCTGGAGATACCCTTCAGGCCCATACGCTTTGCTTCCAAGTGGACGGCGATGAAAATACCGGCAAAATACAGCATTGCAGGCAGAATGGCACGAGCCGCAATATAGCCATAGCTGAGTCCCGTATATTCTACCATTAGGAAGGCCGCAGCACCCATAATCGGCGGCATAATTTGTCCGCCTGTTGAGGAGGCGGCTTCGACCGCTCCAGCAAATTCAGGGCGGTAGCCGTTCTTTTTCATCATCGGGATAGTCACGGAGCCAGTGGTTACCGTATTGCCGACAGATGAGCCGGACACCATGCCGCACAGAGCAGAGGAAATAACCGCTACCTTAGCAGGGCCACCGCTAGAGCTACCTGCAATGGAGTTTGCCAACTCAATAAAAAATTGCGATATGCCCGTTCGTTCCAAAAACGCACCGAAAATAACAAACAGCACGATGAAGGTGGAGCAGGCACGGATGGGGGTACCAATCACACCCTCTGTTGTATAAAACAGGTTATAGATGTTAATGGCCAACGGCTTGGTCGTAAAGGCAATCATATAAATGATAAAGCCGGTGGAAACAATCACAATTGGGATACCAACCGCTCTCCGACAAGCTTCTAAGGTGATAACCACACCAATAATACCAATCACCAAATCAAGGGGAGACAAACGGATGGTTTTTTGAATGATGCTTTCCAGGTTAAAGACGAAGTAAAAATAGCTTCCGCCTCCCAAAATTGCCAAAATGACATCATACCAAGGGATATAATTCTGACGCTTTCTTGCTCCCTTTTGTGCTGGGAATACGATAAAGGTCAAAAAGACCAGAATCCCAACAAAGGATGCTCTCTCAATTCTGGTTTCCCAGTTGAGACCGAAGTTGAGAAGCACGCTGTAGAGGGCAAAGGCTACCAGCATATAACGAACGGCAATCTTTGGCATTCCGTTCCAAACACGCACATTGGATTCTCGGTCAAACTTTTCCATCACGGCTTGTACATCTGCTTCAACCTGAGATTCCTCTGCCGATATGTTCGTATGCTCAAATTCTGTCTCGGGTGTTTCTTCTTTTAATTTCTTTCTAAACAACGGCACATGATCTACCTCCTTTTTCTAAAGGCTGTCCTTCTCCATAAAGGATGCCCTTCTTTTCTCTTTTTCTCAAAAAATCGACCGTTTCGTCCCTGCATAGGCTGCAAAAACGATCAGCCCATTTCGCAAGTAAAGGTCACTTTGCTGCTGCGACCGCAGAGCTGACGCAAACTGATGGTTTCCTCTCCCAGATACAATGTGTGGTCAGAAATGGTACCCACTACAATCACCATCCCATTCATTTTTGCATGGATACCAGAGACAATCATTTCTCCGTTTTCTCCGTAGGAAAGGCTCTCCCCTTCTCCCAGAATTTCTTCCACACCTGCACCGAAGCCATAATAAATACACTGTGTATTCCAAATTTCCCCATCCTGAATTTCATAGACATCCCGCACCGGACTTTTGTTGACTGAATGGATAAATTCCACGGCAAAGGATGCGCCATTCTCGATGGGGTAGGATGCATAAACCTGACCACTTTCTTGATCCGAAAGGACAAGCTTCCTCTCCCCGGAGGCACGGCAGCCGGGAAGGAAAGCGGCCACTGTAATGAAAATCATTACGGTGGCCGCAACCGTAGCAAATCGATGCAATTTTTTCAACTTAGTCCTTCATAGCACCGACTTCGGTGAAGTACTTCTGAGCACCGGGGTGGAAGGGGATGTCGATGCCGGAAACCGCAGTTTCAAGCTTCAGCTCAGCACCCTTTGCATGACCTGCGGTGATATCTGCCTGGTTATCAAAGATACCCTTAACCAAAGCATAGACTGCATCCTCGGAAAGGTCGTTACGAGCGATGATGGTTGCCATAACAGCAACGGCGGGCACGTCTTCCTTGACGCAGCTATAGGTGTTTGCAGGGATGGTGCCATAGGTATAGAAGCCATAATCCTTCATCAAAGCATCTGCGTGCTCCTTATCAATGGGCAACACGTTGAAGCTATAGGTGGAGGAGAGCTCGCTGACAGCGGTGGTAGGATAGCCTGCAACCACAAAAGCGGCATCGATGGTGCCGTTCTTCAGGGAGTCGGCAGAGTCTGCGAAGCTCTGGTTGTTCTTGACAATGTCGGTCTCAATGTCAATTCCATAAGCGGCAAGAATCTGACGGGCATTGAACTCCACGCCAGAGCCTGCATCGCCCACGCTGACCTTTTTGCCCTTGAGCTGGTCAATAGAGGTAATACTGGAGTTTGCAATAATCTGAACGTATTCGGGGTAGCAGGACATCACAGCAGAATAGCTGGTGATGGGCTCCTTGCCATTATACATATCGGTTGCAGTGTGAGCATAGTACATGACGTCGTTCTGAACGATAGCAAGCTGGTCAGCACCGGTATCGACCAAGTCGATGTTTGCGGCAGAAGCTCCTGTGGATTCTACGGTGATATTCAGGGTGTCGCCGAGCTTCTCGTTAAGCACGTTGCCAAGAACGCTGGAGAAGCCGTAGTAGGTGCCGGATGTGCCGCCGGTTGCCATGTTCATAGCGGTGCTGCCACCGTCGGCACCGCCGCCGCCGCAAGCGGTCAAGCCCAGGGCCATGATAGCAGTCAGAATCAGTGCAAGAGTCTTTTTCATCTGGATAATCCTCCTCAGTTTGTTTATGTTGCCGAATAGAAATCCATCTTTCGGTACTTCGTTCTATAGTATACAGAATTTTTGCCAAAAATGCAAGATATATTTCGATCTTCCCGTCTAAACTCCATGAAAAACCTTCCTTATTCCCTACCTCGGATTTTGTCTAAGTCATACATTTCATTGTGTATGGGTACAAAAAAGAGAACCCAAACTCCATACTGCGACAGAATTTGGGTTCTCTTGATGTGTATAATTAGTCTTTGCGCTTTCCAAGCTTATCCTGGTTAGCGAAGTGCTCCTTGGTGCACTTCACGACCACGCCGGACAAAGCAACAACAGCAATCAAGTTGGGAATTGCCATCAGACCATTGAGGGTATCAGCGATAGCCCAAGCCAGATCTAGCTTCATCGTAGCACCAACAACGATGACCAGAACGAAGATAATCTGATAAGGTCTGATCGACTTAGGACCAAACAGGAACTCGCAGCAACGGGTGCCGTACAAAGCCCAGCCCAAAACGGTGGAGAATGCAAACAGTGCAATACCGATTGCAATGAGCAGAGAGCCGGCTTGGCTGCCAAAAACGGTACCCAAAGCGGCGGCATTCAAAGAAGTGTCGCCCTGCACGCCATAGTTCAAATCCAGACCTCCGCCCTTAGCGGCACAGAGGATGGTCAAACCAGAGAGTGTGCAGATGACGATGGTATCGACAAAGACTTCAAAGATACCATAGAGACCCTGCTTGACAGGATCGGTTTCAGAGGTGGTTGCGTGTGCCATAGGTGCGGAGCCCAAGCCGGCTTCGTTGGAGAACACGCCACGCTTCACGCCCCAGCTGATAACCATGATAACGGAACCGACTACGCCGCCGGTCACGCCTGCGGGAGAAAATGCACCGACAAAGATATCCTTAAAGACAGCAGGCAGGGTGCCAGCATAGCAACCGATGACAACCAAGCAAGCCAAGATATAGATGACTGCCATAACGGGAACCAGCTTCTCTGTGACGGCGCCCAAACGCTTGATGCCGCCGAAAAGAACGATGGCAACCAGAATTGCCAAAACGATACCCAGCACCAGATTTACTGTGCCTTGACCGGTAAAGTCGGGATTAAAGGACAGCACTGCGGTATTGATGGAGCTGACGATGGTGCCAACCTGAACGGCGTTGCCGATACCGAAGGCTGCCAGAGCGGCAAAAATACTGAACAGGACACCGAGCCACTTCCAGTTCTTGCCCAAACCATTCTTGATGTAATACATAGGACCGCCGACCCAGTCGCCGTACTCATTTCGCTCACGGAACTTAACGGCGAGCAGAACTTCGGAATACTTGGTACACATACCGATGAGGGCTGTGATCCAGAGCCAGAAGATGGAGCCTGCACCACCGAGGGTAATGGCGGTGGTAATACCGGCGATATTGCCGGTGCCAACTGTACCGGCCAAAGCCGTGGACATTGCTTGGAAGGGTGTCATTTCGCCCTTGCCGGCCTCGCTCTTTTTGAAGATTTTACCGATGGTGTTCTTCATAGCGTAGCCGAACTTCCGGAACTGGACGCCTCTGGTCATCACGGTGAGCAAAATACCTGCACCGACCAAAAGGACGAGCATAGGAATGCCCCACACGACACCATTGATGGCATCGTTGATGCTTTCAATTAGTTTCACGCAAATCTCTCCTTTTTTCTCAAAATCTCTTTCTCAGGCTTTGAAGCAAATACCAAAAGACACTTTTTACCAACCTCAAAAACGGAGTGCCGCAGGACTGCGGCACTCCGTTTTTGAGGTTAGGATTCATCCGTTCGGAGATGGAATATAGCGAATCCCATCCGTTTTACTTCCCTCAGTGCAGAGCAAACGCAATATATCCTGCCCCTTCGGCACCTGCTTGCGCAGGCTCCCCGGAGGCTTGCAGATCTACAAACATTTTTCTACTTCCTCTCCATTCCATTATAGTATTTCGGGGAGAAAACGTGATAAAATGCCACAGATCGCATCTGGCAGTATTTACCTTACTGCTTTTTATTTTAATCTGCATTCTCCAAAAAAGCAAGCGATAAACACTATCTTTTAAATATTTTGTTACCAAATCATAAACTTTATAGGCTTTCCCAAAAAATCCTTGCATAATATCAACATTCTTACCACATTTGTCTGACTGTATCCAAGCAAACACACATACGCCACCAAGCAGTCGGTAAAATGGTTGCTTTTCCTATCACTTAAATTAGAGATATTTTGAACTGTAGGCAGCAAAAATTAAAACAGCGGGAGCTGTGGCGAAAGGATCATCACAGTTCCCGCTGAATATTGAATATAACCCTTACTTTACGCCGGAGAGGTTTCAAAGGTGGCAAGGCGTGCGGCGTCTTCTGCCCGACGCTCCTCCAGTGCCTTCGCAAGCACCATCTCCTTCACCTTCATCAGACGGATGGTACTGCTGCGTTCGTTCTCGTCCAACCGCATGGTAATATATTTGATGCTTTCCTGCATTTGCGGAATCTTCACATATTCCAAGGCATTCACACGACGTCTGGTTTTTTCGATTTCCTCTGCCAAAAGCTGTGCCGTTTTTTCGATTTGTGCGAGCTTCAGCATATCCTGAAAGACGCCCGAGAACGCTTCCACCGCCTGATCCAGCTCACACGAGGTAGAAGCAAAGCCGTAAGGATATGCACCCGTTTCGTTCCCCTTCTGTTCAAAGCTATAAATAGGAACATCCACGCTCATGATATTGCGGAAGGACAGCTCCAACTCTACGCTCTGCCCCGGGCAGAGCAGCGCCAGCTCCAAAGGCTCGGTCGACATCAGTGCGGAGGCCGTCAAAAAGGCAGCGTGTGCCTGCTTGAGACCTTCCTCCACACGGGTACGGATGGCACGGTTCTCCCGCACCGTTTCCAAAAACTGCTTCATCAGCTCATCTCGTTTGTCTTTCAAGAGCTTATGCCCCTGCACCGCTGTCTTCAGACGCTTTTTCAGGCGGGTAAGCTCCATTCTGGTGGCGTTTCCAACCATAGCACCCATGTGCTCGCCCCCTTATTCCTGTTTTTCGGGAAGATATTTCTCAATATGTTCCTCTTTGATTCGTTTCAGCTCTGTAACGGGAAGAATCGACAGCAGTTCCCAGCCAATTTGCAGTGTTTCCTCAATGGAACGGTTGCCGTCAAAGCCCTGACCGACGTACTTCTTTTCAAATTCATCGGCAAATTTTGCATAGAGCAGGTCGGTGGGTGACAGCGCTGATTCACCCAGAATACTCATCAGCTCCTTGGCTTCCTTACCCGTTGCATAGGCAGCAAAGAGCTGGTTCATCGTGCCGGAATGATCCTCTCTCGTTTTTCCTTCACCGATGCCCTTATCCTTCAAACGGGACAAAGACGGCATGACATCAACAGGAGGATTGATACCCTTTCGATACAGCTCACGAGACAGAATAATCTGTCCCTCTGTAATATAGCCGGTCAGGTCGGGGATCGGGTGGGTTTTATCGTCTTCAGGCATCGTCAGAATGGGAATCATCGTGATGGAGCCTTCCTCGCCCAAACGGCGTCCGGCTCTTTCGTACATCGTTGCCAAGTCAGTGTAAAGATAGCCGGGATAGCCACGGCGACCAGGCACCTCTTTTTTGGCAGCAGAAACCTCTCGCAGGGCCTCGGCATAGTTTGTGATATCGGTCATGATAACCAAAACGTGCATCCCCTGATTGAAGGCGAGATACTCCGCAGCTGTCAGTGCCATACGGGGGGTTGAAATACGCTCAACGGCGGGGTCGTTTGCCAGATTGGTGAACAGAACAGTTCTCTCGATGGCACCGGTACGACGGAAGTCCTCCACAAAGAAGGTGGCTTCCTCAAAGGTAATGCCAATCGCCGCAAAGACCACCGCAAACTTAGAGCTGCCGCCACGAACCTTTGCCTGCCGTGCAATTTGCGCTGCCAATTCAGCGTGAGGCAGACCAGAGCCGGAGAAAATGGGAAGCTTCTGACCACGAACCAGCGTGTTCAGTCCATCAATGGAGGAAACGCCCGTCTGGATAAATTCATTCGGATAATCACGAGCCGTTGGGTTCATCGCCAAGCCGTTGATATCCCGATATTCTTCTGCAATGATGGCAGGCCCGCCGTCAATCGGCTCACCCATGCCGTTAAAGACACGGCCCAGCATATCGCCGGATACACCCAGCTGAAGGGGATGCCGTAGGAACCGCACGGTAGACTGTGCCAAATTGATGCCGGCGGAGCTTTCAAAAAGCTGGACAACCGCCTTGTCCCCGTTGACCTCCAGAACCTTACCACGTCGAAGCCCGCCATCGGGTAGCTTGATTTCGACCAGCTCATCATAGGTCACGCCCTGCACACGGTCTACAATCATCAGTGGACCCGTGATTTCTCCTATGGTACGATATTCCTTTAACATCATGCCTCTCCCCCCTTCTCTACCGCTTCCATCATCTGTTCTTTTACCTGTACAGCGATTTCGTCATAGACCGTTTGGTATTTGTCCGCAGCCACACTCTTGGCTCTGCCAATGGCTGCACGGGCGGTAATCCCAAAGATATCCTGCGGCACAGCGCCTCGTTTCAGTGCCTCTCTGCCCAGGGTATCATAGTCCAAAATCATCTGCAACAGACGGCTCTGACGATCATATTCGGAGAAGCAGTCCACCTCTGCAAAGGAGTTCTGCTGCAAAAAGTCCTCTCGAATCATCTTGGCTGTCTCCAAGGTCATCTGGTCGTTGGGAGAAAGTGCGTCACGTCCGACCAGCTGAACCACTTCGTTCAAGCTGTCCTCCTCTTGCAGAATGCTCATGGCTCTGTCTCTGTTCTCACGGAACTGAGGACCAAGATTTTCATCGAACCACGGCTTCAAGGCATTCAGATACAGAGAGTAGGAATTCAGCCAGTTGATAGCCGGAAAGTGGCGGCGGTAGGCCAAGCTGGAATCCAACGCCCAGAACACCTTCACGATACGCATCGTGCTCTGCGAAACCGGCTCAGACAAGTCACCGCCGGGGGGCGAGACGGCACCAACGGCGGTCAAACTGCCGTCCCGTTCGTCCTGACCCAAGCAGGACACACAGCCGGCACGCTCATAGAACTGTGCCAAGCGGGAGGCCAGATACGCAGGGTAGCCTTCCTCACCGGGCATTTCCTCCAAACGGGCGGACATTTCACGCAGAGCCTCTGCCCAACGGGAGGTTGAGTCTGCGATAACCGCTGCATTGTAGCCCATATCACGATAATATTCTGCGATGGTGATACCTGTATAAACCGAAGCCTCTCGTGCTGCCACGGGCATATCGGAGGTATTGGCAATCAGCACGGTACGCTTCATGATGGTTTCACCTGTACGGGGGTCAATCAGCTCGGGGAATTCTCGCAGAACGTCTGTCATCTCGTTGCCACGTTCGCCGCAGCCGATGTAAATCACAACATCAACATCGGAAAATTTAGCGATGGCGTGCTGCATCACCGTTTTGCCCGAACCGAACGGTCCGGGAATGGCAGCGGTTCCGCCCTTTGCCACAGGGAAAATGGTATCGACAATTCGCTGTCCTGTGGCAAGCGGCTGCTTCGGCGGATACTTTCCCTTATAGGGACGACCCACACGAACCGGCCACCTTTGCATCATGGTCAGTTCCTTCTTTTCCCCGTTCTCCTGCTTTAAGACAGCAACAACATCGGTCACACGGAATGTACCGCTGGAGATGCTTTCCAAGGTTCCTTTCATATAAGGCGGAACCATAACCTTGTGCAGCATCGACGGCGTCTCCTGCACGGTGCCCAATATATCGCCGCCAACGAGCTGATCTCCTTTTTTTGCAACAGCTGTAAAGTCCCACCGCTTGTCACGGTCTAACGCAGCAGCCTCCGTGCCTCTTGCAATGGTAGAGCCACACAGCTCCATGATTTTGGTCAAGGGACGCTGAATCCCATCGTAGATACTTTCCATAAGACCCGGACCAAGCTCCACGGACATGGGGTATCCTGTTGTTTCGACCTCGGCACCGGGTCCCAGTCCTGAGGTTTCCTCATAGACCTGAATGGAGGCGGTGTCGCCCTTCATATTCAAAATTTCTCCGATGAGCCGCTGCTCGCCCACACGCACCACGTCAGCCATGTTGGCATCTGTCATGCCGGTGGCAACCACCAACGGCCCGGAGACCTTTACAATTTTACCCATAATGCTCCCCTTCTTTATTGCAAATCAGAGCAAACCGATATAGGAACTCGCCTAGGGCGCTTTTTCTAAAAGCACCCTCTCTTGGTCATTTTGCTCTTTTGTCTTTTACAAAATATCCGCACCAACGGCACGCTCCACCGATTTTGTCACATTCTTCATGCCGATGCCCAACGAACCATTCTTGCCCGGAATCAGAATCACCGCTGGTATGAGGGTATCTCGATACCGTGCCAAATCCTCCTCCAGCTCTGCTGCATATTGCTCGGTCAGATAGATAATCGCATACTCCTCTTTCGCCAGACGGTGCAATTCATGCTTTGCCTGCTCCACAGACTCCGCTGGAACCGCCTCCAGCCCCAAGGTGCGAAAGCCCAAGACGCTGTCTCTATCGCCTAATACTGCAATTTTATACATAAGTCTCACGCAGCCTTTCCCGAATCACTTCTGCCGGAAGTCCTGCCAAGCGACCCAAAAGCAAAATGCGAATGGCGGTATATTCCGTTTCCTTGGCGACCAAATATGCAACCACCGGTGCATCACCGAAGGCGACAAAGCGAGCGTCGGCGACATAGTCTGTCACCGCATCGTCGCACAGCTTTTCAAAGAGAACCAGAGAGCCGCCTCTCGTGGCGGTCTCCCCTGCCTCGACCGCCTCTCGCATGGTTGGATCGAAGATCTCCTCCAAGGAACCGCCTGCGCTTACCGTTTGGAGAATTCTCTTTTCATCCGTGACGCCGCCGGCCAGCAGCACCTCTTCCAAAAATTCCATATCCAAGCCCAAGCGAATGGTACGCACGGCAGAGCGCAAATTGGTGGTGTCAATGAGTCGTTTGACGTACCCAACCAAGAAGTCAGATTCGGATTCCTCCGCCGCCTTCAGCATAGCAGCAAAGCAATACCGATCCAAAAGAAGCTCCGCTCGTTGCAAATTCCCTTCCGTTGCAATCAGCTCCCGTGCAAGCGGGATCACCTCCGCCAGATCCTCCGGCAAGGTGGTATAATCCGCTGCACGCAAACTATCCCGCAGCACACGAAGCTCCACCTGCCCCAAAGGGATAAAGAGCCGTTCTGGCTTTTCCCCCGCAATTTTAGCCTTCAGCAAAGCCTTGGTGTTATGATAATCGTATTTCGTCTGAAAAACCTTTACGATATCCGTGGTTGGCAAAAAGAGTGCCAAATCCTCGGAAACCTTCTGCCGATCCTCTGTCAACAGGGCATCGATGCTTTCAGGCGAATTGTCCTCCGGCTCATGGTAACCACAGTCATAAAGGATGCGGAATGCTTCCTCCATATTCCGTGCTTCCAGCATCTGCTCCATACGTTCTCTGCTGAGGAGCTGCGCCTCCAACGAACGCAGGCGAACCGTCAAAAAGAGATATTCGCTATCTTTTACTTTTGCCATGGGAACCTCCTCCCACCTTGCTCTTGCCAAATAAAATCTCCGAAACCGCCACGGTCAGTTCGTTCCGTGCCAGCCGCACCAGCATTTCCACGGAGCAATCAATTTCTCCATCTGCATCCCGGAGAACCACGCCCCCTTTTAGGGGACGGGTCTCCTTGGATACGGTAAGCGCTCCGATCTTGCCCGCTGCTTTTCGGTTCTCATTCGCCGCTTCCACTACTTTTTTTCCATAAATTTCACGATCTTTAGCGGAGAAGATGACCTGTTCTGTGCCGCTTTCGGTAGCCTCCTGTATCAGTTTGATCAGAAGTGCTTCATAGTCCTGCGGGGGTAAATCAGACAGCTGCTCCACGGCAAGCCGGAAGGCTTCCTCTACAAGGGTCTGCTTTTCTGCGAGCACAATTTTTTGTGCTTCCATACGAGCCAGACCCTCCAAGCGTTCTGCCCGATCCTCTGCCTCCGCCTTGCCGTGGCTCAAAAGCTCGGCGACTTCCTTTCCTGCCCGGGCGGCATACTGTGCCTTTGTTGTTTCCGCCTCACGGTTGGCCTCTGCCAAAATAAGCGCAATCTCTGCTGTAGCATCCTCTCGGATACGCTGTAAGATTTTTTCCATGCCGTCCATGTATGACACCCTCCTTTGACTGCATCAGGGCATTGCTATGGTTGATAGCCATGCCGTTCTTCCTATTTTCTATCGCTCGTTAGCCAACCAACAGGTTGTTCAGGCTGTTGAGCATCAGGAAGGATGCCAGCAAGCAGAGGATCGCATAGAACTCGACCATGATTGCCATGATGATGCCCTTGGACATTTCCTCGGGGCGCTTTGCCACCAGAGAAACACCGGCTGCTGCACAACGTCCCTGTGCGATAGCGGAAAGCAGACCGCCGATTGCCATAGGCATACAAGCTGCGAAGTAGAGCAGACCGCCCGTTAGGGTCAAGGGAACCAATTCTCCGGCGAAGAAGCCCAGCTTCATCAGAGCAAAGAACCAGATGACCAGACCATACAGACCCTGTGTACCGGGGATAATCTGTAAGATCAAAACACGAGAGAATTTACCGGGGTCTGCCGCCAAAACACCGGCACCAATTTCACCAACGCTTCCAACACCCTTTGCGGAGCCGGCACAAGACAGACCAACTGCCAAAGCTGCACCAATAAATGCAAATGCCATTCCGATAGTCATTTCAAAATTCCTCCTATTCAGTATTCTTAAAAGCTGTTGATCATCAAGAAGGATGCCAGCAGCGCAAGAATTGCGTAAAACTCCATCATGATTGCCAGGATAATACTTTTAGACATTTCACCGGGTCGCTTTGCCACCAGCGATAAACCGCCGGCACACAGCCGCCCCTGCACGATACCAAAAATGAGGCCTCCAATGGCGATTGGCATACAGGAGCCAAAAAACTTCAAGCCGTTTTCTATGGTCAGCTGTTGCAATCCACCTGAGAAGAAGCCAAGCTTCATCAGGGCAAAGAACCAAATCACCAAGCCGTATAGACCTTGTGTACCGGGAAGAATCTGCAAAACCAAGGCTCTGGAAAACTTACCGGAATCCACAGAGACCGCACCGGCACCGGCACGGCCAACCGTGCCAACCCCGGTCGCAGAGCCTGCACAGGGCAGGCCCACTGCCAAGGCTGCGCCCAGCAATGCCACTGCTGTGCCGCTAAATTCCAACACTGTTACATCACCTCCCCAGAATCGTCCGCTACATCAACGTAGCGTGTTTCATAACGCAGCGGCTGAAACGGTCTGCCGCCTTCCTTATAAAACTTCGTAAAGAACTCCAAATACTGTAACCGTGCCGCATGGACATAGGTGCCGATCAGGTTGATCCCGATATTAAACACATGACCGATGATAAAGATGAGGAAAAATACAACCACATTCCCTGCAAGGGTTCCCAAGATATTCATAACCTGTGCAATGACCGTGGTCGCAAGCATGAGTGCCATCAAACGGGAATAGGATAGGACATCCCCTAGCCAGCTTGTGATATCATACCAACTGGCGATGCCGCCAAAGAGCTTTCCAAAGAAGCCTTTTTTGTGACGTCCTTGGGTAAGCAGCAGAGCAGCGAAGCCGGCGATGATCCCCCATGCGGTACCATTCACAGCAAAAAGACCAATTCCTGCAAAGAGAATCCACCAAGGAACCACGTCGAGAATGCCTTCCATGATGTGTCCGTCTCTCGCCTCCATATAGATGTGGACACATTGCCCGAAAATCAGGTGAACGCATCCGGCGACCACGGCAATGACCAAAATCTGCATGGGAGATTCCAAGGGGCTGATGAGCGCAGGGAGTCTGATGACGTGATTGGGTGTAAAGGTGTAGGTGAACTCATAGAGGAAGTCTCCAAAGAAGCCACCCGTCAGCACACCGAAGATCACCGTACTGATGCCGAGATACTGCCCCAGTTCGAACATATACCCCATGGTATTTTTGGGCTTAAACTTTTTGTGGATCAGACGGCTGATGGCAAAAATGATGATGCCATAGCCGATATCCGCAAACATGAACCCGAAAAACAGGATATAGATGAAGAAAATCAGGGGGTTGGGATCAATGCCCGTGCGGTATTCCGGCAGCGAGTACATTTCCGTTACCATGTTGATGCATCGCATCCACTTGGGATTCTTCAGCAGCGTGGGAACCTGATCGTCCTCGGTTGGCTCTGTAAATTCGGTTGCACAGCAGAACTGCGTCAATTCCTTTTCCAGTGTTGCGATAGACGAAGCCGGAATCCATCCCTTGAGGTAGAGGATGGTACCGTTTGTCATCAGCTTATTCTGTGCGGTGGCACGGGCGAGGTCTTGCGTCAATCTGTCCTGACAGAGCTTCAACGCTTGGCAAAGGCTCTCCTGCGCACGAATGGTATTCTCCAAGGCCTTGCGGCTCTCGACACATTTTTCCTTTTCCTGCTCCAATCGCAGGATGTTTTCATCCGCTCGCCCTTTGAGATCTTTGACACGGAATGCGGTGAAGATATGGTTATGGAGCACCTCGTCAGCCGCATCTAACTGATCTCTATGACAAATCACAAGAAGACAAAGCTGATCCCGTCCACGACTAATCACAGAAAGGGTAGAAAGCGGTGCGGCCTCCATCAAATCCTTCCTCAATGCCTCCTCTGCGGTATTGGCAGGGCAGGTGCCAAGAAAAATCTTGACTGTTTTTGTCCCGGTACTTTCCAAGGGAATATCCAAGGATTTCCAAGGAAGCAAGCCGTCCCGCTCGGCCTCCAGCTTCGTTTCACGAGAAAGAAGCCGTGCTATTTTTCTGGTGCTGTCGTTAATTACTCTTGCAGCATTCCATGCTTTTTCTGTTTGTTCTTCATCGAAAAGCGTTTCTTCTGAAATAACATCCCGCTTTTCCATCATGTGGAATTGCTTTGGGGTGTATTTTTTCATGGTGGATAAGGCTTCCGATACGGCGTTGCGTCGTACACGCAGCACCGATAATTCTTCCGGTTCATCCCTTTGTACCAACGTCTGCCACTCAGGTGAGGCAAGCTCCTCCTTTGGCTCTACTACTTCAACGCAGCCAAGCCGCAGCAAGGTGGAAAGCAAGGCTTCCCGCTCTTCCGTCAACCCAATCAGACGCAGGCGTTTCATTTTTACGATTGCCATTCAGGACTCACGACCCTTCTGCGAATTTCAGCTGCTGCCTGCTGCATTCGTTCTTGCGCTGTCTTGCGCAAGAGAACACACTGCTCTTTTGCCTGCTGCTGTAGCTGCTCCGCTTGCATTTTTGCTTGCTTCTCTGCTTGTTCAAGCAGCTTCTTGTTTGCTTCCTGTGCTGTTTTTCGTGCTTCGTCCAATGCATACACGCCATTGAGCCGGGCATCCTCACGCAGTTTTTTTGCTTCTGTGATGGCCGCCGCCTTTTGTCGTGCTGCTTCGTTTTCCGCTTCTGTCAACATCTGAATTTCCTTTAGTGCCATTTTTCGTCACCACCCTTTCTTTTTTGCTCATTTTCAGCTTTTTTTCATTTATAAACAGGTCGCTAAAATATCCCATTGTATCTTGCGTAATCTAATTATGGCTCAATTTACTTGCAAAGTCCACTGAAAGAAGTTGACCATTTTTGAATAATTGACTTTCCATTCGAAGAAAGTTATACTATTGTGTAGAATTCCGTTGCTTCCGAGCGAATGAAAGAGGTGCTCAACTATGTCCTTTGGAGAAACGCTGCGAGAACTATTAGACAAAACAAACATAAAAAGTGTCAATCTGTCCTCCGCTTTAGATTATGATGTTTCTTATATCAGTAAATGGCTCAATGGTGCCAAGCTCCCCTCTAAGAAAAATGCCGCTTCTGTTTGCCGCCGTATCGCCGCTTACTTATCCAAAAATGCTTCCCCCCGTGCGATAGAAAAGCTCTGTCGTGACTATAACTTGAAAATTGGACCGGGTACAGACGGCGTGCAGCAACGTCTGGAGGATGCCCTGACCATCATCTTGAAGGATTCCTTGACCGAAAAGTCAACAGAAGCTCGCACCTCCAATCCTCTGCCCTTAGGAGAAGGAAATTGCACCATGCTACGCAACGCCGAAGAAATCCTAATTTTGTCCGTGGAGGCCATCGCGCGACATTTTGCACGCACCTCGGATGAAAACAGCCTCTTGGAGGTCATTTGTATGCTTCCTTTGTCGGGTCCCTTCTCCAGCTACCGCCAATTTTTCCGTCTCCTCGATGAGCGACAGGCAAACCACCCCGCTCGTATGCGGCTGAACTGGCTCCTGCGGGAAGCGGATTTGCTGGAAAACCCAGTCCTCTATTGCCGCTGCATCAGCACCGTGCTGGAAACACCTGATAAAGTCCACGCCGCCTTTTACACCCTAAGTGCAGCTTCCCCCGCCGCCCCCGAAATCATGGTCATCAAAAATTCTCTCCTCACCATCAAGCTCCCCGGATTTTTTGACGGCCGTAATTCTGCCATCGCCAGCCTGCACCCCCAACTGATCTGGGACTCCTATCAGCAGGCTGACCGTTATCTTCAGCAAATTGCAACCCCTGTCCTCCGCTCCCCTGCCGACGACCTCATTCATAACCGACATTTCCGTGCCTTCCTGATGGAAGACACCTTTTTCTGTATTCTCCGTCATATGCAGCTATTTCAGCTTCCCAAGGCACTTTGGGATTCCGTGGAAAAGCAATGTGCAGAAGGCGGCGGCTGTCCCTTGATTCATCATATGCGTCATATGTGTACACACTCTCAGGTGCATACCATATTATATAAATCTGCCCTCATCAGCTATATATTCGAAGGGGATATCCACTTATTTAATCTCCCCATCTCCCTCTCCTCTGCCGAACGCCGACATCACCTACTTTATCTGGCAGAGCAGCTGGAGGATAACCCCGCATTTTCTCTGCTGGTATTGGAGGACGAGAATCCATTCCTGCCCGCCGATGAATTATTTTGCTCTCTTTTCTTTTCGTCGGATAATCTCTTTACCCTATGCATCACTGAGGATGGCTCGGTACGCAGCAACAGCTTTTCCTCTTCGCTTTTAAATCAAGCCTTCTGTACAACCTTTCAGAATATCCAAAAGGATGGACAACGCTTCTTTATGGAACGCTCTGCGCTGGTTTCATTGCTTCGCCGTGGCGCCGAAGCGGTCACCGACGCCTCTTAACCGCTCTCTGTATATCTTTCCTTTTATGAGGTATCCTATTCCTAAGAAATCACGGCTGCCATCGCCTTTTGGTGTACATGAATGCGAGCCGCGGTTTGCTGATACCAAAAAAGGAGGCGCTGCCATGATTATTGCGGTCGTCCGTACCATCATTCTCTATCTGCTCATTATGATTGGGATACGTCTGATGGGTAAGCGGCAAATCGGGCAGCTGGAACCCTCTGAGCTGGTGCTCTCTCTGCTCATTGCGGATCTGGCTGCCGTCCCCATGCAAGATTTTAGAATTCCACTTCTCATGGGTGTGATTCCGATTTTGACGCTGCTCTGTCTCTCCACCATTCTCTCCATCCTCACGGTGAAAAGCATTCGCTTTCGGGCACTCCTGTGCAGCCGTCCCAGCGTCATCATCCAAGACGGGGCAATTTTACAGAGTGAAATGATAAAAAACCGCTTCACTGTGGATGAACTGATGGAGGAGCTGCGTATGGCAGGGGTTACGGATGTATCCTCTGTCAAATATGCTGTTTTGGAAACCACCGGTCGCATCTCTGTTTTGCAGCGGGCAGAGGAGCGCCCCCCCTCTGCAAAGGATACAGGCATTTCTGTGCCTGAAAACGGCTTGCCTGTGATTTTGATCAGTGACGGTCGCCTTCTTTCCCAAAATCTTGAAACAAGGAACCTCACCCTAGACTGGCTGCAAAAAAAATTGAACCAGTACGGCCTACAAGACGCCTCCCAAGTATTTTTGATGACAGTAGACGAAGGCAACCATGTATACCTCTCTAAAATGGAGGAAAATCCATGAAAAAACTCTGGATTTCAGTGGCAATTTTAGGCTGCGTGATCGGTCTTTTGATTCTGAATTCCATCCGCCTTTCTGCGCTGATTGACCCTCTCTACGGTAAGCTGGAGGAAGCTTCCTCCGCCGCCCAAGCAAGTGACTGGGAAACTGCGGATCGTTTATGGACAGAAGCCCACGACACATGGAACGAAGAGGCAACCTACCTGCACTTTGTGCAGTGCCACACGATAACCGATGAAATCACAACGCTGTTACACGAGGCGAAGGTTTACCTCTTTTTTGAGGATAAAGTCGCCTATAGCGCCGCCAGCACGCACATTCTGGACTCCTTGAGTGAAATTAAGGATCTGGAAGAATTCTCTCTGGGGAATTTGTTTTAACGAAAAAGCCTTGACAACGGGCTTCAACGTGTGTATGATAAAAACGGTTAGCAAACACTAACCGTTTTTATCAACCCGGAAGTTAGCAACAACTAACACAACATAGAAGGAGGATAGGCATGATGCCACTTACCTTATGCAGTGTAGGCGAAACAGCCACCATCAAAGCAATCGGCGGAAAGCCGGAAGTCAAGCGACATCTCGAAAACTTGGGACTCGTGGCAGGCGGAAGCATCCGTGTTGTATCTGTCCTGGGGAAAAATCTCATTGTCAGCGTGAAGGAAACCAGAATCGCCATCAGCCGTGATTTGGCACAAAAAATTATGATATAAAGAAGGATCGAAACGATGAAGACATTAAAAGAGGTACGAGTTGGAGCTCATGTAACCGTCGTTAAGCTGCACGGCGTCGGAGCCGTAAAGCGTCGCATGATGGATATGGGCATTACAAAGGGTGTCGAGGTCTACGTCCGAAAGGTCGCTCCCTTGGGCGATCCCATTGAGGTCACAGTGCGGGGCTATGAGTTGTCGCTCCGCAAAGCGGATGCAGATATGATTGAGATTGTATGACGTGCTGAGAGAAAGCACGAAAACAGTCTCACTCATTTTTTAAATTGAAGTTAGCAAAAACTAACTAAGAGAGGAAGAAGCACGATGAATTTGAGAATCGCCCTAGCAGGCAATCCAAACAGCGGAAAAACCACCCTGTTTAACGCCCTGACCGGTTCCAATCAATACGTTGGAAATTGGCCCGGCGTGACGGTGGAGAAAAAGGAGGGAACGGTCAAAAAACACCCGGAGGTGACGCTCACCGATTTACCCGGTGTGTACTCCCTGTCCCCCTATACATTAGAGGAAGTGGTTGCCCGAAACTATCTCGTTCAGGAACGACCCGATGCCATCCTCAATATCGTAGACGGCGCAAATTTGGAGCGGAATTTATACCTGACAACCCAGCTCATGGAGCTTGGAATCCCGATTGTGGTCGCCATCAATCGAATGGACGTGGTGAATAAAAACGGAGATACCATCCATATTGAGCGATTGGGTCAGTCTCTCGGCTGCCCGGTATTTGAGATTTCTGCGCTAAAAGGCACTGGTATTTCCAGCGTCATAGAAGCCGCCATTCAGGCAGCGGGAGAGGGCACCTTCCTCCCGAAGCATAGCTACAGTGGTGCCGTAGAGCACGCCATTGCTCACATCGAGGAGGTCGCTGTCCACACACTCCCAGAGGAGCGGCAGCGGTGGTATGCCATCAAAATCTTCGAGCGGGACGAAAAGGTTTTATCCGACCTGAAGATCGCAGGCGGCATTTTAGAACACATTGAGCAGGACATCAAGCTGGCAGAGGAGGAACTGGACGACGACGCAGAGTCTATTCTCACAAACGAACGCTATGTCTATATCTCCAATCTGCTAAAAGGTACCTATCAGAAGAAAAATGCCGGGCGTGTGAGCAGATCGGATCAGATTGACCGCATTGTCACGAATCGTATTCTGGCACTTCCTATTTTTGTGGCTGTTATGTGGGTGGTGTATACCATCTCCATCGGCACCATCGGTGACTGGACAGTCGGCTTTATGAACGATACCCTGTTCGGTGAATGGATTGTCCCGGGGGTCACCAAGGGACTGGAGAGTCTTGGCATCGCCGCTTGGCTCGTCAGCTTGATTGCAGACGGTATTGTCGGCGGTGTCGGTGCGGTGCTTGGCTTTGTGCCCCAGATGCTCATTCTCTTTCTGTTGCTCTCCCTCTTGGAGGATGTGGGATATATGTCCCGTGTCGCTTTTATCATGGATCGCATTTTCAGAAAGTTCGGTCTTTCTGGCAAAAGCTTTATCCCGATGCTGGTTGCCTCCGGCTGTGGCGTTCCCGGCATCATGGCAAGCCGCACCATTGAGCAGGAGCGTGACCGAAAGCTCACCATTATGACCACAGGCTTCATCCCCTGCGGTGCAAAAATGCCGATTGTCGCCCTGATCGCCGGCGCTCTTTTTGGCGGCAGCGCTTGGGTGGCAACCTCAGCCTACTTTATCGGCGTAGCCGCCGTCATCCTCTCCGGCATCATTCTAAAGAAGATGAAAGCATTTGCCGGAAAGCCTGCCCCCTTTGTGATGGAGCTTCCCGCCTACCATACCCCGACGGCAGGTAATATCCTGCGTGCTACTTGGGAGCGTGGCTGGAGCTTCATCAAACGTGCCGGCACCGTCATTTTGGCTGCCAGTGTCCTCATTTGGGTGCTGAACAGCCTGACCTTTGAAGGTGGCTTCCACTATATCGGTGACGGCACCGAAACCTCTATTCTCACGTTCCTTGGCGAAGGTCTTGCCGTTCTCTTTGTTCCCCTTGGCTTCGGCAAATGGCAGGCCGCCGTCGCTACCATTCTCGGTTTGGTTGCGAAGGAGGAGGTCGTTGGTGTCTTTGGCTCCCTCAGCTCCATGTTTGCCAGTGCAAACCCAGAAGCTGCCGCCGATCTGCTCACGGCGATGGAGAGCAACGTAGAAAACCTGAACCTCATCGGGCAGGAATTCTTTGGGGGAAGCGGACTTTCCGCCTATTCTTTCCTACTCTTCAACCTTTTGTGTGCCCCTTGCTTTGCTGCCATGGGTGCCATCAAACGAGAAATGAACAGCGCAAAATGGACCTTTGCCGCCATCGGCTATATGTGTGGCTTTGCCTACCTCGTTTCTCTGATTGTCTATCAGCTCGGCACTTTCCTGACAGGTGGCGCTTTTACCCTTTGGACCGCAGTCGCCGTGCTTGCTTTGGGATTCCTGCTCTATCTGTTGTTCCGCAAAGATCGGTATAAGAATTTGGAATCTCCCCTCGCCCACGCCAGCGTAGGCGGAACCCACTGATATCAAAGAATAGAACGGAGTGTTTTTTTATGAATATCCCCACTCTCCTTACCGCTGTCTTACTGGCGGCGGTAGTGTGTGCCATTGTTGTCTGCACCGTTAAGAAAAAAGGCAAGGGAGGCTGCTCCTGCGGCGGAAACTGCGGTAACTGCGACCATTGTCATTAAACTTTTCACGAGAAGGGAGCGATATCAAAACTCTGTTTTGATATCGCTCCCTTTAGGATACCGCCACAGGAATTCATGCATGATAGTATCCCAGGCACCCCGGACAATAGATATTCCAACGTGCTTCCCTTGTTCAATTTTCTACCTCAGGGTAATCATATGCTGACCGGGAGGTTTGCGTACTATGCTCCCACACAAGCCTCCCAATGATTGCAACTCATCAATTTTTAGGACGAAACAATATGAACAAAAATGACAATAGCATTCGTTTGAAAACCCTTGCTGATCTCCAAGGTGTTACGCTTTTGCGGAAGAAGGAATTACAAAAGATTGACAATAGCGCGGCATTTCGGATAGTTTGAGCAGCCGTAAAATTCTTTTCCGGCATTTGCCCCCTTTGTAGCCTTCCGTTTCACCATGACGGCACCGCACTTTTGGCAAAGAATCTGCTCCGCCCTTGCTGTCTCTAAAGCAGGGGGCTGTTGGTTGGGTTCCGTTTCCAAGGTTGATGCCTGCTTTTGCACCGTAAGAGCCTCTCGAAATTTCACTGTATAATCAATCTTTTCTTCCTTGTTTATGTCAAGGAAAAATTGGGCAAGGGCTTCCATTTCCTTATCGCTTCTCGATTCCGCTTTGGACTCTGCATTGGTTTTCCGAATATGCTCCGCCAGTTGATCCGCACGAATGACCTGCTGGCGGATTTCTTTCTTTGCATAGCGGTCATAGAGTACTGTTTTAGGATTCGCAAGCACCACAATTGAACGGTAATTGTCAAAAAAGTATTTCTTAAACAGGGCTTTCGTCAGAAAGTTTCCTCTTTCTGCACTGCGTATTTCCTTAATCAGTTCCAGATGACGGCGATTTTGTGTAATCGGAGAATAGATGCCCTCTTTTTTTGTTTGGTATCCGTATGTGATGGTTCGAATAAAATCACCGGCGTTGTTGATTTCAATATTCCCATAAAGGTTCTTACACTCAACAACAAAGATCAGTTTTTTTGTGATAATAAGGTAATCAATCTGGGCAGTGAGACCGCCGTATTCCAAAAATAGGTCATGCAGAACAAGCATGGGAATGTGGCTGTTCTCTAGTTCAAAGTGCACCGTCTGCTCGCCAAAAATACCAGCATTGACACGCTTGATTTCCTCGTCAATTTTTTCTGCCAGTTCACCCGTTGCTTCCCTGCGCAGCTCCTGCAACGCAGTCAGCTGCCGATCTGCCTCGCTGTTATCTTTTAGAAATACTGGTTCTTTCAGTTTGTCAAATAAGCCCATAGATCATCCTCATTGGGCAACTCCATCCAAAGGATTACAGAACCTTACGGCTCTGCATCGATTTTCCGACGGCTTCACCCATCATTCATCCTTTTTCTCTATTATATACTTTTTCACAAACAGTTGCAATCACTTACACCACAAAGTAGGCATGATTTTCATGCATCTTTACGCAGTATAACAGCAAAGTAAAAGCCGGAGGTGTTCTACCTCCGGCTTTTAGCCCCCTTCACTTTAAATATAGCTTCACCGCTCGTGCGGCCATAATCGCCGCCTGATACCGTGGCATCAGCTCCATCGGATCTTCTCCGTCTGTGATGCCCAGCTTCTTGGCTTCCTCCAGCTCCTTCTTTGCCCATTCTGGTATAGGCTGCCCTTTCAGGTATCCGTTCAGCTTTTGATAGATTTCTTTTCCGTCCATAGCTTCCTCCGTTTCTCCATCCAAAATGGCATTTACTTTTTGAGCAATCTCTCCGTGTCGGCTGTAAAGCCACTCTCCGGGGCAAGCTTTATTCGCAAACCATCGGTGCACTGTCATATTCTGGAGCCACGTCTTTCCAATGAGTGACTCATCTCCCTTCCATTTGAGCCGCTGTATCGCCGGATTGCGGCGGCAAATATCAACCAGTAGGTCAATGAGGGCAGCGTAGGCTTTGGGTGTGACGGCATAGGGGTGTGTGGTGTCGCTTGCCACCTCGATGGTAATGCTGCGTTTATCGTTCTCATAGGACGACGTGCACATAGAGGTGTCCTTTTCTTCCACAAACAGAGCAATCTGTCCATCGAATCCAATGCCATAGTTTGATGAGGCTCGGCGGGATTTTTTTGCAAAGATACTACCAAGCGTTTCAACGTGGCATTGCCCCACCACGCAGTGGATCGACACAGTATCTATCCTATTCCCGCCCCTGCCTTTGTACTGATTCGGCGAAATCAGCCGATATGTAGCCAGAGGACTATTCCCCATTCTGTTTCTCCTTTCCGCCCATGGTTACACCTTCCAGAGATCTGGTCGCTTTTCTTCTCAGGGTGACCACGGTGCTTGCGTCTCATTTCAGTGCAGAAAGTATCATACAGACGCCACAAAATTCTATGATTCTAATGTGGGGAATATTCACTCTTTCCATCTATCTCTTCTCTCCGAAACTTCATTAAAAAATAGAGAACGAGATACGGCACCTGCGCACGCATCTCCTTTTATAGCTGTCCCAAAAACGGGCATACCGTATCAAAAAAGAAGCCATCGTCTATGAGAATACATGCGCATAGACAATGGCTCCTTTTCGTCGCTTGCATAAAATTCACTTCAGATGAAGGAAGCTGTCGTTTTCAGGTATTCAGCAGCTCCTGCCAATCGGCCTCCGTCAAGCCCTGCAGGGCGACACCACCTGAAATCACGCCCTCAGCAAGCTCTGTTTTTTTCTCTTGCAGCTGCATGATTTTTTCCTCAATGGTCTTGCCGGTAATCAGCCGTATGACCTGCACAGGATTTTTTTGTCCCATCCGATACGCTCTGTCTGCCGCTTGATTTTCCGCCGCCGTATTCCACCACGGGTCATACAAAATCACGATGTCAGCCGCCGTTAAGTTCAGTCCCAAGCCACCGGCCTTTAAGGAAATCAGAAAAACATTGGTGGCATCCTTCTGAAATTTGCCGACCAGCTCTTGCCGCTTCTCTTTGGGCGTAGAGCCTTGAATGGTATAGGAGGAAATCCCATATCGGTCGAGCCTATCCCGTAGGATATCCAGCATGGAGGTAAACTGAGAAAACAGCAACACCTTATGTCCGCCATCTACCGCTTCGTTCACAAGCTCCATACAAAGCTCCAGCTTTCCATTTTCTCCTTTATAATTTTCGTAGCAAAGCGAGGGATCGCAGCAAATTTGGCGCAGTCTGGTCAAAAGCGCCAAGATTTCCAGCTTACTTCTTTCCAGCTGTCCTTCTGCAATCACACGGTTTAAGCTGCCTTTTGCTTCCAGCAATGCTGCTGTATACAGCTTTTTCTGCTCCCCTTCCAGATCAATCACCCGTATACTTTCTGTCTTGGGCGGAAGCTCCTTCAAAACCTCTGACTTCATGCGGCGGAGCAAAAATGGTGCAGCCATTTTTTGTACATTTTCCAATGCCTTGGCATCTCCATCCTTAACGGCTGGAATTTCGTATCGCTCCTTGAACTTTGCATAGCTGAAAAAATAGCCGGGCATCAGGAAATCAAAAATACTCCAAAGCTCAGAAAGCCTGTTTTCAACCGGCGTTCCGGAAAGCGCAAAGCGGTGTGCTGCTTGGATGAGCTTCACCGACTTCGCTGCCTTTGTCTTTGCGTTTTTAATCATCTGTGCTTCATCTATAATTTGATAGTCGAAGCGCACAGCTTCATAGAACATAATATCTCGCTTGAGCTGGTCGTATGAGGAAATTAGCACCTGATATTCTTTTGAATTCGCAATGATTTCCTTTCGCTCGGCCAGTGTCCCCACAAGTGCTTTCACTTGCATTTCGGGACAAAAGCGATTGCATTCACTTTTCCAGTTCAGAACCAGAGAAGCGGGGCAAACAACCAATGCAGAAAGACTTCCCTTCTCTAATTGGACTGCACGCAGCAGAGCAATGACCTGTAGTGTTTTTCCCAGCCCCATATCGTCTGCCAAGAGTCCATGAAACCCGTTTTCTGCAATACTTCTCAGGAAACGATATCCATTTTTCTGATAGGTTCTTAAAATCGGATTCAATTCCGGCGGGATGCTCCAATCGCTGTCCTCAGAGTTTTTCATATTACGAATCAGGGCACGCAGGCTGTCGTTTCGGTTATACTGCAAGCCCTCTCGCTTTTTCAGCATTGCATCGAGATACATAGCACGATAGAGCGGGAGTTGAATGGTACCCTTCTCCAAGGCCTCGGCCTTTAGGTCTAAATTCTCGGAAAGCTCCGCCAGCGTTTGCAGATCAGCATTCTCCTCTGTATTAAAATAGGTGCCATCTTTCAATCTGAAGTACTTCCGTTTTTGCTTATAGGCCTCTAAAATTCCCTTCCATTCATCCATGGGAAGCTCTTGTGTCTCCAGATTCAGCTCCAGCAGCTCGGACTGTATCGAAACACCAAAGCTAATCTTTGGCACGACAGGTTTTCCGATGCGTGCCAACCGGTCAGATATTTCAATTTCCGCAAACTCGGAAAGATACGGAAGCGCATCCTCCAGAAAATGATAAATTTCTTCATCATCTCCTTCTAAGAAGAGGGTCTCCTCCTGTACCACCGGGAGCCACTGCTCCACATTGCGTACAAACCGCAGCTCATCGCCGAAGTTTCTGTGCTGCAAATCCTTTGGATTTTCCTTAATGGGATTGAAGGAATTTTCACCATAACGGATTTCCAGCTCTGCAACAATGGTATTGGCATCCTCTGCATCCAAACGAATGGAGAAATCTGGTTTGTGCGGAAGATAGTCCTCAAGCTCCTCTGTATCACCCGTTAGCTCTATAAATTGCTCAATTCTCGGGTATACCGTATAGAAAAAGGTTTGAATATCGTCCTTCGACAGCTGGAACCTATTCTGGTCATTCTGAAGCAACTGCAAAAGAGGCTCCATCGCTTCTTTATAGGCACGGTCTGTCTTATATAGCTTCTCATTTTGGATCAAATAGATCGACGAAACACCATGGATGCGTTCTATATCTGAAACGACCAGCCGTATCCCCTCATCCTCTATCTTTTCAACAAGAATGGGGAGCTTTGGATTTTCTTCAAGAATTTGCAGGCTCCTTTTATTTCCATTTTTCCCCTCAATGGTGATATCTTTTTCTCCTGCTATGTGGGAGTCCAGCAGCTTATCCATCAGCCAAGGGGTCACCGCAAGCTCTCCCCCAATATTTTTTCTGCCATAATAGGAATTGCTGCTCGAGCCACTGAGTGCACTGCAATATTCCAAAATCGCACGAAGCAAGCCACGATCCTCAGGTGCGATATCGGAAAAGCGATGGACGAAATGGAATTGTTTTCCATAGGCAAAGTCTTCCTCATTTTCGAAAAGCTCCACTAGCTTCGTAAAATCACGCACCACATATAGCTTTTCCCTGCCGATTGACAGTTTTAAATAATAGCCATCATAATATCTCACAAGCTGAGTAGCCAAACGGACGGGCTGATTTGACCCCTGCGACGGATCATAGCTTTGTTCCTTTTCGACATATCGTTGGATTAAGATATTGGCATCTTCACTTGTAAAGAAGCCCTTTGGTTGTTTTCTCATATCAGAAACGGCGAGAAGCATAGCGACGATATGCTTACAAAAGCCATCATAGGAATGAATGGCAGGACAGGTACAGGAATAGTCATCGACCTCCCCCTCCGAGTCCAAAAAAACAACGGGACGATAAAGCTCCGTACCCTGCACCATCCCGAGATATCTGGTTGTTCCATCGGGAAGCTTCATGGTTCTGATTTCTTCAACGGCGCCCTCTTCATAATAATCCCATCCTTTTTGATAGGTCTTTTCTTTATATACATTGCTTTTAATTTGAGCAGCTAGGTCTTTCATCCCGATTCCCTCTCCTTCACTCCCCTTGCGTCAACGTGCTACCTTGGAATAGGGAGTAACGATCTATATCTAGGGTCTGTTTCTCAAATCCCTAAAGTGCAATTTCACCACCTTGCCTTGCATATTTTCGTTAAAAGACCTCGCCTTAGCACCACTAAGGCTGCGTTTTTGCCTCGATCTGCAAGGCAATTTGGCGAAATTGCATCTTTTAGACTTTAGAAATACACCCTAGTTATTTTATCACGCAAACAGAAAATAATCTACCGTCCCACAGCGATACTTTTCGATAAGAAATCCACCAAAGACAGGCGGTGTGGTGCGCATCTGTCTTTGATGGATGATAAGTAATTCTTCAAGAGAGCTGTCTGAATAAAAAGGTCAAAAGCTGTGCTCTTGTGCACGCCCCTTCCGGCTGAAAGGATACCCCCGTTATTCCGTTTGTAATTCCTTTTTGTGTCGCCCAGAGAACCGCATCATAAAAATAGTCGGTCTCTGCCACATCTTCAAATGGATTCCTGCGGTTTTCCTGCTGGGCACCTGAGAAGCGCCATTGCAGCGTTACTGCTTGACCGCGTGTCAGCGTTCCATTCGGCTCGAAGGTACTGCTCCCCTCCACCAGACCACGCTCCACCGCCCAAAGAACGGCATCATGATAGTAGGCATCTGCTGCAACATCTCGAAATGGCGTTTTCGTTATCGTAGGCTTGGGGCTTCCGTTGGCTCGCCATAAAAATGTGACAGCTTGGGCTCGGGTTGCAGGCGCAGCGGGAGAAAAGGTCGTGCTTCCGGCACCTTCGGTAATGCCCTTCTTGAGCGCCCATTGCACGGCATCATAGTAAAAGGCTTCCTTGCTGACATCTGAAAAAGGAAGCTCGATTGGTAAAGGAGATGGTTCACGGGAGCATAGCATATTGAGGTAGTGCTTTGGTGCATGGGCGGCGCCGACTGCCGAAAAATCCACGGTATTCAGCAGGGCATACAGGGCGTACATGCCATTCTTTTGTTCATTCACTGAGGCAGGGGCTACCTTCGAAGTGGAAACCACATGCTCTGCCGTGCCCTCAGCGACGGCAACCTTCCCATACTTCTGTGCAAAATATGCCATCAGCAGCCTTTGATATCCATTTTTGTAATAGGCTTCTTTGCCACCCAAAATGGTATCTATTCTCATTAAGAGTGCTTGATTTTTGGCGTTATTTTCTTTGCTGCTGGCGGAGACTAAATACAAATCCTGTCCATATCGTCCATAGCCCCAATCCTCTGACGGAAGCATTGTTACAAGGTCACCATCGTGCAGAATATTAAAAATATTTTGATTGACTGTCGCCACATCGACACTGGTGTTGGTCGTTGCGTTTGGTGTCGCAAAGGTATAGGCAAAGACATTCTGTGGTCCCACACGAGCGTTGAGTGCAGCTCCCACCAAATTGGAAACGGCTGCCGCTCGGCTGTAGCCAGTCACCCAATAAATGACCTCGCCCGTGGTTTGCGTCTGCGTCAAATAGGCATCCATTCTATCTAAGACCAGCGAAGCTGCGTAGGCAAACCCTGCATGATCCTGCGTCAGCGTTCCCTCATCGCTTACGATTTGAAAGTTCCCTGCCCATTCGGCCTCATAGCCACTGCCGCTTATCACAATAGAGACCAGCGTTTTTGTCTGACCTGCTGCATTTGTCACGGGTTTGCGTCCGATTGCCGACGCAATGGAGGACGTGGTAGGCTTTGTATCATAGGCATCAAAACGCAAGTCCAAAAAGCCTGCCTGCTTGAATGTACCTTCGATATTTTTATGCTTGGTGTCGTAGCGCTCACTTCCTCCATCCGCACTGCGGAAGCCTGCCATAGCAAAGCCCAAGGAAAGCACCGCCAGCTCATGCTGATAGCTGAATGAATTGCCAAAAAAATAGTGATCCGAATATCTAACCATTTCTGTCTCTTCTCCATCTGTTTTTGGAAACACAATGGAAACCTCCTTGGTCTGATCTGCACTGCCGGAGGTCACGCCCACGGCAGCGACTGAAGCTGTGGAAATCAAAACGCAAACGGCCACCAATAGGCTTGTCCCCCGTTTTTTCATGGGTTTCCTTCCTTTCTAAGCAGAAATGCCTCACGCCAAAAGTCCCACCACAACGCCGAGGGCAAACCCGGCAATCACTTGAAAGATATTGTGACCACAGACCTCTTTGATGATATTATAATCGAAGTTTGTTAAGTCATTCAATTTCTCATGCAATTCGTTCAAAGCCTTCGCTTGCAGTCCGACAGATTGTCTGACCCCCACGGCATCATACATCACGACAAAGGACAAAACCACACACACACCAAACAGGGAGGAATATAGCCCCTCAACTAAGGCGATTTTGGTCGTTGCCGCCACCACAAATGCCGTATGGGAGCTGGGCATTCCTCCCGACGACATCAAAATTCCTAAATTGAATTCTTTCGTTTTAATGCATTCAAGAACGATTTTTATGAGTTGTGCAATAAACCATGCTGCGGCCGCCGTTAGTATGATGTACATATCCGCCCTCCACCTGCTTCATACAATAATTTCGGTTTCCATTCATGCGGTAGACTTGAATGAGCTTTTTTCCCATCTCTCGCATACTTCGGTTCTCTGCGACCTCTAATCCCTCCTCCGTCAGGGAGGGCAAGGCGTTTGCAAGGATGTCCTCCGTCAAGGTCTGAAACTCTGCAAGGGAGCTGCCCTTGTAGCAATTTACACCGCTTTGGAGCCAGCCTTCGTAGACGGGAATATCCCGAAGCAAGACAGGAATGGAGCACGCCAGCGCCTCCAGCACAACAATGCCTTCGGTTTCCTCGTGGCTGAGAAAGGCGAATAGATCTGCACCGCAGTAGGCATCCCGAATGACTTCCTTATCAACGAAGCCGGCAAACAGAACATTTTCGGGTGCCTGACGAACGGCTGTCTTCACAGCATTGGTCATCAGGCTTTCTGCTGTTGCACCAAACCAGATAAATTTGAGGCTCGGATGCTTGCTTGCTAGGGCAAGAAAATCCAGAATTCCCTTTCGCTCAATCAAATGTCCCGCAGAAATGACCACCTTTTCATCCTCTGCAATGTGATAAGCGGCACGAAAGCGTTCTCTTGCCTCTGGTGTTCGTTTAAAATATGTAGTATCGATTCCGTTTGACAGTGCATAGATCGGCTTTTGAATGCCATAGCTTTCTAATATTCGTTTGGAGTATTCCGTGGGGGTGATCACGATGTCACCCAAGCTATAGCAAAAGGTGATCCATTTTCTAAAGAGAGGAGATAAGAGGTTTGAGCCTTTGATGGAATTGCGGAAGTCCTCCTCTGTGGAATGCCCGTAATAGACCACGGTTTTCTTTTGCCGTCTCGCACGCAGAGCAGCGAGCACAGATTTGGGAAAAACGGTATTGATATGAATGGTATCCACAGCGGGGGACGGACGTTCCTCCGTGGATATTCCCACCTGCTTGAGCATTTCCTTTTGATGCAGAATGGCCTTCCCGACCCCACTGTTTTTTACCATGGGGTAATCCCCCATGTATAATTGCACAGACATTTTAATTGCCTCCATCCTCTCTATTTATACGGAAACTGTCCCGAGAAGTGTCACCACTCTCTGCCAAATCACGGTTAATCCAAAGCTATAGGCAGCGATGGAAGGAATTTTACCGGCTAAAATCGTACCTGTAAAATACCGCCAGCTCATTTGTGTAGTACCCGCTAAATAGCACAGAAAATCATCGGGAGCTACCGGAAGAAAAATGGCCCAGGTAAACATCTTATTGAAGCGATCCTTTTTGCTGGTCCAGCTTTGGTATTTGTGAATCAGCTGCCTGGAAAACATGAGATGCATCACACGCTGACCAAAATTCTTGGAAATGGCAAAGACCAAGAGAGAGCCAATGCAAATGCCGATATAGTTATAGACAAAGCCATACAGCCCGCCAAATAGAATCACGCCAGCCAGGCAACCCAACCCCCCTGGGATAATGGGAACCACCACCTGTGTAATTTGCAAGAAAATGAAGAGCAGCGGCGCAAAAATTCCAACCTGTGTCACCAATTCCTGCAAGGACTCCACGGAGGTAAACCAGCCGTTTTGATAGCCATAGCAGGTGAAAAAGATACAAAGCACCAACGAGGCGATTGAGCCAAAGGTTCCAATATGCCTTCCTCTGCCACTATAGTAGGTTCTGCTGTTGATGAGTTCAAGATAAATTTCCTCGATGCTTTTTGCAAAATGCTCAATGGAAAATTTCTCCACACTGGTTTGGATGGTATGCGGAGACGCCAAAGCAAGCGCTTGGCTCTCGCAGGGGGCGCAATACTGTGAAAGGTGCGTGTGAAAGTCTTCCTCTGTTTCGTAAAAGAATCCATTCTCCCCTTCCACAAGGATATCCTTCAAGCAGTCATCCTTGCGACACAGGAGGGGTGTTCCGCTCGCCAAGGCTTCAATATAGGTCAGCCCTTGTGTTTCACTATTGGAAGCGCTGAGGAACACATCGGCAAGCCGATAATAGAGAGGAATTCGTTCCGGATCCACCATCCCGGCAAAGAGAACCTTGTCCTCTGCGTGAAGCGTATGAACCAGCGCCTTCAAATCCTCCAGTCTGGGTCCGTCGCCTACAATGAGAAAGACTGTTTTTTCCATTGTGCGGTTGGTGAGATAGGTAATCAGCTCCTCAATATTTTTCTCTTTTGAGACACGGCTGACAGACAGCAGGATTTTATAATCCTTGGGGATGGAAAGCTCTGCTCTGAGGGCATCCAGCTCCTCCTGTGCAATCTCTTGTTTGAATTTAGATAGGTTGATACCCGAAGGGGTGACCTTTACGGGGCTTCTCAGTGCGTATCCCATCAGCATAGACTGCACCTTTGTGGTGGGTGCTACGATGGCATCACAATGTCTGGCCACCGCTCTGGTAAACTGTCTGACCACCTTTTTCCCCACGGTTTTACTGGGGGAAAAATAATGGGTATAGTCCTCATAAACCGTGTGATAGGTATGCACCAACGGGATATTCAGTTTTTTTGAAATAGTCTTTGCAACGGGGAAGGTGCTAAATTCAGTTTGAGAATGTATGATATCAGGCTTCCAATCGTAAATGTGCCGCATAATTCTTTTACAGGGGGCGATTTTGATTCGGACATCGGGATAAATGACCTCTCCGCTGACGGAACCGATATAATAGTTGTTCCCTTTGATTTCATTTTTTCCTGTACTGGATAAGGTCAGCACTCTGACCTCGTGACCCAGCGTCTCGAGTCCTGTCTTCAAATTTATAATCGACGTCACGACGCCGTTAATTGTTGGTACATAACAATCGGATGTGATTAGGATTTTCATATACAACCACTCCTTTCTTCCTCTTTCATGCTTATTGTACATGATAATTCTTGATTCTTTGTAGTAAAACTTTTAAGATTCATTTAAGAATTTCAAAGCATTTAACCGTGGAATTTTGCAAGAATCGATCTGATTTCTATTTTTCTCCTAATCTCATATAGTATACCACATTCCCTGTACATTTGCTTCCCTTTCGCTTCCCTTTTGCTTTCTATTTTGGAGAAATATCAAGAAAATTCAAATATCATATGCTAACCGCCAACGCCTTTCTTCTTCTGCGTTTTGATGCCATGTATCCGCCCTATTTCGGCAGTGCCAAACAAAAACCTTGGTAAAGCGGCATAATTTGTGCTTTGTTTTCCAAAAGTTTATGGTATACTATAAGAGTTTGAGAGTCCACCGATTCATATCCATAAAAAATCCCGAATGGATCGCATTACAATACGAATGGAATCAGTGGCTCCCAGCGTCGCAGAGTTCACAGCGGGAACGAAACCCCGTGAACTTCTGGCTGAAACTATCCGCAGAGCTATGCTCTGCCCTATATGGAGGTCCTCATGGATCATAAACTGGAAAAAATCTTAACTCGTGTGCAGAAGCCCGGTCGTTATGTGGGGGGCGAATACAATGCCGTTCACAAAGACAAGGATACCGTGGACTGTCGCTTCGCCTTCTGCTTCCCCGACACCTATGAAATTGGTATGTCAAACCTAGGTCTGCGCATTCTTTACGGTGTCATCAACAAGCTGGAGGGGGTATGGTGCGAGCGTGTCTTTGCTCCTTGGGGCGATATGGAGCAGGAAATGCGGAACGAAGAGCTTCCCCTTTACGCATTGGAAAGCGGCGACCCCATCGCCTCCTTCGATATGATTGGCTTCTCCCTGGGCTATGAAATGGCATATACCAACATTTTGAATCTCTTGGATTTGGCAGGAATCCCGCTGGAAAGTGAGGACAGGCCAGACCTCACCCCCATCATTGTAGCCGGGGGAACCTGTACCTATAACCCCGAACCCATTGCCCCGTTCGTTGATATTGTTTCCTTGGGGGAAGGTGAGGATGTCACCGTCGAAATGATTGCCCTTTACCGCACGGCAAAAAAGGAGGGCTGGTCCAAGCAGGAATTTTTGCAGAAGGCTGCCCAAATCCCGGGCTTGTACATTCCCTCCCTCTATGAGATTTCCTATCACGAGGACGGCACCATTTCTGCCATAACGCCTAAGGAGGGTGCGCCGGAAACGGTCTGCAAGCGTTTGGTCAAGGATTTGAATACGTCATACTATCCCGTCGAAACCATCGTTCCCTCCACAGAAATCACCCACGACCGTGTCATGCTGGAGCTGTTTCGTGGCTGTATCCGTGGCTGCCGCTTCTGTCAGGCTGGCTTTGTCTATCGTCCCGTGCGCGGACGCACCCACGAGCTTCTGGCGCAGCAGGGGATTGATGCCTGCAAGGCATCGGGCTATCAGGAAATGACGCTGATGAGCCTTTCCTCCAGTGACTATCCCGACCTGCTGCCGCTCTGTGATGGTCTACTGGACTGGTGTCAGCCAAACAAAGTGAACATTTCGCTGCCTTCCCTGCGTGCTGATAACTTCTCGATGAGCCTGATGGAGAAGCTGCAGAAGGGCGGAAAAAAGAGCGGACTTACCTTCGCCCCCGAAGCCGGCTCGCAGCGTCTGCGGGATGCCATCAATAAAAATGTCACGGAGGAGGATCTGCTCCATTCCTGCCGCACGGCCTTTGCCGGTGGTTGGAGCAGCGTGAAGCTTTACTTCATGCTTGGTCTGCCCACCGAGACCGATGAAGACGTTTTAGGCATTGCGGAGCTTGCCACCAAGGTTTACCATGCTTGGCGAGAGAGCACCCCTAACTCCTCTCGTGGCGTGCGGATTACAGTTTCTACCTCCTGCTTCGTGCCAAAATCCCACACACCCTTTCAGTGGGAAGCACAGAATACCCAAGAGGAGTATTTACGCAAGGTAAACCTGTTGCGTGGTGCCATCCGCAATAAATCCATCACCTATAACTGGCACGATCCCGAGACAAGCTTTTTAGAAGCCGCTCTGGCTCGTGGTGATCGCCGTATGGCCGCCGTCATCAAGGCCGCTTGGAAAAACGGCGCAAAGTTCGACTCTTGGAGTGAATATTTCCACCTGCAATACTGGCTGGATGCCTTCGAGAGCTGTGGGCTATCCCCTGCATTTTATGCCAACCGAGCGCATTCTACGGACGAAATCCTGCCTTGGCACATCATTTCTGACGGTGTGAAGGAAAGCTATCTCCGGAAGGAACGCGACCAAGCCTACGCAGGGGTCATTACACCGGATTGCCGTGAAAAATGCTCCGGCTGCGGTGCCAATAAGCTTTGCGAAGGAGGGCTTTGTCATGGCTGATCAACGTATTCTTTTTTCCAAAGGGGATGCCGCAAGCTATAGCTCGCATTTGGATTTGATGCACACCATGGAGCGTGCCTTTTTGCGTGCGGGCATCTCCATTCGCCACACAGAGGGCTTTCATCCCCATCCCTATGTCTCAATCCCTCTGCCCTTGCCGTTATTTTTCTCCAGTGACTGTGAAATTTTAGAGTTCGGTTTGGTTTCCGGCGCAACTGTCGAAACCCTACCCGAAAAAATGAACCGTGTTCTTCCCAAGGGCATCGAAATTCGAGTCTGTTACGAGGGTGGTCTTCCCTTTCGAAAGCTCTCCTTTGTCCGCTATCAAATCACCTTGGAATTTGAAACCCCGCTCGCAGAGCAGGCAGAGTCTGCCTTCCGTGCGCTTCTTTCCAGAGAAAGCTTTGTGGTGAAGAAGCGCAGCAAGAAGGCAAAGAGCGGCTTTACTGAGGTCGATATCATTCCTCTCGTGGAGGACGTGGAATCCATACAAGCGGAGGGAAGCACACTTACCCTTACACTGCTTTTAAAAGCCCAAAATCCGGGGCTCAATCCTGACGTTTTGCTGCAAGGCTTTCGTGCGGAATACCCTGCATTTCCCATTGCATATTCCGCCTGTCACCGTTGTGAAATTCTGGACGACCAAAAACAGGTTTATCGGTAATTGCAAAACAAATGCAGCCGCAGAAATGACTTCCGGTTATTTCTGTGGCTGCACTCTATGTTCCCTCTATTCACAAAAAGACAGAACGTCATCTCAGCCATGCTTCTTTAGAAATCAGGCATCTCAAAACGAAGCGCCCAAGGCTCCTCCTGCATTTTTTTTATTGCATCTGGATCCCCCCGTGCCGCCTTCTCCGATTCCAAATCCATTCGCACTGCGAGGATATTCTCCCGCCCAGACGGATACTCCTTCAGATCATGCACACGCCATCCCAATCCGTGTATAAAGTGAATGGCATCTCCTACGCCTTGTTCCGCTTCAACCTCCAGATAGAATGACAAATTCGTGGGAACCTTTAAGTATTTATTATCTAGGACACTGACAAAAACCAGAACAACAATCAGGAGAACATACATAATTCCTGCGCAGACGTAAAAACCAACACCGACTGCAATGCCCATGCAAGCCGTTGCCCAAAGGGTGGCCGCTGTCGTTAAGCCCTTGATTTCATTTCTGCGTGTGATAATAATGGTGCCGGCACCCAAAAAGCCGATGCCGCTGATCACCTGTGCACTCAATCTTGCTGGATCGCCCACACCATAGCTGGCATAAAGATATTCGCTGACCAGCATGGTAGAGGCTGCCCCGATACAGAGCAGCATATGCGTGCGCAGGCCCGCCGCCCGTTGCTTTTGTCCCCGCTCAAACCCAATGGTTCCACCAAAAAACAGAGCCAGCAACAGGCGGATAAAAACAGACATGACATTGAGATCTCTCAGTTCTCCGATGAGCTCTAATTGAATCATGACTACACCCTCTTTCTGCATCCACATTTTCACATATAAGTATAGCATTATATGCTATTATATTGCCATGTTTTCTATAAGTTGTCAAACAAATTAAACAGTATCTCCGACTAATTGGGATGAAGCTTGTTTAAACTCACTATAGATGATTGCTTTTTTTCCAGAAATGGGCTATACTGACCCCATTCACCATTTCACTTTACGCTTTGAAAGGAGCACACTATGTCAGACAGTCAGGCAAAACGAACCTTTCCTCGCATCTTGACTAGCTTACTCATCACGCTTGTCATTGGTGCCATCTGGTTCTACGTTTCCCTGCCAGCCATCAACCTGCATAATACCAGCTTTTATAGCTTTGTTCTCATCCTACTTCTGGTATACATTCTGGTCTTTATGATTGTACTGGGGGTCGATACAGGAAAACAAGGCGTTCATCTGAGAGATTACCTCTCCTTTGCAAAAAATCAGTGCAAAGCCGTGGTCGTCATCGTTCTCGCCTTAGCCGCCCTTTTTGTGATCGGACAACTGATCTCCGTGCCCTTCTTCCGTGCCAGCTCCTATCACAGCCTGCTGGACGTGGAAACCGGAGATTTTAAAAGCGACATTCAGCAGGTGTCCTTCAATGAAATTCCCATGCTGGATGAGTCCTCTGCACGGAGATTGGGCGATCGAAAGCTAGGCGAACTCTCTGATATGGTCAGCCAGTTTGAAGTCTCCTACGATTATACCCAAATTAACTACCAAGGCCGTCCCGTCCGTGTGGCTTCTCTGGAATACGGTGACTTCTTTAAATGGGTCATCAACAAAAAAGAGGGACTGCCTGCTTATATCACCGTAGATATGGTAAACCAAGACGTAGAGGTCGTTCGCCTTTCCTCCCTGAATGCCGGCGGAATGCGATACTCCCCTTCCGAATTTTTCAATCGGGACTTGAATCGAACCCTACGCTTCCGCTACCCCACCTATATGTTCAGCTCCCCCCATTTGGAAATTGACGATGAAGGTCAGCCTTGGTGGGTCTGCCCCCGTGAAACCCGTACCGTCGGTCTGTTTGGTGGTGCTGATATTGTCGGCGCTGTCCTGCTGAATGCCTGCACCGGCGAAAGTGCCTACTATGACGCAAGCGATATTCCCACTTGGGTGGATCGTGTCTATTCTGCCAATTTGATCACACAGCAGTATAATTTCTATGGCACCTATACCAAAGGCTTCATCAACTCCATCATTGGTCAAAAGGATGTCACCGTGACCACCTCTGACTATAACTATCTCGCCATGAACGACGATGTTTATATGTACACGGGTATCACCTCTGTCAGCAGTGACCAATCCAACATTGGCTTCCTGCTCTCGAACCAGAGAACCAAGGAAACGACCTTCTATCCCGCCCCCGGTGCCATTGAGGCGTCCGCACAGGACTCTGCCCAAGGTGTGGTGCAGGACTTGGGATATACCGCCACCTTCCCTCTGCTGCTCAATATTGGCGGACAGCCCACCTATTTTATGTCGTTGAAGGACAGCTCTGACCTTGTTAAAATGTATGCGATGGTCAATGTCTCTCAATATCAGATTGTCGCAACAGGAACGTCAGTCGCCTCCTGTGAAGCGGATTATATCACCAAGCTGAGGCAGAGCAACATTCCTGTGGATATTAAGGGCAACGAAATCGTCATCGACCAGTCGAAGATTTCGGGCACCGTCGCAGAAATTCGAACCGCTGTGCTTGGCGGAGATTCTTGGTATTATATCCGTCTGGACGGCTCGGATACCTTCTATGCGCTTGCGGCCTCTGCCAATCAGAAGGTAGTCATTTTGAACCCCGGCGACAATGTGAGCATGAAAACCAAGCCAGAGGATGTCGATGCTCCCATCCGCAATGCATCCCTTAGCTCGCCGGAGGATGCAGACGAATCACCCAATACTGCGGAGCCTTCCACAACAACCCCTCCCGCAGTGGCAGAGCCTGCCCCCGCTGCGGAATAATCCCCCTCTCTAGGATACCCTAAACCAAACACTGGGACACCCGAAGTACGGAAGTAAACCGGACACTTCGGGTGTCCTTCTTTGTCAATAGATACCCCTTTCATTATATTTTTTATTTATTTCAAAAAAAGCCTTGACATTCTTGTCTCTTCATGCTATTATAACTTCACTGCGATGCGAGTCTGCACCGTAGTATTTTTATTATGAAGAGGTTATCCCATGTTTAATGACAAAACAATCGTCTGCAAGGATTGCGGACAAGAATTCACCTTTACCGCAAGTGAGCAGGAATTTTTCGCAGAAAAGGGTTTTACCAACGAGCCTCAGCGTTGTAAGCCCTGCCGTAATGCTCGTAAGGGCAACAACAACTCCCGTGGCGCTCGCCAGATGTTCAGCGCAGTTTGTGCTGAGTGTGGCAAGCCTTGCCAGGTTCCTTTCGAGCCTCGCAACGATCGTCCTGTTTATTGCAGCGATTGTTTCAGAAGATAAGTATCTAAACCTAAGAGCGCTGTGGAAACAGATGCCTTAGTCTGAACCAAAATCGGGTCTACGATGACAACTGTCATTGTAGACCCGATTTTGTTGCTTTTTTTGATTATGTTGCATCCTCATCCATCGCTTCGATGAAAAAGCTGACAGGACGAAAGCCATCATTGCAGGAAATCATGGCAGACTTGGGATTCTTCATCCAACCATCATATAGATTCTCGCCACCGTGGGCAAGGGTCATGACGAAGGGGGAAATACTCCCCCACGCACTTTCACAAAATCCATCGGGCTTTGCCCAGCCGTTGGCAATAAAAACCTGTCCCTCCTCCACGTCACAGGCGTGGTCTATGGGATTTTCATACCGCTCCGCCAAATCCTTGTAAAATGCCTTGCGCACAACCGTGATTCTACATTTTTTCATCATCATTCCCCTGTCTTTCGGTTGAGGCAGCAGAAAATTCTGCAATTCTCTGCAAGACTTCCTCCAGAGAATAAATCGGGATACCCAAAGTCTCTGCCTTTTGCAGCTTACTGCCCGCCTCCTCTCCCGCCAGAAGGAAGGTGGTTTTTTTCGAAACACTCTTTGTCACCTTGCCGCCATGCTCCGTGATGAGCTGCTCCGCCTCTTCTCTGGTTCTGTCGGGGAGCGTACCCGTAATGACAACGGTCTGCCCAGAAAACGGCTGCTCGCCGACAGGCTCTGCCACTGGCGTTTGATCCAGCTTCACCCCGGCGACCTTGAACTTCTCTAACAGGCGTTGGGCTGCCTCTGTCTTGAAGTAATCAAAGACACACTGTGCCGACACAGGCCCGATATCCTCTGTCTGCATCATATCCTCCACGGTAGCGTGTGCGAGGGCATCCATGGAGCCAAAGCGTTTCATGAGTGCCTCTGCTGCTCCTGTCCCGACATTATCAATGCCCAGCCCAGTCAGCAGGCGGGATGGCTCCTTTTGCTTTGCCTTCTCAATCACCGCCAGCAGCTTATCCGTATTCTTCTCTTTCCCAATGATGCCCTGTTCAATGAGTGTCTCTCTATGCCGATAGAGCGTAAAAATATCCGCCACATCGGAGAGATATCCCTTTTCAATGAGTTCATGGACATACACCGCACCAAAGCCCTTGATATCCATGGCCGTTCTGCCCACAAAATGGGCAATGAGCCGCTCCAACTGTGCAGGGCAATTGAAATTGACGCAGCGGATATCGGCGGTATCCTCTCGCACCGCTGCTTCGCCACAGACAGGGCATACCATCGGGATATGGAAGACCTCTGCGTTGGGCGGACGCTTTTCCGCCACCTCACCCACGCATTTCGGAATGACCTCCCCTGCCTTTTCAATTTTGAGCGTAGAGCCGAGACAAATACCCAAATTGGTGATGTAATCCTGATTGTGCAGCGTGCAGCGTGAGACCGTAGTTCCGCAAAGCCGAATCGGCTCAAAGACCGCCGTCGGGGTGATTTTTCCCGTTCGTCCCACGGATAGTTCAATATTGAGCAGCTTGGTTTCCTTCTGCTCGGGCGGATACTTATAGGCAATCTGATAGCCTGCATTTTTAGCGGTGTCGCCCAGCTTTTTTCTCGCAGCCAGCTCGTTCACCTTGACCACTGCGCCGTCAATCTCGTAGGGCAGCGAACCACGCAGCTCTCCAATGCGCTCGATGGCCGTCCAAACCTCCGCCTTGCTTTTGCAAACGAAGTAGCAGGAAATGACGGTCACACCACAGGACTTCAAGAAGGCATACGCTTCCTCGTGGGTTGCAAGGGCTTTGCCCCTGATATCCTGCACGTTGAAAACGAAGAAGGAAAGCCCCCGCTCCTTTGTGATTTTGGCATCCAGCTGACGCAGGGTTCCGGCGGCACAGTTGCGGGGATTGGCAAAGGGCTTTTTCTCCAAAAGCTCCTGCTTTTCATTGACGGCTTCAAACGCCGCCTCGGTCATATAAACCTCGCCACGCACTTCCAAATAGTCAATCGGCTCCCGAAGCGTTTGGGTGACATCCGCAATGACCTTGGCGTTTTCGGTGACATCCTCCCCGAAGTGCCGTCCGTCCCCACGGGTAATGGCTGTTTTAAGGCGCCCCTGCTCATAGCGCAGCGCCATAGACAGCCCATCAATTTTGGTCTCTACAATAAAGGTTGTTTGTTCGCCCAGCTTTTCATAGCAGTCGTCCACAAAGTGCTCTACGTCCTCCCTGCTGAACAGGTCCTGCATGGAGAGCATCGGCACCCGATGCTCGACCAAAACGCCTGCCGTCCGCTTTGCGATGCCGCCGACCTTCTGTGTGGGAGAATCGGGTGTCACCCATTCGGGATGCTCCTTTTCTATGGCTTTCAGCTCCTGCATGAGCGTATCATACGCCACATCGGTAATTTCAGGGCGATCCTCGTTGTAGTACCGTGCACTGTGATAATTTAGCTGTGCACGAAGCTCCTCAAGCCGTTCGGATACTTCCATCTGTTCTCCCCTTCTTTCCAGCCCCTTGTGACAGGGGCTTTTCTGCTTACTTCCGCAAAAGCTCCTCGGCGGCCAGCAAAACGCCCAGCTTTCCGGATTCGTAGGTTAAGCCGCCCTGCATATACACGGTATAGGGTGGTCGCATGGGCGCATCGGCAGAAAGCTCAATGGAAGCGCCTTGGATGAACGCACCTGCTGCCATGATGACGGGGCAATCGTAGCCGGGCATTTCCCACGGGACGGGGGTAACATACGAATCCACAGGGGCACCGGACTGGATGCCCTTGCAGAATTTTTCGACGGCCTCCGGCTTTTCCAAGTGAATCATTTGGATGATATCGTGTCGAATATCGGTCGAGAGCGGATCGGTGCGATAGCCCAGCAGCTCCATAACCTTTGCCGCAAAAACGGCGGTTTTGGTTGCCTGTGCCACCGTGTGGGGCGCCAAAAACAGACCTTGATAGAGTGCCCGATTATTTCCCAGGGAAGCGCCGCATTCCCGTCCGATGCCGGGAACGGTCATCCGCATAGCGGTGCTCTCCACCAAATCACGGCGACCCGCAACATAGCCACCCATGGGTGCCAAGCCGCCGCCGGGGTTTTTGATGAGAGAACCCATAATGAGGTCTGCGCCCACCTCAGAAGGCTCCTTTGTCTCCACAAATTCGCCATAGCAGTTATCGACCAAAATATTGACCTTGGGGTTATTCTGGCGAATGAGAGTGCAAATCTCCTGAATCTCGGCCACGGAAAGGGAGGCTCTGGTAGCATAGCCACGGGAGCGCTGGATGAGCACCGCCTTTACCTTATCGTCCCGCACTGCCTGTGCAATGCCGTTAAAATCGGGGGTGTCCTCGGGGGTCAGGTCAACCTGTCGGTAGGCAATGCCAAACTCCCTCAGGGAGCCGTTTCCATCGCCTGTGATGCCGATGACCCCCTGCAAGGTGTCGTAGGGTGCGCCAATGGCTGAGACCAAAACATCGCCCGGACGCAGTACGCCGTAAAGAGCCGAAGCAATGGCGTGGGTTCCGTTGACGAAATTGATCCGCACCATCGCATCCTCTGTGCCGAAAATGTCGGCATATATCTCGCCCAAGGCTTCTCTGCCTAAATCATCATAGCCATAGCCGGTGGTGCCTTGAAAAAAGGCTTCGGCTACACGATGCTTTTGAAATGCAGACAGCACCTTTCGGGTGTTATATTCCGCAATTTCATCGATGCGAGTAAACTGTGCGGTCAGTGCCATTTGTGCCCTTGCGCCTAGGGCAAGGGTTTGGTCGCTTATCTGTAAAGGCATATTGCATTACATCCTTTATATCTCTATATTTTTCTTTATTTTTATGCGCCAATCTTACGCAGTTTTTTCGCTGTATACTCTGGAAATTATGCGTATTTTTTGTTTGCAAAAGCGGCAATCAGCCTTGCCGCAGCGCTCACATCCTCTGTGTCAACCATTTCAACCGGCGAATGGACATAACGGCAGGGAATGGAAATGCCACCCGTCCGCACACCCGCTCTGGTCAAGTGAATGGCACCAGCATCCGTTCCTCCGCCTGTAATTACATCTTTTTGACAAGTGATTTTACTTTCCTCTGCAAGTTTTTCAAGGGTTTCTACCACCTCGGGGTGGGAAATGACAGAATTATCCATAATCTTAATGGCAGCACCCTTCCCCAGTGCAGAGCTTCCCCTGCCCTTGCTGTCCAATTCATCTCCGGTGGTAATATCCACCGCAATACCATAGTCCGGCTCAATCACATAGGCGGCAGGCTTACTGCCACGCAACCCCAATTCCTCCTGCACCGTGAATACAAAGTAAAGGTCGTTCTCACTGGCACGCACCATACTCATCGCCTCCAGCATGGCCGCACAGGAAATGCGGTTATCCAAATAGGGCGCAACCAGACGGGACTCCGTGCAGAAGGCAGGCATATAGGAAACCGCCGTATCGCCAATGCGAACCAGATGGCGGGCATCCTCCTCGTTCTTTGCGCCGATATCCAAGTAAAGATCCTCCAAGGTCATATCCTTGACAGCGACCTTTCCACGCAGAGACACCAAGCCAATCACACCGTTTTTAAAACGGAACGGGGTGTGCAAAATACTTTCGGGGCGCACCCCACCCAGCTTGCCAAAGGAGAGATAGCCGTGCGCATCGATGTGGGTGACAATCAATCCGATGGAGTCCATATGGGCGGCAAACATCATTTTGGGTCCCGTCCCCTTTTTGTGTGCGATCAGGTTGCCCATGGTATCTACGGTGCATTCGTCTACATACGGCTCCGCCAAGCGTTTCAGGGTGGTGGCAATCTGCTGTTCATCCCCCGCAGGACCATGGCAGGCATTGAGCATTTGAATGACAGATAAATAATCCATTTCGTAATCTCCTTCTCTCAGATTGATTCCGTGGTGGCCATGGCGTTGAGGAACAGTCTTGCCAAGCTGAGCATATGCTCACAGTCCTGTAAGGAAGCGACACTGGACGGCGTATGCAAATAGCGCACGGCCGCTGAAATGGCAGCAACTCGCACACCGCCCTTGCTTTTTTGGATCACGGAGGCATCCGTGCCGCCGGAAATATATTGCTTGGTTTGCCATGGAATGCCGCCCGTTTCCGCCAAGGCACGCAGCAGCTCAAATAGGGGGCGGTCATAGACGGCGCCGCCGTCCATGAAGGGAAGCACAGGCCCTTTTCCCGGGGCACAAACTCTCTGGTGTGCCGCCATAGAGGGCAGATCCGCCGCAGTCGTCCCCTCCAAAACCAAAGCTACGGCAGGCGTGATAGAAAAGGCGGCGCCGAAGGCACCACGGGCACCGACCTCCTCCTGCACGGTGAAAGCGAAGGTACAGTCCATCGGTAAGGGTTCCTTGAGCAGCTCTACCATAATTGCACAGCCGATGCGGTCGTCAATTGCCTTGGCCTTGAGCAGTCCTTTGCCAAATTCCAAAACGTCGGTATCAAACACCGCCACATCACCCAAGGAAACCAGTTGTTCCGCTTCCTCGGCGGTCTTTGCGCCGATATCGATATAAAATTCCCGCAGCTTGGGCACTTTCTTTTCTTCTTCGGCATCGGTGAGATGATAAGCCTTCAGACCGATGACACCGGGCACCTGCTTTTCACCGATCCGCACTTGCTTTCCGATGAGAACCCGACGATCAATGCCACCGACCGTACCGAATTTCAAATAGCCCTCGTCGGTGATGGTCTGAACCATCAAACCCACCTCATCCATGTGGGCGGCGAGCATGAGCTTCTTTCTCCCGGGAACCGCCCCTTTTTTGAATACAATCAGGTTCCCCATCGTATCCACACGCACATGGTCGGCATGAGGCTCCACTTCCATGCGGATATAGGCACGCACGGCATCCTCATAACCGGAAACGCCGGGCAGGGCACACAAGGCTTTTAGGGTATCAATCAGCAAAAAACTCTCCTCCTTCCGCAGCAAGGTTCTTTAAAAAGGCGGCCAGTAAAGCCGCCGTTGTCTCTAAATCCGCCAAGTCGAGTGTTTCCACAGGGCTATGCATATATTTGAGCGGCAGAGACAGCACACCCGTGGCAATCCCCTCACGGGCGGTCTGCACGCCCCAAGCGTTGGTGCCGCTGTGTCCTGCCATGACTTCCAGTTCAAAGGAAAGCCCCTGTTCCTTTGCCTTCTGTCGCAAGCGGTCAGAAAGCCAGCGTGTGATATTGGAGCCAATGCCAATGACGGTGCCTTCTCCGCTGGGATGGGTCTGATCCTTGGGTGCGTCGGGGGTTCTCGCATGGGTCACATCCACGGCAAGGAAGCAGTGTGGCTCTATGTCATAGGCGCCTACTAAAGCACCGCCGCCGTTGGTTTCCTCTCGGCTGCTGCCCATGAAATATAAGTCAACATCCAAAGGGGTATCCTGCAAAAGCTCTGCTGTGCGGAGCAGGGTCACAAAGCCGGCACGGTCGTCCAGTGCCTTGCTGGTGATTCGGTTGTTTTCCAAGCACTGAAAGGAAGCCCGTGGCACAACAAAGGTGCCCACAAGACGTTCCGCCTCCTCCTGCGTCAAGCCCGCATCAATCCGCAGGTCAGCAATGGGGATGCTTTTATCCGCATCGCCCGACTTTTGGACGTGCGGTGGTACGACGGCAACCAATCCAAACATTGGCGGCTCCGTCAGAATGGTCACCTCTCGATTGGGGAGCATACGGGGGTCTACGCCACCCACGGAGCGAAAGCGCAGAAAACCTTCCTCCGCTCCATCAATCAGCAGTCCGATTTCATCCAAATGGGCGTCGATGATCACCCGTTTGGCATTTGGCTTTCCGCAGCGACGCACACCCACCAAATTTCCAAAGGTATCCACCTTGACCTCCTGAACAAACGGACGCAGCAGCGCCATCGCCTGTAGGGCGGCACTGCTCTCCCTGCCTGACGGCCCGGAGCAGGTACACAATGTTTTTAGGCTGGCTATGATATCCATAGAATCCTCCCCTTGTTCCGTTATGAAAGCCCTAAGACAATCTCCTTAAAGAAATGTCCACGCTGGGCAAAGTTCTTAAAGTGGTCAAACGATGCGCACGAAGGCGAAAACAGGACAATATCACCCTCCTCCGCCGCCTCATGTGCCTTCAAAACCGCCTGCTTAAACTCATCCTCCCGCACGATTGCGGGATAGCCCTCTTGGTAGCCCTCGGCCGAAACCACGGCATCGTAAATTTTAGCGGCGGTATGACCCGTGACCACCAGTGTTTTGACGTGCGTCTGCACCTCTTTTCCCAACGTATCGAAGGGAATTTTCTTATCATACCCGCCTACGATCAAAATAACCTTTTGTTCAAACGAATGCAGACCGGCAATGGTACGGGTGGGGCTGGATGCAATGGAATCATTGTAATATCGCACACCACGAAGGGTACGCACCAGCTCAATGCGATGCTCGACGCCCGGGAAGGTCTCTGCTGTGTGCAAAATCACAGCATCTGAAACGAAGTCACGGACGGCAGCAATCGCCGCCAGATAATTTTCGACGTTGTGCTGACCCGGAATCAAAATACGGTCTGTGTCAAACAGTGGCTTTATTTCGCCGTTTCGTGCAGAATAGATGGTGCCGTTTTCGACGAAAACGCCATCTTTCACAGCACACTGGCGGCTAAATTGCAGGACATGACCCACAGCACGGGTGGACATTTCACGGGTCAGGTCATTGTCTCTGTTGAAAATTGCCACATCCTGTTCCGTCTGGTGGGCAAAGATGTGCTCCTTGGCCTCGGCATATTCTGCCATGGAGGTATGCATATCCAAGTGGTTGGGCGATAGGTTGGTAAAGACGGCAATGTGGGGACTTTTGTGAAAGGTCATCAGTTGGAAGGAGGACAGCTCCAACACGGCAAAATCCTCGGGCTTCATATCTCCCGCCTCAGAGAGCAGCGGCTTTCCGATGTTCCCGCCCAAATGCACGCAATAGCCTGCATTTTTCAGCATTTCGGAAATCAGGGTGGTGGTGGTGGTTTTTCCGTCGCTGCCCGTTACCGCAATCATTTTACAGGGACAGACCTCAAAGAAGACCTCCATTTCGGAAGTCAGCACACTGCCCTTCTCTACTGCCGCCAAAAAGGGTGGAATATCGGGGCGAATGCCGGGCGAACGGAAAATCACATCGTGATCAAGCTGATCCAGATAGCCTTCCCCTAAGCAAAGCTCTGCCCCCATCGTCTCCAATTCATCCGCCAAGGCACCGAACGATGCCCTGTTATTTTTGTCGCACGCCGTGACGGCAATGCCGGCGGTGAGCAGTGTTTTGATGAGAGGGGTATTGGAAACACCGATCCCGATCACAGCAACCCGTTTCCCCTTGAGGGAGGTCAGATAATCTTGCAACGTCATAGAATTTCCTCCTATCTTGATGGGGGTTAGCACAGCAGCCCCAACCCCGCCACTTGAATTGTATCCTCTTGTGCGGTATGGATACCTGAAATCGTCAACTATCTATGAATCAGCAAATTCTAATGAGGAACTCGCCGAGGGGCTTTTTCTCACGGAATCACAGCTTTCGTGCCAGCTTTTCAGAATATTCCTCACGGAATGCCGCAAAGGTACCCGCATCCAAGGCTTCCCGAATCTTCTCCATCAGCGTATTGTAAAAATGAAGATTGTGCAGCACAGCCAAACGCATCCCCAGCATTTCACCGGCGGCAAACAGATGCCGCAAATAGGCACGAGAAAACGAACGGCAGGTCGGACAGGTACAAGCAGCATCCAACGGTCTGTCATCGTCCTTATACTTTTCGTTCTTAATATTGATGGCACCCTCCCAAGTATAGAGCTTGCCGTGGCGGGCGTTACGGGCGGGCAAAACACAGTCGAACATATCCACGCCACGGGCCACACCTTCGATGATATTGGTCGGTGTGCCAACCCCCATCAGATAGCGGGGCTTATCCTTGGGCATATACGGCTCGACCTCCTCGATGATTTCATACATCGTTTCGGCGGGTTCCCCGACGGCCAAACCGCCAATGGCATAGCCGTCGCAGTCGATTTTTGCAGTCTGCTGCATATGCCAGACACGCAAATCGGGAAAAATGCCGCCTTGGTTGATGCCGAACAGGAGCTGCTTGGGATTCACTGTGCCGGGAAGCGCATTCAAGCGGTCGTGCTCTACTTTACAGCGTTCCAACCAACGAAGCGTCCGCTCGCAGGACTGCTTCACATAGTCATGGGGGGATGGGTTTTCGACGCATTCGTCAAACGCCATTGCAATATCCGAGCCAAGGTTCGATTGAATCTGCATACTCTCCTCGGGTCCCATAAAAATACGGCGACCGTCAATGTGGGAGGCGAAGGTGACGCCCTCCTCCTTGATTTTCCGCAAGCCGGAAAGGGAAAATACCTGAAAGCCGCCGCTGTCGGTTAAAATGGGACCATCCCACCGCATGAAGCGGTGCAAGCCGCCCATTTCCCGCACCAATCGGTCACCGGGACGCAGATGCAGGTGATAGGTGTTGGACAGCTCAATTTGACAGCCGATTTCCTTCAAATCATGCGCAGAAACCGCACCTTTGATGGCGCCTTGGGTTCCCACGTTCATAAAAACGGGCGTTTGTGCCGTACCATGGGCACAGGTCAGCTCACCTCGTCGGGCAGCACCTTCGGTTTTCAGCAATGTAAACACAAAACTTCTCCTTATCCAATAAACATAGCGTCGCCAAACGAGAAAAAGCGGTACTTTTCCCGTACGGCTTCGCCATAGGCCGCCAGCACCGCTTCCCGACCTGCCAGCGCAGAAACCAGCATGATGAGCGTGGATTCCGGCAGATGGAAATTGGTCACCAGGCAATCGAGCACCTTAAACCGATAGCCGGGATAGATGAAAATATTCGTCCAGCCTGCGGTTTCACGCATCGTGCCATCCTCTGCCGCCCAGCTCTCGATGGTACGACAGGAGGTGGTACCGACGCAAATCACACGACCGCCCTGTTTTTTTGTTTCGTTGATGGTTTCTGCGGTCTCTTTCGAGATCATACAATATTCGCTGTGCATGGCATGGTCGCCGATTTCCTCCGCCTTCACAGGGCGGAAGGTACCCAAGCCGACATGAAGGGTCACATAACAAATCCGCACACCCATTTCTTCGATGGCTTGTAGCAGCTCCTTTGTGAAGTGCAGACCTGCTGTGGGGGCGGCGGCAGAGCCAACCTCCTTGGAATATACGGTCTGATACCGCTCGGAATCCTGCAATTCCTCCTTGATATAGGGCGGCAAGGGCATTTTTCCGAGGTGCTCCAAGGTTTCCAAGAAGATGCCTTCATAGTCAAAGCGGATGGAGCGGTTGCCGTTTTCCAAAACCTCGATGACCTCAGCGGTCAATTCGCCACCGCCGAAGGAGAGCTTGGCACCGACACGAAGCTTTTTTCCGGGACGCACCAAGCATTCCCAAACCTTTTCGCCACGGTCTATCAGCAAAACGACCTCACAGGCACCGCCCGTTGGCTCCCGCTTTCCGATGAGTCGAGCAGGCAGCACACGGGAGTCATTCAGGACAAGGCAGTCCCCTGCCCGCAAAAACTGCGGCAATTCATAAAAGTGGTGGTGTTCCGTTTCCCCTGTTTCTTTGTTCAGGGTGAGCAGTCGAGAGGTATCCCGACGCAGGATCGGCGTCTGTGCAATCAGCGCAGGCGGCAGATCATAATAAAAATCAGATGTTTTAATAGAGATCAATCCCCGTATAATAAAATTTTAAAATTTGATCGTAGGTATACCCACGGTTTGCCATTGCATAGGCACCCCATTGGCTCATGCCCACGTTGTGTCCGTTTCCGGCTCCGGAAATAACAAAGGTTCCCGGTTCTGTCTTGGGTGTGGGTGCGGTTGTTTGGGTTCCGATATCCTGCAAGGTCGAGGTGCCGCCGGAGGTAATCACCGAATGTCCGGAGGTTCCTTGCAGCTTCTCTGCTTTGCCATCGGCGCCCAAGGCCCAAACGCCATCCAAGGTGCTCAGGCTGTTTTCCGCACTGTCTACATAGTAGCGGTCTGTGGTGGTCGTTCCGCCTCCGCTGGAGGCTCCGTTTATGGTAAAGTGCAGGGAGCTTACGCCAAGGACAAGCTTTGCCTTCTCCTTACTCAGCACAATACGCTTTCCCGTATTGTCCACCGCCGTCACGGAATATACGTTTCCGGCAGGGGTAAATTTCGACACGGTGCAGGATACGATGGTTCCGCAGGAATAGCCCCTGCTTTGCAGGCGTGCGGTCAGCTCTGCCGCCGTGTAGGTCTTTGTCCAATAGTATCCACGAACCGTGTCAGCGATATCTGCTTCGTAAGGATCGACCTTTCCCTTCAGGTAAGGCAGATTCGCACTCCATACATTTTCACAGCTCTCGGTTGCGCCGCCATTGGACGCATAATAAAAGGTTTTGGCGATTTCTCCGCCGTAGCGGGCATAGATTCCGGAAACCGCCTCGACTGCCGCATCCGTTCTTTCTGTTGCACGACCTGCTCCACGGTATGCCTGACAATCGGTGGTGTTGCAAACGTCAAAATGCTGACTGGCGTGCTTGCCGCCAACACTGGACATTAAGTAGCTTTTTGCCGCAACCGCCTGTGCCTTCAAGGCTTCTGTCGGCCAAGAGCTGCTCATTTCATAGGGAACTATCCCCTTGATGTAGTCATCCATCGGCAAAAAATTCACCACGGTCAGGTTGCCGCCGCCGATGCGCTCATAAAGGAAGCTGCCTGCGTATTTGTTTCCCTTAAACCATGTTTTCGTCTGCTGTGTGCCTTGGCTGCCGGGCTTGACGGCAAAAACAGCACCGCCTGCGACATCATATTGAAAGAGAATCTGATTGGTTTTTGTCTGGGTCACCGAAATGCCATAGGAGGTTGTTCCCACGACGCTTGTCCCCGCAATTCCCAAGGCGGACATCCCCTCTTTGGCGGCGGCTTCTGTGGCGTAAGAGCCACTTCTGACATAGTATGTACCGGAGACCCACGCAGGAAAGCCATTTTTCACCGTAGCAGCCGTTTGTTTGGCTTCCTCAAAGCTTCCATAGCGGTTGGGAAGCTGGATATGGTAGCACCCCACAAGACCTGCGCTCCCACTGCCAGATGAGACATAGGTTCCGTTGGAGGATACATAAAGATTTTGGGTTTTCAGCATAGAAATTTGTGTCAGCTCTGTGCTGCCCAAGGTGACAAAGGCATCTGTGTCGGTATAGTATCCAAAGCGATAGCCTGTCCCCTCACTGTTTTCCAAGTTGGCGGAGGCCAGTGCATTCCTTCCGTAAAAAAGCCCCACACGCACGGTCTCCCCATTGCTCACCGCAAGCACAGACCCCGTAAGCAGCATCAGAAGAAATGGGATCATGATAAAACAACGTGAAAAAAATCGCTTCATAGCCTCCTCCTTTTCTCTTTCGAACAGATTTTTTTGCATTGACACGGAAAATGTTCTGTGCTATCCTTTTTGTGGTAGACATTTGTCCTCTGACGAAAAACAAACAGTGGCAATGTCCATCGAATACCCTTTATTATAGTACAGAAACCATCTATTTTTCAACCGCTGTTTAGCAAGAAAAATAGATCCTTCGTTTTTTGATTATTTTTACAATGTCTGGAGGTTTTTTTCATGAAAAAGTATGCTGTTGGAGTGGTCGGTGCAACCGGTATGGTGGGGCAGCGATTTGTCACCCTGCTGGAAAATCATCCGTGGTTTCAATTAAAGGTTGTAGCGGCCAGCGCCCGTTCCGCAGGAAAATCCTATGCCGAAGCGGCGGGAGATCGTTGGGCTATGACCACACCGATGCCAGAGGAGGCCAAGGCACTCACCGTTTTGGATGCACAGGCAGATAAGGAACAGATTGCCGCTTCCGTTGATTTTATTTTCTGTGCCGTTGATATGAAAAAGGAAGAAATCCGCACCTTGGAGGAAGCCTATGCCAAGCTAGAATGCCCTGTCATCTCCAATAACAGCGCCCACCGCTGGACACCCGACGTTCCCATGATTATCCCCGAGGTCAACCCGGAGCACGCAGAAATCCTTGCGCACCAGAAAAAAAGATTGGGCACCAAGCGTGGCTTCATCGCCGTAAAATCCAACTGTTCCATCCAATCCTATGCTCCTGCCCTGCATCCTTTGCGTTCCTTCGGCTTGGAAAAGGTGCTGGTGTGTACCTATCAGGCCATTTCCGGTGCGGGCAAAACCTTCGAGACTTACTCCGAGATGATCGACAACGTGATCCCCCACATCGAAGGCGAAGAAGAAAAGTCTGAAAAAGAACCGCTCAAGGTCTTCGGTACCGTCGAAAACGGTGAAATCGTTTCCGCCCTCTCCCCCTCCATCACCGCCCAGTGCCTGCGTGTGCCTGTTTCCGATGGCCACACCGCCGCTGTGTTTGTCTCTTTCCAGAATAAGCCGACAGAGGAAGAAATCAAAGAGCTTTGGGAAAGCTTCCGTGGCCGCGCACAGGAGCTGGAGCTTCCCAGTGCGCCGAAGCAGTTCCTGCACTATTTCGACAAGCCGGATCGCCCCCAGGCAAAGCTCGACCGTGACCTGGAAGGTGGCATGGCGATCACCCTTGGTCGTCTGCGTCCCGATAGCCAATATGATTATAAATTCGTGGGGCTTTCCCACAATACCCTCCGTGGGGCTGCCGGCGGCGGTGTTCTGCTTGCCGAGCTGCTCTGTAAGGAAGGCTATATCCTTCCCCGCTAACCGCCAAGGGAGCCGCTGAGCCATCCATTGATCCCAATGGCATGGGCACTCCCATAACCCCAGACGCCTGTCTGTTACGAAAGAACGCTTCCGTTTTTAAGGGAAGCTCGCTTCGCAACGGACATCCGTCTGGGGTCTTTTTTGTTTCGTTTGGGCATCTATCGCCCACGGAAAGGAGTTTTTCTATGAAAGCACCTGTCTTTACCGGTACCTGTACGGCAGTGATTACCCCCTTCACGCCCGCCGGCAGCATCGACTATTCCACCTTTTCCCGACAACTCGAACGCCAAATCGAAGCCGGCGTTGATGCCGTTTGCGTCTGTGGCACCACAGGAGAAAGTGCAACGCTCACCACACAGGAGCATATTCGCTTGGTGTCCTATTGTTCGTCCTATGTAGCAGGACGCTGCAAGGTCATCGCAGGCTGTGGCAGCAACGACACCGCCGAAGCGCTGTATCTCTGCCAACACGCCCAGGAATCCGAAGCGGATGCTCTGCTGGTTGTCACGCCTTATTACAATAAAACGACACAGGAAGGTCTGATTCAGCATTATGAAGAGCTGGCAGAGCATACCTATCTTCCCATTATTTTATATAATGTACCCTCCCGCACCGGTCTATCCTTCACCGCCAAAACCTATGAAGCACTGAGCAAGCATCCACGCATCAACGGTGTAAAGGAAGCCTCCGGCGACTTCTCTCTGCTATTGGATACACTGTCCCTCTGCGGCGACGACCTGAACGTCTGGTCAGGAAACGATGACCATACCATTCCCATGCTTGCTTTGGGCGCCAAGGGGCTGATCTCCGTCGCTTCCAACCTGATCCCCAAGGAGATAACTTGGCTGACCCATAGCTTTTTGGAGGGGAAGCAGAGCGTGGGACGTGATTTGCAGATTGAATATGCCCCCCTTCTCCATGCACTGTTTTCTCAGGTGAATCCCATCCCCATCAAAGCCGCTATGACCTCAATGGGATTGGATGGGGGCACACTGCGTCTACCACTGTGTGCAATGGAAGGGGACGCTCTGAGCCAGCTCCACAAGGTCATGCAGAGATTTGATCTGCTGTAAGCGCTCACATACACAGCAAAAAAGCGTCGGAGTTCCTTACTCGAAGGCTCCGGCGCTTTCAGCGATCATTTTTTTTGGTTCAAGAGCTTGTTTAGCTCGTCCATAAAGGTATTGATATCCTTAAACTGACGATACACAGAGGCAAATCGAACATACGCAACCTCATCCAAAAGCTTGAGCTTATTCATCACCAGTTCTCCGATTTGTGTACTGGTCACCTCTCCGCCCAATTCATTTTGCAGCTCCTTTTCGATTTCGTCCACGGAGCGTTCCAAAAGCGAAAGAGAAACCGACCGCTTTTCACATGCCTTCAGCATACTGCCCATCAGCTTGCTGCGGTCAAAGGACTGTCTGATCCCATTTTTCTTAATCACAACCATAGGCAGCAGCTCCACAGTCTCATAGGTTGTGAAGCGATTGTGACACTGTAGGCATTCCCGCCGACGGCGAATGCTGGTGCCGTCATTGGACGGACGAGAGTCCACCACCTTGCTGTCAAGCGTGGCACAGAACGGACATTTCATAGAAGCGGCAACCTCCTAAAATTTTCTAAGGAACCGCTGCTGCAATCGACATAGCCTGCGATTACAGAACGGGTTCTAACTTTGCAAGCTGCATTATAGCACAAAATCGAGCGGGTTTGCATATTTTTTTGTCGTTTCCTCAATTTTTTCCATAATATTACATTTCCTATCCCCCCTCCTCTCTCTTTTCAGCGAAAGAGAACAGAACCTTGTAGATAAGCCGCCTTTTTTATGGTATAGTTATGCCTTGTAAAGGAGCTGATTGCATGGAACAGGAACACAAACGTCGTGTTCGATATAAAGGAACCCATCCCCGAACCTTTCGGGAAAAATATAAAGAGTTGAATCCAGAAAAATATCAAGCGGATATTGAAAAAATCATCAGCAGCGGAAAAACGCCCGCAGGGATGCATATTCCCATCTGTGTCAATGAAATTCTGGACTTTTTCCAGATTCAGCCCGGTCAAGTCGGTCTGGATGCCACCTTGGGCTATGGCGGACATTCGCAGCGGATGCTCGCTTGTCTCAAGGGCAAGGGGCATCTCTATGCCACGGACATTGACCCCATTGAGTCTGAAAAAACCAAAGCCCGTCTGGCCGATTTAGGCTTCGGCTCAGATATCTTAACGATAAAGCGCATGAATTTTTGTCACTTGGATGAGGTCGCCCCCGAACAGAAATTTGACTTTGTTCTGGCAGACTTGGGCGTTTCCTCCATGCAGATTGACAACCCCGAACGTGGCTTTACCTTTAAGCAAGAGGGTCCCTTGGATCTGCGCTTGGACCCAACCACCGGCGTTTCTGCCGCAGAGCGTCTGCGTGAGCTGAACCGTGAGGAGCTTACCGCCCTTTTGGTGGAAAATGCAGACGAGCCATATGCCGAAGCCATTTCCAAGGAGATTGTCTCTGCCCTCAAAAAGGGCGGCAGAATTGATACCACAAAGGAACTGGTCGGCGTCATCGAAGAAGCCCTCGCCTTCCTGCCCATGAAGGAACGGGCCGAAGGCATCAAAAAATCCGCACAGCGCACCTTTCAGGCATTGCGGATTGATGTAAACAGCGAATTTGAGGTACTTTACTCCTTTTTGGAAAAGCTTCCCTCTGTCCTGAAGCCAGGCGGGAAAGCGGCGCTTTTGACCTTCCACTCCGGCGAGGATCGTTTGGTGAAGCAATCCTTCCGCACGCTCTATCGTGCCGGCATTTACAGCGATATTTCCAAAGAGGTCATTCGTCCCTCTCGTGCCGAATGTGCACAAAACCCACGGGCGCATTCCACAAAAATGCGTTGGGCAATCCGTACAGCAGAGGAAGGGGGCGACCCATCAGATGACCCTACATAATCTGGACGTGGGCACCACTGCCCTCATCACAGCTGTCGGCGGCAGCGGCTCGCTGCGTCAGCATTTTTTGGATATGGGCGTCATCCCCGGTGCGGAGGTCACCCTCATCAAATATGCCCCGATGGGTGACCCTATGGAGCTGCGGATCCACGGCTATGAACTGACGCTGCGTCTGGCCGATGCCGAACAAATTGAGGTCACGCTGCCCAAGAAAGCCGAAAAGAAAACCACAGCGCACCATGCCGCTTCCAAGCTCACTGAGCCTATGGAGCATCCCGGCTTGGGCGAAGGCGGACGCTATCACGTCAAGGCAGACGAAACCCCGCTCCCCGAGGGCACCACCCTCACCTTTGCCTTGGCAGGCAATCAAAACTGTGGAAAAACCACGCTGTTTAATCAGCTCACTGGCTCCAATCAGCACGTCGGCAACTTCCCCGGTGTAACCGTAGACCAAAAGAACGGTGTTATTCGTGGGCACAGCAACACCTTGGTCACTGACCTGCCCGGTATCTACTCCCTCTCTCCCTATACCAGCGAAGAAATTGTATCCCGTCAATTTATTTTAAACGAAAACATCTCCGGCATCATTAACATCACCGATGCCACAAATATTGAACGAAACCTATACCTCACCATGCAGCTCATGGAACTGGATATTCCCATTGTTCTGGCACTCAATATGATGGACGAGCTGCGTGGTAACGGCGGCTCCATCCGCATCAACGAAATGGAGGGGCTTTTGGGTATCCCCGTCGTCCCCATCGTCGCCTCTAAAAACGAAGGCGTGGACGAACTGGTCGATCATGCTCTACACATCGCCCAATATCAAGAACGCCCCGGCAGAACCGACTTTTGCGACAAAAACGACCACGGCGGTGCCGTCCATCGCTGTCTGCACGGCATCATGCATCTGATTGAGGATCATGCTAAGGCCGAGAGGATTCCGCTCCGCTTTGCCGCCAGTAAGCTGGTGGAAGGAGATGCTTTGGTTTTGGAGGCTTTGAAGCTGACCCAAAACGAAAAGGAAATGCTGGAGCATATCATTTCCCAAATGGAGGCCGAGCGTGGCTTGGATCGTGCTGCTGCCATTGCGGATATGCGATTCTCCTTTATCCAAAAGCTCTGCGCCCAAACCGTAGTGAAGCCTAGAGAGAGCAAGGAGCATGAACGGAGCCGTCACATCGACCGCTTCCTCACGGGACGCTACACCGCCATTCCTGCCTTTGTCGGCATCATGGCACTGATCTTTTGGCTGACCTTTGGCGTCATTGGCTCCTTTCTACAGGGACTTTTGGAAAGCGGCATTGCATGGCTGACCGATACGGTCAGTGCCGCCCTGCTCTCCTGGGACATCAATTCCGTCCTGCATTCCCTGATTATCGATGGTGTGTTCAACGGCGTGGGCAGTGTGCTCAGTTTTGTGCCCATCATCGTCACGTTATTCTTCTTCCTCTCTCTGTTGGAGGACAGTGGTTATATGGCACGAGTTGCCTTTGTGATGGACAAGCTGCTCCGAAAAATCGGACTTTCGGGGCGAAGCATTGTTCCCATGCTCATCGGCTTTGGCTGCACGGTGCCCGGCGTGATGGCAAGCCGCACCCTGCCCTCTGAGCGTGACCGTAAAATGACCATTCTGCTGACCCCCTTTATGAGCTGTTCCGCCAAGCTGCCAATTTATGGTTTTTTCACCGCCATTTTTTTCCCCAAGCACGCCGCTCTCATTATGATTGCACTCTACTTCCTTGGAATTCTCATCGGGATTTTATTCGCCCTCATCTCCAAGCAGTTCATGTTCCGTGGCGAGGCGGTGCCCTTCGTGATGGAATTGCCAAACTACAGAATGCCCGGCGGAAAAAATGTTGCCCTGCTGCTCTGGGATAAGGCCAAGGATTTCTTGCAGCGTGCCTTCACCGTCATCTTCATCGCCACCATCATCATTTGGTTTTTGCAGACCTTTGATTTCCAGCTCAACATCGTCAGCGATTCCCAAAACAGCATTTTGGCTGGCATTGCGGGGCTGATTTCCCCCATCTTTGCCCCACTCGGCTTTGCCGATTGGCGGATTTCCACCTCTCTCATTGCAGGCTTTATGGCAAAGGAGAGCGTGGTCTCTACTCTATCCGTTTTGTTTGGCGGCACAGAACCCCTGCTCGCCATTCTCACCCCCCTTACCGCCCTCTCCCTCTTGGTCTTTTCCCTGCTCTACACGCCCTGCGTCGCCGCCATCTCTGCGGTGAAACGAGAGCTGGGCATGGGCTGGGCGGCCGGTGTCGTGGTCGGACAATGCGCCATTGCATGGCTCAGTGCCTTTGCGGTCAAGCTGCTTGGCTCTGCCATTCTGGGCGGAGGTCTCAATGCGCAAACGCTGCTGCTCTTAGCAGTGGTTCTAATCGCCATTTTCATTGCGTTGCGATTTATAAAAACGCATCCCTCGACCTCCTGCCACGGCTGCACGGGCGATTGCAGCAACTGTACCCTACACGCATCCGGTGATAAAAAGAAATAACGCATACTACAAAAAACCGCACCCTGTCAGCTTTATGACAGCGTGCGGTTTTTATTTTACTCGTAATCTCAGCCTTCTGCTTTTTCAAACGAAATGCCGCCGACACGGACATTGACCGCAGAGACGCACAAATTGCTGATTGCTTCGACGTTTGTCATCACGGTCTCCTGTACCTTTCGGGCA
>CAYQRI010000001.1:108066-112789 GCA_964420085.1 uncultured Ruminiclostridium sp.
CAAATTGCTGATTGCTTCGACGTTTGTCATCACGGTCTCCTGTACCTTTCGGGCAACCTCGGGAATGATGCTGCCGTATTTGATTTGGATAGACACATTGACGATGATATTGTCAGATTCCCAAAGAATACTGATGCCCTTGGAGAGCTTTTTTCGACCCAAAAGCTGGTCACCCATACTGCCGCCGGACAGCGCAGTGACACCCTCTACCTCCAGGGCGGCCGCACCGGCGATCATTTCCAAGACTTCCTCCGAGATATATACATCGCCGTGTTCTTCGCTGCGGGAGTAATATTCTTTACCTTCGCTCATTGTTATGACCCTCCGTTATTAAAAGGATTGGAATGGATGGTACGCCCCTAATTATAGCATACCACAGATGTGGGAACAAGCCCTTGCCCCCTGAAGTTTTTCGTGTCAATTCTGGTGCTTTCGTGCAGAAAGCAGGGTATTTTTCATCAGCATGGCTCGTGTCATGGGACCAACGCCGCCGGGAACAGGGGTAATGGCGGAGGCCAGCTCCTTGACGTTGGCATAATCTACATCGCCGCAAAGCTTCCCTGCCTCGTTGTGATTCATGGCCACATCAATGACCACAGCACCGGGCTTCACCATCTCCTTGGTTACGAGATTGACCTGACCGACAGCTGCCACCAAAATGTCTGCCGAACGGCAGATTTCTTCCAGATTCTTGGTGCGGGAGTGGCAAACCGTCACGGTGCCGTGCTTTTGCAGCAGCAGCAGCGCCATCGGCTTTCCCACGATATTGGAGCGACCGATCACCACGCACTGCTTTCCCTTTGGGTCGATGCCGTACTCTGCCAAAATCTCCATGATGCCATAGGGCGTGCAGGGCAGGAACCCTTCCTTACCCACCAAAAGTGCCCCCATATTCATGGGATGGAACCCGTCCACATCCTTTTCGGGCGAAATTGCCATGAGCACGGCTTCCTCGTCAATTCCCTTCGGGAGTGGAAGCTGACACAGAATGCCGTCGATTTCCGCACGGGCATTCAGGGATTCAATTAAGGCGATCAGCTCGTCCTGCGTGGTCTCCTCGGGCAAGGCATATTCCTCGCTCAAAAAGCCGCATTCCTCACAGTCCTTGCGCTTGCTGTTGACATACACACGGCTGGCAGGATTGTTGCCCACAATGATGACCGCCAAGCCCGGTGTCCTCTTGAGCATGGCCGCTTCTTTTTTGACTTCTTCCTTGCATTTGGCTGCCAGAGCCTTACCATCTAAAATTGTTCCAGCCATTTAGGATTCTCCTTTTTCTGTTTGTCCTTTTTCAATCTGATTCACATAAAGCGCTTCTTCTTTGGGATGGGAGCGGAGCTTCCAAATCAGCAAGCCTATCGCAACCACACAGCTCGCAAACCCGAGCAGCTGAGAGGTTCGGATTCCCGTAGAAAAGAAATAGAGGCTGTCAGTTCGCAGACCTTCGATGAAGCCACGACCAAAACCGTACCAAGCAACATATGAGAGAAAAATCATACCATCAAATGAACGCAGTCCCTTCTTGAGCATCCATAGCAGCAGACAAAATCCAATCAGATTCCACAGCGATTCATAAAGAAAGGTCGGATGTACCTCCGAAACCTGTCCGACGGCTGTTTCGATACCCATGCGCCAAGGCAGGGTTGTCTCGCTGCCATACGCCTCCGCATTCACGAAGTTCCCCCACCGTCCGGCAATTTGTCCCAAGAGCAAGCCATAGGCGCACAAATCCGCCAAAGCCGGCATGGAAATTTTTTTATGGCGACAAACCAAATACGCACCCAATGCCCCAGCGATGATGGCGCCATAGATCGCAATGCCACCGTTATGAATATTCAAACACGCCATAATATCCAAGCTCCCGTCCGCTCTCAAAAATAGGGAGGGGTTGAACAGGATGTAATAAATTCTCGCTCCCACAATACCCAAGGGTGCGGCCACAAAGATCACATCCAAAAAGTCATCGCCGCGTATCCCAAACCGTTTGGCTTGGGATACGCAGAAGAAGGTACCGAGCAAAAATCCGAAGGCGAGAATCACGCCATACCAGTAAACCTGAAAGCTGCCAAGAGAAAAAGCAATGCGATTCAGGTGAAATTCTAAGCCGAAGCCGGGAAATGTTACTGTATTCATGTGGCAGACACCTCAGGACGAATCACCGTCAAGGAGACCTGCTCCGGCAACATCCAAGTACGAAGAAAGTCCTCCACGTCGGCACAAGTCATTTTGTCATAGCAATCAGGGAACGTCCACGGATCCTGTCCGAAGAAGTAACCCTGCGCCTGCTCCACACATAGATTTTCAAAGGAATTGAGTGCCCGAACGTAACTGCCATAGGCCGCTTTTTTCAAGCGCCGGAACAAGCCCTCATCCAGTCCCTCAGATGAGATCCGCTCCGCTTCCTTTAACATGGCATCCCGCACCGCTTCGGGCTTCTTGCTCTCACCGCCAGCCATCAAAAAGGCACAGTTCGGGTCTTCCACATAGCCGCAGGAGAAGCTGTTGTTGATGAGTCCCTCTTGATACAGGCGTTGGTAGAGTGCGCTGGAGGAGCCGATCAGGGCTTCCATTGCCAAGTCGCCCAAAAGCTTCTGATAAAGCTGCTCGTTCCCCGTTTTCTTTGGCTTTAGCTTCACGCCAATGCGGAAAAGCGGGGCAGCCACTGCCATTGTTTTTCCGTTTTCTTTGCAGAAAACCGTCTGCATTTCCTCTTGTCCCTGGTCTCGTGGAATGGACGGTTTTTTCTCCTTTGGCAAAATCTCTCGTGCCATCGCACAGATTCGCTCCGGGTCAACATTTCCTGCCACACACAGTACCATATTAGAGGGAGTATAAAACGCCTCATGACAATGATAGAGTGTCTCGGCTGTAATCTCTGCAATGGATTCCACCGAGCCTGCCACAGAGTTTCTTACCGGATGCCGCTGATACAGGGCTTCCATCATCAGATGATAGGCCTGCCAGCTGGGGTTATCCTCAATCATGCAAATTTCCTGCCCAATGATCCCCTGCTCCTTCTCAACGCTTTCCTTTGTAAAATACGGCACAGAAACAAAGGAGAGCAAGGTTTTCAGATTTTCCCAGAAAAAATCCGTACATTCAAAATGATAGCCAGTCATTGCGGTGCTGGTGAAGGCGTTGGGAGATGCTCCTGTCATGGAAAGCTTTTGCAGGGCATTTCCATCCTTCATATCAAAGAGCTTATGCTCCAGATAGTGTGCAATACCCATGGGGGTATCCAGCCAAGTCCCGTTTAATTGAAAGCGGGTATCCATACCGCCATACCGTGTGGCAAAAAAAGCATAGGCCTTTTCAAAGCCAGGCTTCTGAAATACATAAATGCGCAGTCCGTTTTCCAAGGTTTCCTCAAAAACGGTTTCCCCAATTTTTTGATACTCACGAATCAAAGTCCTTCCCCCCTTCCAGTCAAGGTGTACACGCTGTCCAAGGTCACAGTTTTTGCGAAGGCTTCCACCTGCTCCAATCGTACCGCCAAGACTTGTTCTGCCAATTCTTCAGGCAAAAAGCGAGAGTCGGTGACAAAGCGGCTCAGCCAAAATTCCTCCAGCCGACCTTGCGCATCAGAGGTGGAGCGCAGGCTCCGCACCACGGAGCGCCGTGCCGCCTCCAGCTCCTCCTGTGTGACCTCACCGGTATAGCAGGCTTTGAGCTGTGCTAAAATCTCATCCTCAGCTTTTTTGAAGTTTTCAAATTTCACGCCGGAATAGACCATTAAAATTCCCTTGCTCAATGCCAAGGACGAATTGGCAAAGTAGCACAGAGAGAGCTTTTCCCGCACATTTAAGAACAGCTTTGAATTGGTGCTTCCCCCGTACAGTGCATGAAAGAGCATCGCAGGGGCAATTTCCTCTGCGGTTTGACAGGAGCCACCTGTGCGAAAACCAAGCACGAGCTTTCCCTGTGTGACCTCCATTTGTTCCGTTTGACGCCGAACCTCACCTTTGGGCTGTTCCAGCGCTGTCGTCTGTGGAATGGGATGACGCTCTGTCCTTGGCAAATCCGAAAACGCAGCACGGAACGCAGCCTCTACCCTGTCCGGCTCTGCTGAGCCGGCATAATACAGGTACAAAGGTGCGGTTTCCAGCAGTCGTTGATACTGTGCATACAGCGTTTCCTCTGTGATTTTCTGCGCCGTCTGTTCATCGCCCAGCTTATCCACAGCATATGCCTCTCCCTCACACATGAGTTCACGGGTTTTCAGGAGTGCATATTGCAGCTTGTCATTGATTTGGCTTCGAATTTTATCGATCAAGTTTCCCTTTTCCCGCTCCACATAGGCAGGCAAAAGGCTGGTTCCGTCTCCGGCGGGATGCAAAATGAGTTCACCGAGAAGCTTCGTCGCCTCCTCTAGGATTGCGGTTTCTTCCGGTACAAGGGCATCGTCTAAAAAGCTGCCCCAAAATCCAATACACTGCACTTCGCCCTTTTTGCGGACAATTGGCTCAATGCTTCCGCCGTAAAGCTCATCCAGCAGAGCGGAAAGGCTTTGAATATCGGGGTACTTCTGGGTACCCTGTCTCAAAACACGAGGAATGAGGGCGTTGGCTGCGGCTGTTTCTGCCGAAATCGGTTCCAAAAAAGTAGCCGACAGCATCGCCGTTTTAAATTTTTTTGTTTGGACCACACGAAGGGTAACCCCCGGTGCAATCATTCGTTCTGTAATTGGGAGCATTCATTTGCCTCCTTTGATGCACGAATATAG
>CAYQRI010000002.1:0-58704 GCA_964420085.1 uncultured Ruminiclostridium sp.
TATGCCATTTATTATAACTCATTTACGGCATATGTCAATAACTTTTCTCTGAATCAAAGCACAGCAAAAAAATGCCAGCCCCGAATAAATAGAGAATGGCTCTTTACATTCGTGATTTAACTTGATAAAATATAAAAGTATTTTGGTGCAAAGGAGGAATGAACATGAAGAACTCTCCAACCGAAGATTTTACTCTGCTGTACGAGAGCCTGTTGCAGCTCCGAACGATAGAAGAATGTCGCTCTTTTTTGCAGGATCTCTGCACGGTAACAGAGCTAAAAGCGATGGAGCAGCGCATTGAGGTTGCCATGTATCTGCGAAAGGGCATGATTTATCAAGATATTCTCAAGGAGACAGGGGCGAGCAGTGCCACCATCAGCCGTGTCAATCGGTGCCTGCGATACGGTGCCGACGGATACCAGACGATCCTGCCCCGCATGGAGGAAGCAAAGGAGAACACTCGTGCATGATATCACCTATAATGGCTTGGCCGCCTGCTACGATGCAATGACCGAGGATGTCAACTATCCCCTCTGGGCGGATTTTATAGAGACGGTCTTTGCAGAGGAAGCCCACCCCATCCACACCGTTTTGGATCTGGCGTGCGGCACCGGCACCATGTCGTTCCTCTTGGCAGAGCGGGGCTATGAGCTGATTGGTGTCGATTTTTCTCCGGAAATGCTGGCAAAGGCGGCGGAAAAACCGCTGTCTGAAGGAAAAGAACGTCCCATTTTTCTCTGTCAAGCCATGGAAGACTTAGACCTCTACGGAACCGTGGATGCCTGTGTCTGTCTTTTGGACAGCGTAAACCACATCACCGAACCGGACACGTTGCAAAAAGCCTTTGCCCGGGTGCGTCTATTTTTAGAGCCGGGCGGATTATTTTTATTTGATATTCACACAACCAGCCATTTAGAGGGCTTGGACGGCGGCATCTTTCTGGACGAAACCGAGGATGACTACTGCGTCTGGCGAACGGATTATTTTGATCGCATTTGCACCTATGCCATGGATATTTTCCATCGCACAGGAGATGCTTGGGTTCGAGAGACTGAGGTTCACGAGGAATTTGCGTATACCGTAGAAGAAATTTCCAACTACCTCAAAGCAGCCGGCTTTGTCTCGATTCAATGCCACGGAAATTTGACCTTAGCGCCGCCCACAGGCGACGAGGAACGCATTTTCTTTACGGCAAGAAAGCCGTCTTAAGACACGCAAACGCTCCCCCTCCTCCGTGAAGGGGAAGCTGATGCGGAACCATCCCAAGAGGAGAAACAAAAACAATGGACTATATCATTCGAGCAATCGCAAAGGATGCCCCCGTTAAGGCGATGGCGATCCAAGGTCGTGCTCTGGTGCAGCGAGCCAGAGACATTCATAACACCCTTCCCGTGGCGACCGCCGCACTTGGTCGCACCCTGATGGCAACCTCCATGATGGGCGCACAACTCAAGGAGACGAAGGGGTCTGTGACCCTCCGCCTGAACGGTGGCGGCCCTCTGGGGAGTATTTTAACGGTCTCGGACAGCGAAGGCAACGTCCGCGGCTACGTCCAAAACACCATGGTAGAGCTACCCTTAAAGGGGCCTGCCAAATTGGATGTCGGTCGAGCCGTGGGCACCAATGGCAGTCTGACGGTCATCAAGGATCTTTGTATGCGAGAGCCATATGTGGGCACCATCCCGCTGGTCTCCGGTGAAATCGCAGAGGATATCACCGCTTATTTTGCCGAGAGTGAACAAATTCCCACCGCCTGCGCCTTGGGTGTCTTGGTGGATACCGACCTTTCTGTGGCCGCTGCTGGCGGCTATTTGATTCAGCTTCTGCCCGGGGCGGATGACGAGGTCATCGGAAAAATAGAAGCGGGCATTGCCCGTGTGGGTCAAGTCACCACGCATTTAAAGGATGGCATTTCCCCAGAGGCGCTGCTCCGCATGGTACTGAGCGACTTTGACTTAGAGATTTTGGAGCAAACCCCCGTGGAATACCGCTGCTATTGCAGCCGTGAGCGAATGGAAACCGCTCTCATCAGTATGGGACGGGACGAGCTTCTTGCACTCATTGAGGAGGAAGGCAGAGCCGAGCTGACCTGTCAGTTCTGCGACGCCGTACACACCTTCGAGAAAGCGGATTTGGAAGCGCTGCTCGCCTCTCTCTGAGTCGTCGTTTCACGAACTGAATGCACTGATTTCAAGCGCCGAAAACGGGTGTGGGTATCACAGAAGGCTCTGTGGTACCCACACCCGTTGTTTGTTTGCGTTTATGTAATGCGATACCCTCCACGCACCATCAGCTTGACACCGGACGTGGCCTTCACGCCGCTGGTATCCGCAGACAGGAGGTAAAGGTGGTTGCGGCTGAGGGCTTGTCCCCCCTCCAAGGTACCACCCGTGGTCGTATCCAAAAAGCCGGAAGCTGCGCTGATACAGACCGCTGTCCCGTCACGCAGCAGAACTTCACAGCCGGCTTGTCCCGTCAAGGTCTGTCCCTTGGCTAGGCTAACCACAGAATAAGAAGCACTGCCGCTGCCCTGCAGCTTGCTTTCCAGCTTCTGCTCATAGGCGTCCTGCTTCGCCGTGATTTTCCCCTCTGTTTGCGCCAAAATCTTTTGGGTGAAGGTATTGGTCAGATAACTGAGTGTGACCAATGGGTTCTCCGCCGTTCCGACGGCGGCGAGCGCCGTGGCACCTCCTGCCAGAAGCAGAAGCACCAGACAGACAGTAAGTACGGTTCGTTTCATAAATTTCCTCCCGTTTGGGTTGTGCAACGGGCGTTCCCGGCAAGAAGATGCCGGGAGGCCCGTACTTGAACATCAGACCAGAGTATCCGAATGCAGACCAAAGCTCACCGCAATCGCCGTGTCCACCTGATGCATCAGGGGCCCATCGACTCGACCCATGTACTCTCGCAAGCGTTTTTTATCCAAGGTACGGATTTGCTCCAAGAGAATCACAGAATCTCGTGGCAAGCCATACTGACGAGCCGCTAACTCGATGTGTGTCGGTAACTTTGCCTTTCCCGTCTGGGACGTAATTGCCGCCACGATGACGGTGGGGCTGTGTCGGTTTCCGGTATCGTTCTGCACGATTAAAACCGGACGCACACCGCCCTGCTCGCTCCCCACAACCGGGCTTAGGTCGGCATAAAAGATATCTCCACGTTTTACGTTATTGTCCACAACAGCTCACACTCCGCCGGAAGGATAGGATCCTACATACCGTCGCTGTTAGGGCGTATGGTATGCGGTCACTATGATTCTCCCACGGACAGACGACTTTATACTTCGTTTGGACAAAACAAAAAAACAGGTTCAAATCCAAGCAAAAAGCACGTCGTCCTTCGACGAACACAGTCGAAACTTGATTGTGTTCCTTCCCTTCGGTTCATCTTATGCAAAGCACTGCCGTTCGGGAACTGTGTCGTCTTCTGTGGCTGTTTCATTCAAAGCAATTTTTAGTTTTTAGAGGTTCCCTAAAGATAAATACGAGGAATCCGCTTCGTGAGGACGCACAAAAGCTCATAAGAGATGGTGTGCATCACAGCTGCCGCCGTTTCCACAGACTGTGTGGCAATTTCGTCACTGCCATAGATGACGGCGATATCGCCTTCCTTCACGTCGGGCAAATCGGTCACATCCACCATGCACATATCCATGCAGATGCGTCCCACAATGGGAGCCTTGGCACCGCCGAGCAAAACGGATAGCTGGTTGGAGAAGCCGCGGCAGTAGCCGTCGCCGTAGCCGATGGGAATGATTGCCAAGCGAGAAGCTCTTTGCAGAGTATGGGTCCTGCCGTAGCTGACGGGGGTATCGGCCGGAACAGAACGTACGGTAGCCACACGGCTTTTCAGTTCTAAAACAGGCACCAAGTCACACAAGCAGGGTTCCATTTCAGCATCCGGAAAATGACCATAGAGCACGATACCCGGGCGAATCATATCCAGATAAGTACAAGGATAGAGAAGCGTCGCCGCACTGTTGGCGCAGTGGCGGATGGTAAATGTATAGCCCAGCTCCTTGACATGGTCGATCACGCTGAGGAAGCGGGTAAATTGGAGCATGGTATAGTCTTCGCTGCCGTCGGAATCGGAGAAGTGGGTAAAGATTCCCTCTGCCTGCAAGCCAGGCAGCTGCACCGCCTCGTAAATTTCCTTAGCTGCGGTTTCCATGGTGTCCTCATGGCACAAGAAGCCAAGACGTGTCATGCCGGTATCGCACTGGATGTGCACAGTGATTGTTCCGCCTACCTTCTGCGCCTCTTCAGAGAGTGCCTTGGCATAGTCCAAGTCATAGCACGCCTGCGAGATTTGATACTTCACCAGCTCTGCCGCATACACGGCAGAGGTGCAGCCCAAAATCAAAATAGGTGCCTTGATTCCGGCTTCTCTCAGCTCAACTGCTTCATCCAGACACGCCACGCCCAAATAATCCGCACCAAGCGCCTCGAGCTTTTCTGCCACAGGTATGGCACCATGCCCATACGCATCTGCCTTGACCAGTCCCATAAAACGGGTGCCCTCCGGTGCCAAGCCACGCAATGCGTGGTAATTGTGAGCCAGACGTTCCATTGAGACCTCTGCCCACGTCCGCTTCCTATTTGCTTCCACAGTGTAAGACTTCCTTTCTCTTTTGCAATTTCTATCTCTGTTTTTTCTATTCTTCTGCTGTCGGCGGAATCACCGTAAAGGCAGAAAAGCTGCATCGAATGACGGTGAACCCATCACTGCGCAGTTCCCCCGACACCAGGCGCTTTGTCGCCGTATCGAACCACAAAACCGTTTCTCTGCCCTTGCCCGCTTCGCCCTGCGGCTCTCGGCAAGAGATCCGCAAAAGCGTCTGTTCTCCCTGCTGCTCGGTGCAGGTTTCCGCAATATAGCCGGACTGCATTTCTGCAATCAGCACGGGCAAGGCATCCAAGGGCGATAGCCCATCCTCATTGAGAGGTCCTGTTTCCAATGAAACTCCGTCAAATTCTAAGTAGGTACTGCCTTCTGCCACCTTTGCCGTAATGCCAGCCACGGTTTCGGGTGCGGTGAGCACCATTTCCATCCCGTCTTTTTTGTTGCCGGAAAAGGAAACCGTATAGTCATACACTCTCTCGCCATAGTCGGCGGTCACATCCATGGTGCCGCTGCAGCCGTCCATTGCCAGAAAATCTGCACGAAGCTCTAAGGTCAGTGCGTTTTCTCCGTTGTCTGCCCCGCTGCAGCCGCTCAAAAGCGCCAGCAGCAGGAGCAGAGGTATCGTTCGTGTGCCATTCATTTTTGCACGCAAGGAAGCGTCCTCCTTCACCTCGTGTTTCCATGGAATCCATGGCTTACGAAACACCACACGCCTGAATGGCAAACGGAATCCTTTGGAGCAGGTCCGTGGGGCTCATGCCATATTCCCCAAGCTCTGCCGCAGCAAGATCTCCCGCTTTGCCATGCAGCCAAACCGCCGACGGAATTGCTTGCTTCGGAGGGATACCCTGTCCCAAAAGAGAGAGCAGCATTCCCGAAAGCAGGTCGCCGCTGCCGCCCTTTGCCATGCCTGGGTTCCCCGTAGTATTGACAAAGGTGTCACCATCGGGAAAGGCGGTGATCGTGCGATGTCCCTTCAGCACCAGCACACAGCCGTGCTGACGGGCAAAGCTGACAGCCGCCGCCTCTCGATCGGGGCCAATGCCCTTCCCCCGCAACAGCCGGAGAAATTCCCCGTCGTGAGGGGTCAGCACCGTCAGGCGGCTGCGTACGGTGTCTAAGCTATCTATATGATCCGCCACCGCATTTATGCCGTCTGCATCCAAGATGAGAGGCTTTTTCAGACCCTCCACCAAACGGAGGGTGCGTGCATCGGTTTCTTCGCTTCTTCCCAAGCCGGGACCAATCAAAACGGCATCCTTTTCGTTCATTTGCTGCAACAGCACAGGAAAGGCAGGGATGGGCGACGGCATCGCCGCTTGACATTTCACCGCCAAAACCGCCCAAATTTCCTGCGGAACGCTCAAAAAGACCAAGCCGGAGCCTGTCCGCACCGCAGCAGCGGCGGCAAAGGCCGGAGCACCGGTATAGCCCACGCTGCCTGCCAGAATCTGCACCTTGCCGAAGGTTCCCTTATGTGCCTGTCGATCCCGCCGGGGTAAGGCTGCACGGACAAAGGCTTCTGTCACTTCTGTCATATTCGTCCCCCTTCCGTTTCTCACTTCATTATAGATTTTTCCGTCTTGCTTTTCAAGTCCTTTTGTGGTAGACTTTAGGAAGATGCATGGAAGGGGAAAATAGTGGATTTGGAACACCCAGAGAAAAATGGTCGTCGGCTGAAAGCCATTTTGTGTTCTGCTGCTTGGTTCGCCCCGGAGCTTCGGCGGGGAAATACGCCGACGGTTCGTTCGCCGTTATTCGAACAAACGAAGTGCACGCCCTTTCGGCGTGAAAATTCGGGTGGTACCGCGGAAGTTTTTCCTTTCGTCCCGGCAAAAGCCAGGGATGGAAGGATTTTTTTATGGACATTTCGACTCTTTCGAGGTGACCTTATACTATCACAGGGAGGAAACAACATGAAGGAACAACTGGAACAAATCAAACAGGAAGCCCTAGCCGCCTTGGCAGCGGTGAAGGAATCCTCCGACTTAGAGACACTCCGTGTCAAATATCTGGGCAAAAAGGGTGCGCTCACCGCTGTCCTGAAGCAGATGGGCAAGCTCTCTGCCGAGGAGCGTCCGATCATCGGTCAGCTCGCCAACGACGTGCGTGAAAAGCTCGCCAATGAGCTGGACGCACAGAAGGCTAAGCTGGAAGAAATTAAACTGGAAGCTCAGATGAAGGACGAGGCCGTAGACGTCACCATCCCCGGCGAAGAAATCAAGCTGGGACATCGTCACCCCATGTATATCGCCTTGGACGAATTAAAAAGCATCTTCATCGGCATGGGCTTTCAGGTTTTGGACGGCCCCGAGGTCGAGCTTGCAGAATATAACTTTGACCGTCTGAACGCTGAGGAGGGTCACCCCTCCCGTGACTGGTCGGATACCTTTTATTTCGACCGTGACAGCCGTGTGATGCTGCGGAGCCAGACCTCTCCCATGCAGGTGCGTGCGATGGACACCATGCCCTTGCCCATCCGTGTCATCGTGCCCGGTCGTGTCTATCGTAAGGACGAGGTCGATGCCACCCACTCTCCCATGTTCCATCAGGTCGAGGGCTTGGTCATCGACAAGGGCATCACCATGGCAGACCTTAAGGGCACCCTGCATACCGTCATGGAGCAGCTCTATGGCGAGGGCACCGTCACCCGTTTTCGCCCCCACCACTTCCCCTTCACCGAGCCTTCCTGCGAAATGGATGTGCAGTGCCACAAATGCGGCGGCGTAGGCTGCCCCACCTGTAAGGGCGAGGGCTGGATCGAGGTTTTGGGTGCCGGTATGGTGCATCCCAAGGTCTTGGAAATGGCTGGGATTGATACGGAGGTTTACTCCGGCTGGGCGTTCGGCTTGGGTCTGGAGCGCATCGCCATGCGGCGCTTCAAAATCGCTGATCTGCGTCTGATTTTTGAAAATGACATTCGCTTCTTAGAGCAGTTCTGAGAAAGGAGAGAGGTGTATTATGGTATTATCAAGAAAATGGCTGAATGAATTTGTCCCTGTTTCCGCAAACGATCACGACTTTGCGGAGGACATGACCCTCTCTGGCTCCAAGGTGGAAACCACCGAGGTCGAGGGCGCTGAAATCAGCAATGTGGTCGTCGGTCGTGTGGTAGAAATCAAAAAGCATGAAAACTCCGACCATATGTTTGTCTGTCAGGTCGATGTAGGCGAAGCCGCCCCCGTCCAGATTGTCACAGGCGCACAGAATGTTTCGCAGGGGGATTTGGTTCCCGTCTGCAAGCATAACAGCACCCTGCCCGGCGGCATTCACATCACCAGCGGTCAGCTCCGTGGCGAGGATTCCCACGGTATGCTTTGCTCCTACAAGGAATTGGGCATGACCGACAACGATTGGCCGCACAGCGTGGTGGACGGAATTTTCCTGCTGGAGTCCGACCCCGACCTGAAGGCAAAGGGCTTAAAGCCCGGCGACGATATTCGTGCGGCGCTTTCCCTGAATGACCACATTGTGGAATTTGAAATCACCCCCAACCGTCCCGACTGTCTGTCTGTCATCGGTCTGGCTCGAGAGGCCGCCGTCACCTATGATAAGCCCCTCACCCTGCATGAGCCGGTGGTCAAGGGCGGTGCTGAAGGCTCTCTCACGGAGCTTCTGGACGTAGAAACCCCCGCCGATGACCTCTGCCCCCGTTACACCGCCCGTATGGTGCGCAACGTCAAAATCGGTCCCTCCCCCCTGTGGCTGCGGGAGCGGCTGCGTGCCTCCGGTGTGCGTCCCATCAATAATATTGTGGATATCACAAATTATGTCATGCTGGAATACGGTCAGCCCATGCACGCCTTTGACTACCGCTATGTGAAGGGCGGCAAGATCGTGGTGCGCCGTGCCGAGGACGGCGAAACTCTCACCACACTTGACGGCACCCTCCGCAGCCTGAACAGCTCCATGCTGGTGATTGCCGACGACACCCGTGCCGTTGGTCTCGCTGGCATCATGGGCGGCGAAAACAGCGAAATTGTCGAGGACACCGTAGACGTGGTCTTTGAATCCGCCAATTTCAACGGCACCTCCATTCGACGGACTGCCCTCTCCTTGGGAATGCGTACCGAAGCTTCCGCCAAATTCGAAAAGGGCTTGGATATTCTGAACACCCTTCCCGCTGTCAACCGTGCCTGCGAGCTGGTCGAGCTTCTGGGTGCGGGCGAGGTTCTGGACGGTGTCATTGATATTTTGAACTACGTTCCCCAGCCCAAGACCTTGGCGCTCCGCCCCGATAAAATTAACGCTCTGCTAGGCACAGACATCGAGACAGACGAGATGTGCCGCATTCTAAAGGCCTTGTCCTTCGGCGTGGAGGGCGATATGGTCACCGTCCCCTCCTTCCGCGGCGATGTGGAGCATTATTCCGACCTTGCCGAGGAGGTCGCCCGTTTCTTCGGCTATAACCGCATCCCCACCACTGCCATGCAGGGTCTCACCACGCAGGGCGGCTACAGCAAGCCGCAGCTGTTAGAGCGCAGCTTGGGTGCCGTCTGCCGCAGCATGGGCTATGATGAAATCATCACCTATTCCTTCATCAGCCCCACCTATTATGATAAAATCCGTCTGCCCATGGACTCCGCCCTCAGAAGCTCCATGAAAATCATGAATCCTCTGGGCGAGGATACCTCCATCCTGCGCACCACCGTCCTGCCCTCCATGCTGGAAATCCTGACCCGTAACTACAACTATCGGAACAAATCCGTGCGTCTGTATGAATTGGGCCGCACCTATTTCGTGCGTGAAGACGGCATGGCCGATGAGCCGAAGGTGCTCTCCTTGGGTCTTTACGGTGCTGGTGAAAGCTTCTTCACGCTAAAGGGAAGCGTTGCCGCCATTCTGCAAAGCATCCGTTCCGGAAAGGTGACCTATGTCGCCGAAGCAGGCAACCCCTCCTATCACCCCGGTCGTTGCGCCAAGGTGTTTGTTGACGGGAAGGAAATCGGTATTTTCGGTCAAATTCATCCGCTCGTCGCTGCCAACTACGGTGTAGATACCGAGCTTTATTGCGCCGAATTGCAATTTGATGCCCTCTATGCCGCCAAGGGTGCCGATGCTGAATATACCCCCCTGCCCAAGTTCCCTGCCGTGACCCGTGATATTGCGATTTTGGTTCCTGCCGAATGTACCGTAGGTGCCTTGGAGGATTGCATTACAGGTGCCGCCAAGGAGCTTCTGAAGGAGGTCACCCTGTTTGATATCTACAAGGGTGCCAACCTGCCCCACGGGAAAAAGTCGGTTGCCTTCAATCTTGTGCTCCGTGCCGATGACCGCAGCCTAACCGCACAGGAAGCCGATGACGAAGTGAAGCTTGTGCTAAATGCCTTGGAAACCGCCTTTGGTGCCACTTTGCGATAACTTCTCTCTGGATTCTGACATTTTGCCCTTTACTTTTCCTTTTTGAGGTGGTAGACTAATGTTGTCTTTGGTTTACTTTTGCAACAGGAGGGATTGGGATGAATAGCGATTTCACCAGAAAATTTCAAGTTCCGCAGGAACCAAACACCGAGATGAAAGCAATCCTCATGTCTGTCTATAACTCATTGCAGGAGAAGGGCTATAATCCCATCAACCAAATTGTCGGATATATTCTCTCCGAAGATCCCACCTATATTACGAATTACAACAATGCACGCACCTTAATTCGTAAGCTAGATAGAGATGAGCTGTTGCAGGAATTGCTTCGCCAATATCTCACCCATTGATTCAACCATTAAAATAGGGCTGACCTTGCAGTGTATCCACTGCCAAGGTCAGCCCTATTTTTATTTCTTTCTCGGAATTAAAAGCATTTGCCCGGCATACAGCTCTCCATTTGCCAAGGCACTGGCTTCCATGATCTCAGCTTCCGTAGAGCGACACGACTTGGCGACATCCCACAGCGTTTCTCCCTGTCGCACTGCCCGAATGATTGCCGAAGGACCTCCCTCGGCCTCCTCCAGTGTTTCTCCTACCGTAACAGAGGAGATCACCGTACAAGTCCCCTTACTCATCGCCATCCAACGCAGACCAATCGGGAACATGACCTCTACGCCACTGCCCGTTGGGGTTGCCGTGGGGCGGCGGAGCAGCTCTCCATGCACCAAGCAGACCTCGCCTTCTTGGTCTTTCAGACGATGCGAAACCGTCATGGGCTCCCGCACGACCACAGGACCGTCCTCACTCTCAAACAAGGACATGATCTCTACCTCCTGGGTGAGAACCAGATCAAGTCCATCTCGGCTCTGTCCGGTGCGTCCCAGTCGCACACGGGCATCGAGAACTGCCCCTGGAATGCCGTCCGTTTCCAAAACAACACGCATCGCTTCCTGTTCCTCTCCCTCACCTGTCATGGCAAGGGTCTTTACTCCTGTTTCCTCACATTCGAGGTGATATCCAGTGCTATAGAGATCCAAAAGCAACGGAAGCTCGATTTGTTTCCGCAAAATTGCCTGTGCTTTTAATTCCAGCTCGACTTGAATGCTGCGGCTATCGTCATCCGAACGCTCACACTTCATATCCGATACGATAATATCCATGGAGCAAAACGCATCCTCACTGTTTTCTCCGGCATCCATAATCTGCGAATAGGGAAGATGGAAGTCCACAGAAAACACTTCCCCGGATTCACCGCGACAAAGCAGAGAAAGCTCTGCCTCACCCTTAAAGACCAGCTTACTTCCAATGACCTTTGCCTCAGTACAGCTGCAAGAAACCATCGAACGAAGAATTTCCGCCACATCAGGCTGTGTGCCCGGCAGAGACAGCGTATCACTGTAGCTGAAGCTTTTTTCAGGCACACCAACCGTCATAAAGCTGCGGAAGGTTCCCACACGCTGCCGTACGGCATAGGTGTCGCCTTCCTCTACCATTCTACTCAGCGAGAGTGGTCGTGGTGCAAATCCCATCAGCTCCAGCTGATAGCCCACCCGCACCAGAATTTTTCTGGGATTCAGCAGATGGATATCCACTGAAAGCACCCGGGCACAGATATGCAGCATAGACTGTGCTGTCAGACCGGCACAGTCCGAATTGGCGGAAAACGGCAGGGTGACTTCCATCTTACAAACCTTACCCTCTCCCTCCGGCTGATAGAGAATGGTTGTTTTCAGAAGCCCTGTCAGCTCTGCCTTTCCATCCTTTGCCTCTTTCCGTTGGATCAGAATACGGCTGTCTCCGTCCAAGACCTGCCAAATATCCGGGCAGGCATCGGGTACAATGACCTCTGCGGTTTCTTCCTGTTCCCATGTAGTTTGACAGACGGTTTCCCATTGGTCAACCGTTTCTTGTCTAAGCTCTAATTCCATAGCAGTCTCCCCTCACTCATTCGGTATTGCCCTATTCTATGTTCGCAATGGGGGGGATATGCCTAACGCAGAAGCGGATCAGTGAATATGAAATATCTTGCGCAAAAAGCCCGCCAAAAATTTCGGGGCATTGACAACTACCATTTTCATAAAAATCTTCCCTCCTATTTCGATTGAGAGCGTCCTTTCTTCCGACGGATGAAAAGAACCCGCCTGCTTTCAGTATACGCAGAAAGCAGGCGGGTGGTGCTGTTATGGCATGACTTTGTTATCCTTCTTCTTTGGCTCCCCCGGAAAACCAAGCAGATACAAGATCGCACCGAACAGTGCATAGATCGCTTCATAATGAAAATTGAGCTTCAGGATCACTGTAAGCAACGGCCTATAGATCGGAATGGGCGGAAAGCCGCTTGACGTATATCCAAATGTTGCCAGAGCGAACCAAACACAATATGGCAGAAGAAGAACTCCTATCAAGCCAAGAAGCGAGAGGAACGCAACCCGAAGCTTTTTGACCCAGCTTTGCTGCAAGGGGGTAATACGCAAAAAGAAGCTTATCAGATGGACGCTCCACCAGCCAAGTATCAACATAAAAATGGGATCAAAAATCTGTGCAAGAAGATAGTGGGGTAGGGCAATGTATTTTGTCCGAAACAAGCTATCACACCATGGGTGCAATATAACCGACAAAAGAAGCAGAACCAGAAGAAGCCCTGAGGATAGAAGTATGCTTTTTTTCCTCCGCTCTGGAATTGGCAGTCTTGGCACGCCATACAACAGTGTATTGGCATCGGTGTCCAGCAGTTCTGCAATTTTGATGAGCAAATCAAGATCCGGTCTTGTCTTTCCGGTTTCATAGTTTGATACGGTTTGTCGTGTCACAAATAATTTCCCGGCCAACTCCTCTTGCGTCATCCCACCTCGCACTCGCAGGTCTCTAATATTCTTACCAATGTCTCGCATCATCCATCACCTCACAAAAAGCATAGCATATGTGGCAATTTTTGTCACGCAAAGATCCTTTGACACGTCTTTTTGCTTGAAATGATATAAAAGAACCGTCTGTTCCCTCAAAGGATCAGACGGTTCTTTGTGTTGGATTATTCCCAAGGCTTCTCATCCTTGGCCAGCTCCCACAAGCGCACATAGCTTTTGTGTCGGCTGAGGGGAATCTTTCCTTGCTGCACAGCCTCTAAGACCGAGCAGCCCTTTTCCTTCACATGGGCGCAGCCGACAAATTGGCAAGCATCCAGATAGGGTTCAAACTCTCGAAAGAGGCTTGCTAGGTTTTCCTTGGAAACCCGTTCCTCACGGTCAGGCTCAAAGGCAGAGAAGCCGGGGGTGTCGGCGATCAAGCCCGTGCCCACGGGGAACAGCTCCACATGACGGGTCGTGTGCCGTCCTCTGCCCAATTTTTCGCTGACTTCACCAGTCTGCAACTGGAAGGTCGGCTCCAAGGCATTGAGGACACTGGATTTTCCCACGCCGGAGTTACCCGTAAAGGCGGAGATTTTTCCCTCCAAAAGTGTGCGCAGCTCAAACAGTCCCTCACCCGTCTTGGCACTGAGCTTCAAGGTTTTAAAGCCGGCGGCTTCGTAGGTGGCAAAGAGCGCCTCCGCCTGCACCAGATCCCATTTATTCAGGCAAATAATCGGTTCACAGCCCTTGCTCTCTGCCAAAGCGATGATACGATCCAGCAGAAATGGGTCGGTGACAGGGGTCGCCCCCGACGCAAGGATCACAAGCTGATCCATATTGGCCACGGCGGGCCGACGGAAAAAGTTTTTCCGTGGCAGAAGGGCATCCAGCGAACCAGAGCCATCCTCCTGCACGGTGATCTGCACACGATCCCCCACCAAGGGGGTAATTTTTTGGTAGCGAAATTTTCCTCTCGCCCGACAGGTGATGGTTTCTTCACCACATCGAACGTAATAAAAGCCGCTCAGTGCCTTGAGGATGGTTCCTTCTAGCATTTCTTTCCTCATACACGTTTATTCTCATCGAAACTGAACTGATAGGTGTCGGTGAGCTCTCCGTCAAAGTAGACGCTAACCTCCTGCGTACCGGAGCCATTGATGGAGACCCACACCGTGCCGGTTTCGGTATTGACCGTGGTGTTATATTGCTCCACGCCATTCACCGTGACACGGACAGAGACAGATTCTTTATCGGTGGGCAGCTGCACCTGGGTGCTTCCGGTTCGCTCTGTGGTTTCCGGCTTACCCTTACTGACGTTCAGCGTAATGGAGGAGCCTTCGTCCACCTCTGTTCCAGCAGCAATGCTCTGATAGGTCACCAGCCCCTTTGCCTCATCGCTTTCCACCTCTACGATATTAGCGATGGTCAGATTTACGGCAGAAAGCATCGCACGGGCGCTATCCAAGGATTGACCGACCACTGGAGGAACCACGACAGATTTGCTCTCCGGTCCGGTGCTGACCACCAGATGAATGGTATCGCCGGGCTTAAGCTGCACGCCCTTGGCAGGATTGGAGGAGATGACACGTCCCTCTTCGATCTGATCAGAGGCCTTTTTCTCGGGCGTATCGACATTGAGGTTCATGGATTTCAGCTTTGAGACGGCATCCTCATAACGCATATTCTCCACGTCTACCATTTCAATCGGCTCCTGTCCGCCGCTCACCACCACATGAATGGTGCTTCCCTGCTCGACTTTGGTTCCGCCCTGCGGGTCCTGTGAGATGATTTGCCCTTCGGCGTATTTGTCATCGTATTCTATGGATTTTCGCTCAACCTTAAATTGTTTTTGCAGTTCTGTGTCCGTCAGCACCTCAGCAAGGTTTTTCCCCACGAGATTGGGCACCTCAAGCTGCGTATCATTCCGCTCAAACATACCGCTGAAAAATGCCACCCACAAGAACAGACCAACGCCAACCAAGAAAAGCACAACCACAATGGGGATCACGACCGTTCGTTTGGTATTCCTTGGCTCCTCATATTCCCGCGGTGGTTCCGTAGGACTACGGCGCTGTGGTGGGGGTGTCGGACGTGGACGGGACGGTGGTCTCTGTCTGCGTCCCATGCTGCCTGTGGTATCCAAAATTTGTGTTGGATCATCCGGCACAGGCTGATTTCCGTGAAATTGGGCGAGATTATAGTGAAATTTCACCTGAGGATTTTTACGAAATTCCTCCAAATCACGCAGCATCGCTTCTGCATTCATATAGCGGCGGTCGATTCTCGCAGCCATTGCCTTCATCGTGATTTCTTCCAAGCCCACGGGGATTTCAGGGTTCATTTGCCGTGGCGGCAGGGGGGTTGAATTGATGTGCTGAATCGCCACAGAGACCGGTGAATCCCCATCGAAGGGAAGTCGACCAGTGAGCATTTCATAGAGCACGACGCCGACAGAATAGAGGTCGGCACGGGCATCGATGTGGCTGCCCCGTGCCTGCTCGGGGGAAATATAATGCACGGAGCCCAAGGCCTCCTGCGTGAGGGTATTTTGCGCCACGGACATGATGCGGGCAATGCCGAAATCAGCAACCTTAACGCTGCCGTCCCGCAAAACCATAATATTCTGGGGTTTAATGTCTCGATGGATAATCCCTCTGCCGTGTGCGTGCCCCAAGGCACGCACAATTTGTGTGATAAAATACAGGGATTCCCGCCAGTTCAGGCTCCCATCTTTTTTTTGCATATATTGCTTTAGTGTAATGCCGTCAATCAGCTCCATCACGATATAATCCAAATCATCGCCACGGCTGACGTCATAGACAGAAACGATATTCGGATGGGAGAGCATGGCAACCGCCTGGGCTTCCTCATGGAAACGCCGACGAAACTCTGCGTCTGTAGCCAGATCCCGTTTCAGGACCTTAATGGCTACAAAGCGATGCAGTCTGTGGCAATAAGCCTTATAGACCACCGCCATCCCTCCAACCCCGATGACATCGAGGATTTCATACCGGTTATCGAGCATTTTACCGATGTATTGATCCATGGTAACCCACTCCTTTTTACAGTTGGAAGAGTACGATTGTCACGTTGTCCGGTGCACCACTCACCAGAGTTTTCTCCATAAGACGCTGACAAATCTCCTGAGGTGTCCCGCCGGTTTTGACTTCACGGCGGATTTCCTGATCCGTTATTTCGTTCACCAGCCCATCCGAGCAGAGCAATATGGTGTCGCCCTCTGCCACAGACCGCTGAAACAGGTCTGCTTTGACCGTTCTTGCCGTGCCCAGCGCACGGGTGATGAGATTTTTTCGTGGATGCAGTCTGGCCTCATCGGGTGTCAGCTTTCCCTGATCCACCCAATCCTGCACCACGGAATGATCCCGTGTGATGCGTTCGATGGCATCCTTGGTGATATGATACGCACGGCTGTCGCCCACATTCACCACCCAAACAAAATTGCTTTTGAAAATCATTCCTACTAAGGTTGTACCCATACCAAAGCAATTTAAGTCGGTTTCCGCCTTGCGATAAATGGCTTCATTGGCAACCTCGGTTGCCTCCAGCAGCAAATCCGCTTCCACGGGTCTTTTTTCCGCTTCAGTGAGCTGCAGCATATAGTTCCGAAAGGTCTCCACCGCCATTTTGCTGGCAATATCACCGGCCTTTGCACCGCCCATGCCGTCGCACACAACGCCCCATGCTTCTCCGTCCTCCATGACTTCATAGGCACAGGAGTCTTGGTTTTCCTTTCGAATCACACCTCGATCCGTGAGTCCCCATGCAGAAAACATTTCGGCTCAACTCCTTTCGATCCTTCTCTGCTCTGTCTGCCTGCGTAATTCCTTTCGGCGCAGCTGACCGCAGGATGCATCTATGTCACTCCCCAAGCGTCTGCGCACGGTTGCTGTAATGCCCCGTTTTTCCAGCTGTTTCTGGAAGGCAGCCACCCGCACACTTGGCTTCAGCTCGCTTTCCTCCACATAGTTCAGAGGAATCAGGTTGACGTGCGCTACCGCACCCTCCAAGCGTGTCGCCAGCAGGGCGGCATGATGAGGCGTATCATTGACCCCGTCTATGAGGGCATATTCATAGGAAATGCGTCGCCCTGTTTTGGCAAAATACCGTTTGCAGGCAGCCATAAGGGTATCCACGTTATAGACACGGTTCACCGGCATAATGGCATTGCGTGTTTCGTCGTCCGGTGCGTGGAGGGAGACCGACAAGGTAATTTGCAGCCCCTCGTCCGCCAAGCGGTCGATGCCCGGCACCAAGCCACAGGTGGAAAGTGAAATATGACGCATTCCGATATTCATACCGTCCGGGTGATTGACGAGAGAGAGAAAGCGCATCACATGGTCATAATTGTCCAAAGGCTCCCCAATTCCCATCAGGACGATATTGGAGATGGGAACGCCCGCATCCTTCTGGGTAAACACCACCTGATCCAAAAGCTCTGCCGGGGTAAGGTGGCGAATGCGTCCGCCGATGGTAGACGCACAGAAGGTACAGCCCATGGCACAGCCCACCTGAGAGGAAATACACACGGAATTTCCGTGGTGATAGCGCATCAGGACGGTCTCTATGCAGTTGCCGTCCGATAGCTTCCATAGATATTTTATGGTTCCGTCGAGCTTTGAGACCTGTTTTCTCTCCACGACGGGTGCCGCTAAGCCCCCCTCTTGCTCGATTTGCTCCCGCAGTGCTTTGGGAAGGTTGGTCATTTCCTCCACCTCTGTGACACCACGGGCAAACCACTGAAAGATCTGCTTGCCCCGAAAGGCAGGCTGTCCCTTGCTCTTACACCAAGCAGTCAGTTCCTCCGGCAGCATCGATTTTAAATCTGTCATCGGCTCCCCCCTTCTCCGCGTTTCCGCAGACGAGCCACAAAAAAGCCATCGGTTTCCAATCGCTGTGGCCATAGGGTACAGTAGCCTGCTTCCACCTGACCGCACGGCCCTGGGAGCGTGAAGCTTTCCAAGGAAAATTCTGACCGCTGCGCCAAAAATTGTTCCACTACGTCTTCGTTTTCCTCTTTCCGCAGGGTACAGGTCGAGTAGAGCAGGACACCGCCCGGACGCAAATAATCTGCCACATTGTTTAAAATAGCAAGCTGCACGGTCGGCAAGCCGTCAAACTCCGCTGGGTCTTTATAGCGGATTTCCGGCTTTTTCCGCATTACGCCCAAGCCGGAGCAGGGCACATCGGCAAGGACGGTATCAAAGCGGTCGAACCAGTCTGGATTTTGTTTTTTTCCGTCTGCCACCTCTGCGGTGATAGAGGAAAAGCCCAATCGTCTGGCACCGGCTTCAATCAGTGCTTTTTTATGCGGATGCAGATCACAGGATAGAATCTCTCCCGTATTGTTCATGGCAACGGCGGCGGCAAAGGACTTCCCGCCGGGTGCCGCACAGGCATCCAGCACACGTTCCCCTGGCTGCAAGCCACAGGCCAGCACCGCCAAACGGGCGGCAGGGTCTTGGGCATAGAGCATTCCTTCGACGTATGCCTTCCGTTTGGCAAGGTCACCCGTTCCCGACAACAGAAGGCAATCGGGCAGCCACGGATGCTGCTGCACGGTGATGCCGTCCTCCTCCAGTGCGGCAAGAATTTCTGCTCGATCATACCTTGCGGTATTCATTTGCACGGTGACAGGCGGCTCTCCGTTGTCCCAGCGCAAAAGCGCCTCTGCTTCCTGCTCGGAAAGACGCTGCAGAAGCAGCTCCACCAGCCACTGCGGATGGCTATAAAGAAGGGAGAGATATTCGACGCCATTGCTTCGATCCAAAGGCGGAAGGTCGTCCAAATGGCGTGCCAAATTTCTCAAAATGCCATTGACCATACCGCTGGCTCTCGGATTCTTACAATGTTTTTTTGTCAGCTCCACCGCCTCACTGACGGCGGCGTTCACGGGAATCTTAGTGAGGAAGAGCATCTGATATAGACCAAGCCGTAGATTATTTCTCACTCTGCTCTCCATTTTAGGAAGCTTCATGGAAGAATACTGCTGGATATAATGATCCAACAGCAGTTTATTTTGCAGCACGCCGAAGCAAAGGCGTGTGGCAAGTGCGGCATCTCGTCGATCCAGATTTTTTTCATCGAGAATCTTTTTCAAATGACCGTTTGACCATGCCTTTTGTCGCTCCATCGCCACAAGTGTGAGCAGTGCCGCTTCTCTGGCAGACATCCTCCAGCCCCCTTTCTGTTCGGAATTGTTTCTCTATTTCTTGATTTCAGGGATGGGATGTCCACGCAGATAATCTGTCGCCTGCATCCGCTTGCCGCCCGCCGCCTGCAATTCGTTGATGCGGAGCACGGTTCCCTCTCCGCACGCCAAGACCAGACCTGTTTTGTCAGCCACGAGAACGGAACCGGGTTCCTTTTCCGTGGTTTGCTCCAAAACAGACGTAGCAAAGACCTTACAAGAGACCCCGTTCAGCTCTGCCACGGCTGCAGGCCAGGGAATGAGACCCCGCACCTGATTGTGCAGCACACGAGCAGACTTTGTCCAATCCATGGGCGAAAGTGCCCGGCTGAGCATGGGTGCCAAGGTGACCTTTTCCTCGTCCTGCCGGATACGGGTCGCCGTCCCTGCCGCAATGGCTTCCACCGTTTCCTTCAAAAGCACGGCGCCCATTTCCGCCAAGCGGTCATGCAGCTGCTCCACGGTTTCATCGGGATCAATGGGGGTGCGTGCCTGCGAAATAATATCACCAGCATCCAAAGCAAGTGCCATATGCATAATGGTGACGCCGGTTTCCGCATCGCCGTTTAAAATGGCCCAGTGAATGGGCGCTGCGCCCCGATAGGACGGCAGAAGGGAGGAATGGACATTCACGCAGCCAAAGGCGGGGTAGTCCAAAATTTCCTGCGGTAAAATCCGTCCGTATGCGGCAACAACAATGAGGTCGGGCTTCAGGGCTTCGATTTGCGCCAAGGCTGTCCCATCCTTCAGCTTGGTGGGCTGAAAGACGGGAATATCATGCTGCTGGGCACAGAGCTTCACAGGGGGTGCCTGTAGCTTCATGCCACGATTTTTGGGTTTATCGGGCTGGGTAAATGCCCCTACGAGCTCATGTCCCGCTTGGATGAGCGCTTCCAAGGAGGGGACGGCGAAGTCTGGGGTTCCCATAAAGAGGATTTTCATTCGTTACGCCTTGCCTTCCTCAAGCAGCTTTTCCACTTCCTCCTCGGTGATGAGCTGACCTGCCAGCTCATCATACATATGACCATCCAGATGATCGATTTCGTGGACAAAGCAGCGAGCCGTAATGCCCTCTCTCTCATACTCCACGACCTCGCCGTTTCGGTTCTGTGCGCGAATTTTGACCTTCATGGGGCGTGTCACGAAGCCATACATTCCAGAAAGGCTCAAGCAGCCCTCCAAGCCTTCCTGCTCGCCCTCTGTGGCAATTACCTCGGGGTTGACCAGCTCCAACACCTGCTCGTTTTCATCCAGCACGACACACACACGGCGCAAAATACCGATTTGGGGTGCTGCTAAGCCCAAGCCGCCGGAATCTGCCAAGGTTTCCTTCAAATCGTCTAGCAACGCACGAAGCTTTGCATCGAAATTGGTGATGGGATGGCATACTTTATGGAGAGCGGGATCCTCTCGTTGCAAAATTTTCTTAATCATCTTTGTACTTCCTTCCTGTATGGCTGTCTGTCTATTTATTTAGTCCATGGGATTTACGTCCACAAGGATCGAAATCCCTTTGTTTATTTGATCCTTTTGTGCCGTTCGAATCAGCTCTGCCAGCATGGCTCTGGTTTCCTTTTGGTTCTGACATTTGAGCAAAATGCGATAGCGGTAGCGGTTGTTGATTTTTAAAATTCCGGCGGGGGCAGGCCCTAATATCTCAGTCTCCAGCCCTGCCCTGCGTTGGGCAATCGTCCAAGGCTCCAAGCTGCGCCGAAGCACAGCACAAACCCGCAAAACCTGACTTTCCTCCGTGCCGGATACGGTCAGACGAAGCAAATCCACAAAGGGCGGAAAGCGCAGCGCCTTTCTCAGGTCACGTTCCGTTTCGTAAAAGGCGTCATACGCCTGCTCGGCTGCCAAGTGGATGATATCATGATCGGGTGTCCAGGTCTGAATGACTGCTCGCCCTGGTTTTTCACCTCGCCCCGCTCTGCCCACCACTTGGGTCAGCAGAGAAAAGGTGCGCTCCACGGCACGGTAGCTGTCCGCATAGAGTGATAAATCCGCATCAATGACACCGACCAAGGTGACGTTTTCAAAGTCGAGACCCTTTGCCACCATTTGTGTGCCAAGAAGGATGGGAATCCGTTTCTTTCGAAAGCGTTCCAGCATAACCTCATGCGATTGTGAGGCAGAAATGGTATCCGTATCCATCCGCATGACCTCTACCTCGGGATAAAGGGTCTGCAATTCCTCTTGGAGCTTTTGCGTCCCCAAGCCAACAAAGCGAAGCCTTCCATAGCACTTGGGACACACGGCGGGGAGCGGCTCCGAATGTCCGCAATAGTGACACATCAACCGACCGTTTGCACTGTGATAAGTAAGATGTACCGAACAGCGTGGGCAGGCAGGCACCTCTCCGCATTCACTGCAAATTGCCATGCGGCTATTGCCCCGACGGTTGAGAAACAAAATGGTTTGCTCACCCCGTGCGAGATTTTTCTCCAGCTGGGTACGAAGGGTCTGAGAAAGACCCGTCGCATTGCCGCAGCGAAGCTGTTCCTTCATATCGGCCAGATAAACCTGTGGGAGCGGATGGGCATTGTAGCGTTTTCTGAGCGTAAATAAGTGGTACTGTCCGATTTCTGCAGCATAGCGGCTTTCCACTGCCGGTGTAGCAGAGCCAAGGAGCAGCAGTCCCTTGTGGTGCATACAACGGAACTTTGCCACCTCTCGTGCGTGGTATCTCACCATACTCTCGGATTGATAGCTCCCCTCCTGCTCCTCATCCAAAACGATCAAACCGATGCTTTGCAGGGGCGCAAAGACCGCCGAACGGGTGCCAATCACGACAGGTGCCTGCCCCGCTCGAATACGTTTCCACTCATCGTACCGTTCTCCCGTGGAAAGATAGCTGTGAAGCACGGCTACCTTCTGTCCAAAATGGGCACTAAAAATCCGAATGAGGTTGGGGGTAAGGGCAATTTCGGGCACCATGACAATGGCACCCTTCCCCTCGTCTAAGACCTCTTGAATGAGGTGAAGATAAACCTGTGTTTTCCCGCTGCCGGTCACGCCATAAAGCAGCGCCGCCTGTGGCTCTCCCCTTTGCCGCAGGGCAGAAAGTCCCAGCCTTGCGGCTTCCTGTTCTTCATTCAACGGGAAAAGCGGCTGCGGCTCCCCCATAACGGGCAGGGTATAGCGGAAGGTTTCTCGCTCCTGCAGGGTAAGAATCCCGCTTTTTTCCAGCCCCTTTATCACGGAGAGCGATGCGCCGGTAAAATAGCGTAGCTCCTTCAAATCGGCACTGCCCAAGGCACACAGCAGCTCCGTCACTGCATAGCGAACGGAGGACGTTTGCTTTCTTGGTGTAACCAAAGCCATGGCCTCCTGCGGCGGCATCGCCAGCACAGCGAGCTTTTCCTTTTTATCGCCGATATTCCGCCGTGCGGTTGTCTCGCGAAGCAAGACTTTTGCCTTCACCAGAACCCGTAGGGTTTGCTTTGGATTCTTGATATCCGGCAGATTTTTGATTTGCTCTAAGTCTGCCCGACCACCCAAGGCATAGATCAGATCGAGAATTTTTCTGACCTTGGGTGTATCCAATTCCTGTTCCAACACCTCTCGATGAAGCCCGGGGGCAAGAACGTAGCTCTCCTTCAGCACATACCATAGCCCTGTGGGCAGCATGGTCATAGCGCCCGCATAGACGGTGCAAAAAAAACGCTCTCGCATCCAGAGTGCCAGTTGAATACCCTCCCGATTCAGGACAGGGACTTCATCCAAAAGTGTTTGAATGGGTTTGAGCTTTTGCGCAGGCTCGCCTTCCTCCAAGGACAGTACAAGCCCTTCGCTGGTGCGATTGCCTTGGCCGAATGGCACCAGCACACGCATACCCGGCTGCACACACGCACGCAGCTCCTCGGGAACCCGATAGGAATAGGGCAAGTCGATGGAATAGGTTGCAGCAGCAACGGCAACCCTTGCGATATATAGCACCGCTGCTCCGCCCCCTTTTTTGCTTAATCCTCGTCAAGCGCCTCTGGCTCGTCGGTTTCCTCCAGCGCATCGGCAAGCTCCAAATCCTCACCGTCTGCCGCAGCCTCAACATCTGCCGCATCCTCGATACACAGTGCTTCCTCAGGCTGCAAGGCTTCCTCGACCGGTGCGTCTGCATTCTTTTTGTAATAATTTTCCCAGTATTCGTCGGAGAGCTTACCCGCCGCCACCTCACGGATGGCCATACTGACGGGTTTATCCTCCAGCATAATCTTTTCGGCTTCTGCCTCCGTAGCGATGTGACGAGCACGAGCCGCCACCACATTCACCAATTTATAGCGGCTGGGGATTTGTTCTAACAGTTTATTCATTGCGGGATATAGCATCATAACACATTACACTCCTTCAACTAGGTGGAGACGTTTTTCTTTGCGGCAATCCTCAGCGGTCAAAATAGCGATGACCTCAGTTGCTGCCTGCTCCACGGTATCATTGATGACAATATAGTCATACTTTTCCACTTCTTTGACCTCTCGACGTGCCATTTCCAATCGTTTCTGGATTTTTTCTTCGGAATCTGTCCCACGTTGCCGCAGACGGCGAGAGAGCTCCTCAAACGAGGGGGGTGCGATAAAGAGAGAAACGGACTCAGGCATTTTTTCACGCACCGTCGCCGCCCCCTGCACTTCGATTTCCAGCAAAACATCCAAGCCTTGGTTTAATTTGTCCCGAATGATCTGCATAGAGGTTCCATAATAATTCCCCACATATTCGGCATATTCCAAAAATTCTCCCCGTTCGATGCGTGCTTGAAACGCATCTCGGCTGATATAGTAGTAATTCACGCCGTCCTGCTCCCCCTCACGGGGGGCACGGGTGGTAAAGGATATAGAGTAATAGATATCCGGTCTGCGTGCCCGAACCTGTGCAATCACAGTGCCCTTCCCGACGCCCGAAAATCCGGAAAGCACAATGAGCGTTCCTTTTTTCATTCCTCTTTTTCCTCCTCTGCCATCTCTTCTCGTCCATTCAACCGTCCTGCCACCGTTTCGGGAAGCAGAGCGGAAAGGACAATATGGTCGCTGTCTGTGATAAGCACCGCCCGTGTACGACGACCATAGGTCGCATCCACCACAGCCCCCCGTTCCCGTGCCTCCTGCACCATACGTTTGATGGGTGCCGACTCGGGACTGACCACCGCAACCAACCGTGCTGAGGACAGCATATTTCCAAAGCCAATGTTAATGAGTTTCAAAATCCGCCCCCCTACTTCCATGCTGTCAAACAGAGCGCACCGACAAAGGCACACGCCTTAGGTCGGGTTCTCTACGTCCAAATATCCGGTACTCTATTCTTATTCTATATTTTGAATTTGCTCTCTGATTTTTTCAATCTCGCCCTTCATTTCCACCACGAGCTTGGACATTTCCACATCGCTGCACTTAGAGCCGATGGTGTTTGCCTCTCGATTGAATTCCTGCACAAGAAAATCTAATTTTCGCCCGACGGCGCCACCCCTTGCGAGCATTTCCTGAAGCTGGGTCAGGTGGCTATGTAGACGAACGGTTTCCTCATCCACGGATACCTTGTCGGCAAAAATCGCCGCCTCGGTCAGAATACGAGCCTCATCGATCTGGGTATTGTCTAAAATTTCCGCCATCTTCTGGCAGAGCTTTTCTCGATATTCTGCCACGGTTGCGGGCGAACGAAGCTCGGCTTCTGCCAGAAGCTTGGTGATGCTTTCTGCCTTTAAGAGAATATCCTGCGCCAAGCGACCACCCTCCTGCTCTCGCATGGCATTGAAGTCCTCGAGTGCTATGGCAAGAACCGTTTGAATATCCTCAGCAATCACGTCCAAGTCTCCCTGCGCCTTCTCCACTAGAAAGACATCCGGAAAACGAGAGAGCAACGAAACGGAAATATCGTCCCGCAGGCTATAAAGGGCACACATCTCCGTGAGCGCCCGATAGTAGCCATCGGCGACAGGGCGATTGAGCGTCACATCCACCTGATCTGCCGCTGTGCTGTCGATGGTTACAAAGACATCCAGCTTACCACGGTTCACATTTTTCTGAACCATGCTTTTGATGCCTTCCTCTGCAAAGACATAGAGTCTCGGAATTTTCACGGAGCAATCCAAATAACGGTTATTGACAGAGCGCAGCTCTACTGTAATGGTACGGTCGTGAAGAACGGCTTCCCCACGCCCATAGCCCGTCATACTTCGTATCAAGAGAAACACCTCATTTTTTCTCACGGGAGCACGGCAACGTTTGTCCCGCATTCCCTTCTGGCCTATACTTCAAAGCGATGCACGCCGAAAAAACAGCGATCAGTTGCAGGAGTTGCAAAGACAGTTTAAGCAGCACAGGGTGGTGCAAAGGTTGCTCAGGTCATCATTTCCGCCATATGCGCCACGGTTGGCCTGCATTCCCATGCTGTTCATCGCCTGCCGGTATTCCATGTTTGTCGGGTCCATGCTACAGGCTGTCCAAAAATTCTGTCGAGCCTCATCCAGCCAGCCACGGCGATAGGCAAGGCTTCCCATCAAATAATACCATTCGGCAGAATTGGTACGAGAGGAACGGAGCAAGCGCTCTGCCTCACCCAGATTATTCTGGCTGATGAGCCGACGTGCCTGTACCATCATTGGGTCACTGTAGCCGCCCCCACTCTGATTGGCACTATAATTGTTGGAGGACTTCTGATAGCCACCGCCGGCTTGCTGGTAGCCGCCCTGTGTGCGCATCTTTAATACAGCGTCATAGGCCTCGTTGACCTCCTTCATTTTTGCTTCTGCCAAATCTGCCAAAGGGTTATTGACATAGTGATCCGGGTGGTATTTTTTCACCAGCTCCCGATATGCCTTCTTTATCTCCTCGTCACTGGCAGATGCATTGACACCCAAAATGGAGTAGGGATCTTTCATATGTGTAACCTTTCCTTTCGCTTCGCTGTATGCACAAAAGACCATGAAAAGAGGTCGGTCATCCTGCACATCGATCTCCTTCGCCATAAAAACGGCGGGAAATCGGCACTTCTATTGAATGGATTCAGACGCAAGAGACGTTTGACCACTCTGCCCTTACATCTGCTCCTGTCTTTGTTGTTTCTCTCTTTGCTTTGTTTTTTTCCACTGTCCCGTAAAAACGGACTCTTCCACAGCAGGCAAGCCCAGTGCAAGAATATGACCCAGAAGCGGCTCCCATTCTCCCCAGTCCAAGAGTGAAAACGCAGTATCCACCAAGCCGAGAGAGGTATGCATGGTTTCACGCAGCATGGCTCGATTTTCCTCTACCTCGCTTCCAAAGCGAGCGAGTAAGGGGTTATAGCTTCCTTTTTTCCGATCCTCCTCCAGATCATCCCATGCATCGATCAAATAAATCCATCGCCCCACATGGTAGAGCATTTGTCCGATGCCGCTTTGACGAGCAGGCGGCTGTGTCTCTGTGGCAGCCGCCTGCAAAATTCTTGCAAAGGTATCCGCAGGACGATCCAAGGACGGGAGCCACTCCCGTTCCATTTCGTGCAGCTGAGCCAAGCAGGTCTGGACCGTTGCATCAAAGGAAGGGCACAAGCCGGCTGCTTTCCGATAATGCCGCTTCAGCGGCAGCATCGCCGCCTTAGCCTTGGTGCGCTCCCATGCATTGCCATCCTGTACGGCATCCTGCAATTTCCACCAGGTAAGAATGAGACTCTTATCCGCCGCTGTCTCCAACACCGGATTTTTGAGCCAGCACGCTTTTTTCTTCCAAGGATGGATGGGACAGGCGCAGGCCTTAAAGCATCCCGTCGTTTCCGGCTCTGCCAGAAGTATGGCAAGAAACACAAAATCGTAGTTGAGAATGCAGCGTGCCGTCCACCCGTAGCGTTCGCCAAGCGTGCGGCACAGGCCGCAGTATACACCCTCATACCGCTTGGCATCCTCCGCAGAAAGAAGGGAAGGAATGGCTCTTACATACCCGAACACGATTTTTTAATCTCCACGATATGAAAGCGCAGTCCATTGATCTTTTTCATATAGCGATCCCACGCCACCGCAATGAGAATCCCGATGGCAAAGCCAAGAGCGGCACAAAGAATTAAAGCGCCCTCACCGACAACCCCCAAGGCGGCGCCGATACCATAGGTCACCAGCGCCAAGATCAGCGGTAAAATATAGACAATGGCCGCTGTTTTGAAAAACGCAGCATTTTCGCTCCGCACCTTAACGATATCGCCTGCAGAGGCATTGACGTCGTTATAGGCCTTCACCACAGTATTGGTTCTCGTCATCATTTTTTCACAGCCGGCACATTCCGAGCAGCTATGCGCTGCGCCGCAGGCTGTTTCACGCTCGACCGAAATCTCTGCCATGCCATGTGCAAGCAGGGATTTTACAATTGCTATTTGTTCCATAAAAAGCTCCTATCCATTCAGGAAAATCCGGCACCGTCTTGTTTATTCCTTCTCTGCAAGCTGCAAAGCAACGCTATAGCGATTACCGAGAATTTCCGCAGTTTCTGCACTCGCGCCTTCCAGCTTCAGCTTTGCGGGGAAGCGTTGGACGCCATCCTTCGGCTTTGCTTTGGATAAATCAACCTGAACGGTAATTCTCTGTGCTGTGACAGCATCTACGGCTTCCGCCGTCCCTCGCACCCAAACGTATAGCTTTTGGCTCATGCGTGTGACATCTACGCCTTTGGGTATATTTTCAAAGGTGACGTCCTCCACGGCAATCTGTCGGGTGGCCAATGCAGGGAAGGAAATGGCGACGGAGGCAAATTTCGGTACATTCCAGCCAACCACACCATTGGGCAGTGTGATGGGCAGCGTATAGGTTGTGGGACCTATGACCTCATTGAGGTCGATTTCTCCCAGTGAGATGGAGGATGGCAACGTCCCCTCTCCCTCGTCGGCCGCCAACGTAATGGCCGCAGGTTTAATTTGAATCTGTACATCCTCAGTCGTGGTGATATCGCCGTTGGCGACGGAAACCGCAAGCGGAACGGCGGCGACCTTCCGCACGGGAACCGTTGCCTCAACTCTGACGGCACCGCCTTCCACATGCTCTACGTTTGCGGGGATATGATCCGCACCCATGAGCACAACATTCACCGTTTCCACCAAGGTATCGCTTATTTTTTCACCGCCAACCTGAGCCAAAGCATAAGAAATTTCCGAAAGCTCTCGTGACGGCCCATGGATTTTCAAGGTATCGGGGTTGGTTTTCACCTCACCTGCCAAGCAGTTTTCCTCTTCCGTGCCGATGAATTCTCCCCGCACCGGAATCTCCTTGGATTCCCGATTTTCAACCGTGACGGTTATTTTCAGGTCATCCAGAGAAGGAATACTAACCCCGTCCGTACTCACATTGCTTGGATAGACAATGTGGCAGGTCAGGGGCCACTCCCCTGCCTCAGTAATATCTGTCACATCCACCGTCAAAATCACATTGCTTTGGCTCAATTTCATGAGTGTTTTTCGTTTTCCGGTCACCTTTAAATTCATTTGGGTTTTGCTCAGCTTGGTAACCATCAGGTCATTACTTTTCAAAGAGGTTGCACCCAAAACTTGAACGGGCAGATCATTTAAATAGCCGCTGCCAACCGGATTTTCCACATTCACCACATAGAGCCAAAGACCAAGGGCAATGACAATCGCCAAAACGATATTCAGGAGTCGTCTATTTTTTTCAATTGTTTTCATCGTCCTGCGACCTCCCCTGCCGGAACCACATGGTTCTTCTTCGGATTTTATCAGGAACCCGATCCTCCTGCACGAGAAGCTCATTTTTCAGAATACGCCCCAGCGTTTCAGGAGAGAGATGTCGCCTTAGATTGCCGTGGAGCACCACGGAAATGGCGCCGGTTTCTTCGGAGACAATCACCACAACGGCATCTGAGCGTTCACTCATACCCAAGCCGGCACGGTGGCGCATCCCCAAATCCTTGCTTAGATTCATGCTTTCAGACATGGGAAGCATACAGGCAGCGGCTATGATTTTCCCTTGTCGGAGTACCACGGCGCCGTCATGTAACGGAGCCTTGGGATAAAACAAGTTTTTGAGCAGCTCACTGCTCACAGAGGATTGGAACATCGTTCCCGATGAAATAATATTACTAAGGTCTGTTTTTCGTTCGAAAACCATCAGCGCACCCACTCGATTTTTAGACATTTCACCGCAGGCCTCCACGGTTTCGTTGATGGTATTTTCCAGATCACTCACGGGAGCCTCGGTACGAAACCAGCTGAACATTCCATTGCTTCCGATCTGCTCCAAGAACCGTCGGATTTCCGGCTGAAAAATGACGACCAGAGCAAAAAGTCCCAATTCCACCGCTTTACTTAGGATAAAATTAATGGCATTGAGATTAAACTGATAGGAAATCCACATGGCCACGACAATGAACAAAAGCGCCTTGGCCACCCTTGACGCAGTGGTTCTTTGCAGCACCTTAATGCATCGGTAGACGATATAGGAAAGAATGGCGATATCGATCAGGTCGGAAACGGTAAGAAGCCGAAAGTATTCGACGACCGAAATAAAATGCTGAAAAATAGATGGCATCCGCACCGCCTCCTGTCTAGGTTTGAATCCTGCCGTTCGTTTTGTTTTTCCACTGGCAACAGGGCAGTGACCCGCACACAAGATAGAAAAACGAAAGGAAACGCCGCATATCGTATCGATAAAGTCGTTCCCCTGAACAGAGGCAATCGACATACGGGGCATTTTACAATCTAAAACATTATACTTTATTTGTGCTCCTTTTACAACCCCCGTCCACGCACGAATTTCCTCTCTTTCTGTGCAGAAAAGCGCACACCTTCGACGGGACGTCCATAGGCTTGTCCATGCCTATCCCATTCAAATAGCCGTGGGGCACACCCGGTCGGAAACGGACAATCCCCTTTTCCGACCGGGTGTGTGCCGTTTCAGAGTTTGGTTGGCAGAGGGACGATGCTACCCTAAACCAACCGCCGCATCAGGTGCAAGAAGCGTTCTGCCTCTTTCACAGTGTTAAACGCTGAAAAGCTCATTCTTACGGTACCGGTTTTCTCTGTACCTACCGCTTTGTGTGCCATCGGCGCACAATGCAGTCCTGCACGGACAGCGACACCGTGTACACCCAAATAATCTGCCACGCTTCCTACGTCCTTATTTCTCAGGCGGAAAGAAAGGACGCCGCTTTGGGTTCCTCTTTCGCCCTCAAAAATCTCCACGTCCGGCAAATGCGAAAGCTCAGCGGCTATGCGCTCCTTCAAAAGAACCTCGTGACGGAGCAGACGTGCTTCTTTTCGCCTTGAGATGAAACGCATTCCCTCCAAAAGTCCGGCAACACCAGGAATATTGTGCGTACCTGCCTCCAAGCGGTCTGGCAGGAAATCCGGCATTTCCGATAACAAAGAAAGACTTCCCGTTCCCCCTTCTAAAATCGGTGTGCCCGTTTCCTTGCACAGAAGCAGCCCCGTACCCTGCGGGCCATATAGTCCCTTATGCCCGGGCATTGCAATAAACTCTGCCCCCCAAGCCTCCAAGCAAACAGGCAATACCCCGGCGCTTTGAGAGGCATCCACAAGCAGGGGCACCCCTCGCCTGCGGCATAAGGAAGCAATTTCCCCCATAGGCAAAATATACCCAAACACATTGGAGACATGGGTACAAATCATCACATCTATATCATCGGAAAGCTTTTCCTCCAAGCTCTCCAGAAATAAATCGGGACGAAAAAGGGGGGCAGAAACCACCTCTGCCTTCACCCCGGGAATCGTCGCCAGAGGGCGTGTTACGGCATTGTGCTCCAGCCCGGACAGCAGCACGGTGCTTTCCGGCTTCACCAGAGATTTGATCGCAATATTTAAGGCGTGGGTGGCATTGAAGGTCAAAACCACCCGTTCCGGCTCTCCCACCTGGAAAAGCTCACTCGCCTCCAAACGGCACGCCAGCAGCACCTCAGAGGCGCACTCTGCCGGCGGATGGGTCCCCCGACCCGGACTTGCCATCGTTTTCATGGCGGTCAGCACCGCCTCGTGCACCTTCTTTGGTTTTTGTAGCGTAGTGGCAGCATTGTCAAAATAGATCAAAACGCCACCTCCCCATAGCCGGATTCCCGTTCCACATAAATCCCCATATGAGGTAAATGCATTTGGCTTAACAGCATCAGAGCACGAGACAAATTCCGAGCGGCAATTCGCACGCAATAGCCACACCCGTTGGGAGAAATCTCTGCCGGAGAGCGCAGCACTCGAGCAGGAATCCCAGCACGCCCCAAGGCATTGGACACACGCTGTGCATAAGTCAGAGATCGACACATAATGAGATAAATCATAAAACTCTCCATTTCAAATTACGGCTTAAAATGGCAAATACCTCCTCCCATACACATTGTATGCACGGAAGAAGGTATTGTGTTTCTCTCTTTTCAGAAGTTCACTTGGAAAGCAATTCAACCAGCACGACAGCGTGTGCCGCTATGCCCTGCTCTCTGCCGGTAAAGCCTAAGCCCTCCTCTGTGGTTGCCTTGACGCTCACTGCACCCAGAGAAATGCCCATCGCACGGGATAGATTTTGTCGCATTTGTGGAATATAGTCCTTCATCTTTGGTTTTTGTGCCAAAATGGTCAGGTCTGCGTTTTCTACCCGATAGCCCGCTTGGTGCAGCAAATCCATCACCCTACCCAAGAGCAGCATACTGGAAATTCCCGCATAGGCGTCATCCTTGTCCGAAAAATGCTGTCCGATATCGCCCAATGCCACGGACCCAAGCAACGCATCCATCAGTGCATGGGTCAAAACGTCGGCATCCGAATGCCCCAAAAGCCCCATCGTGTGCGGAATTTCCACGCCGCCTACGATGAGCTTTCGCCCCACCACCAAACGGTGCACGTCATAGCCGTGTCCGATTCTCATAAGCCGCTCCTCTCTGCCAAAATCGCTTCTCCGTGAAGCAAATCCGGCGGTGTTGTAATTTTGATATTTTCCTCGCTCCCGTGGGTCAAATGTACAGGAAACCCCAAGCGTTCCACAGCGGAGCAGTCATCTGTGAGCGGTACCCCATCCTCCAAGGCCTTTGTCAGAGCCGCCCGAATGAGTTCAGAAGCAAAGACCTGTGGGGTTTGGACGGCAAACAGCGTCCCTCGGTCTGGTGTTTCCAAAACAACGCCATCCGCCGCTCGCTTTATGGTATCCTTCACGGGAATTGCGGGAGCCGCCGCACTGCATTCACAAGCCTTTTCAATCGCTTCCTCAATCACCTCCACGGTAACAAAGGGACGAGCACCGTCGTGAATGGCGATATGTGTCGCCTTTGGATTGACCTCACGCACGCCCGCCAAAACAGATTCCACACGGCTCGCACCGCCCTTAATCACACGGCATACCTTGCTCAGCTCGTGTGCACTGCACATCGCACCGATATCCACCATCAAATCCTCACGGGTGACCACGACAATTTCCTTCACCAATTTGCATTCTTCAAAAGGACGCAAAGCGTTTAATAAAATCGGCTCATTCCCTAAGTCGCACAGGATTTTATCAATCCCATTCATACGGGAGGCCGTTCCGGCTGCCACCACCACTGCTACACAAAAAAAAGCTGGCTCCGTTTTTTTATTTCCAAAGATTTTTTTAAGTAGTCCCACAATATGACTCCCTTCCTTGGTTTGTCAATATGTCTCAAGGGAATCTCTAATAACTGAACGTGTGACAGGCTGGTGGAAAAAGATGCGCCAGAATGGCGTGCGTGCAGTTTTTAGAGGTTCCCCAAAAAAGAAGGCTGCCGAAGCTCTCCCCACACCAAACATTTCCTTCTGTTTTCGGCAAGGGAAGCCACGCAGCCTCTTCTGTTATTCTTATGATTCCAACGCTCTGTCCATGCGAGATTCGGCCTCTTGGTAGCTGATGCTTTGCGCCAGACCGATTTCGGAGACCAAGATTTGCTTGGCGGAATGGAGCATTTTCCGTTCTCCGGTGGAAAGTCCACGCACGGACTCACGCAAGACCAGTCCCTTCACCACCTTTGCGACCTCCAGCAAGCTGCCGCTTTTCAGGCGGAGCATATTTTCACGATAGCGATGGCTCCAGTTCGCTTCCATTTTCACCTGCACGTCGGAAATTTGCCCCAATACTCGCTCGATCTCTGCGGGGGTAAGAATGGCTCTGACTCCAATTTCCTCGCAGTGGTCAGTTGGAATCATCACAAGCATTCCGCCAATCGGAAGCTTGAGGCTATAATAGTCTCGGACAATGCCATCCACCTTCCGCTGAATGATTTCATCCACAATTCCGGCACCATGCATGGGATGAACGATTTTGTCTCCAATTCGGAACATCTACCCACCTCCTGAGCACTCGCATCGGGATAAGCAAAGACATCGCCACAACAGACACGCCGATCATAGCTTATCTCAATATATACTTTTCGTTTCGGAATCGCTGATTTCATGAACGGATACAAATCGCCGTACTAAGGCTTCATCCGGCAGGCAAACAATCTCAAAGCTTCTGTTGCAGCGTGAGATTTTCACCACAGTCGGGCAGAAAAACTGCCGGCTGAACGCATCGATCCATAAAAGCAGGGATTCTTTTACACGTCTCCTCATAAATGTGAAAGTCCGGCAAACGTTTCTGTGCCGGCATCCCAATCAAACACACGCAGTATTTGATTGGGTATTCATACTACAAAGGTAGTATACCCCTTTTTTTCATTTTTTGCAAGTTTTTTCCCAATTTTGGTGGATTCAAGTGCTATTTTCGTCATTTTGCTTACTTTTCTCCACGCTTTATAATCAAAACCACCCACAGGCCATCCTATGAAGGCGAAATCTTGAAGGGTATCCTGTCAAAAAAGTGGTGCCGAAAAAATCCGGCACCACTTTCACGTTAGTTGATTAAACGACTCAAGCTTCTCTCATGCGTGCAAAGCACTCGCTGCAATAAACGGGACGGTCGGACTTAGGCTCGAAGGGAACCTTTGCCTCGCCGCCGCAGGAAGCGCAGGTAGCGGTGAAGTACTCACGGGGACCACGGGAAGCGGCCTTACGGGCATCACGGCAAACCTTACAACGCTGAGGCTCGTTCTGGAATCCTCTCTCTGCGTAGAACTCCTGCTCACCGGCGGTGAACACGAACTCATTGCCGCATTCCTTACATACTAAAGTTTTATCTTCGTACATGACTTTAACCCTCTCTTTGACTTTGTAACCCAGGTTATGTTGGGCTTCTTAAAATATACGATCAGCTTTCGCTGGACTCGCTATGGGATAGATACTGTGCAACCTTTCGTCGGATGCGTTGCACGGCATTGTCCACGGATTTTGTGGACCGTTGTACCTCTTCGGCAATTTCGGAGTAGGAGAATCCGTCAAGGTATCGCACGAGAACCTGTTCCTCCAAGCCCGTCAAACGCTTTTGAATGGCGGCTCTGAGGTCATCCAAGCTTTCCTCGTTTATGAATACATCCTCCGGATTTCCCTGTCTATGGTATACCGTGCCAAAGGGAGCAAGGTCCCGGTCAGCCAAAAAGAGGGATGGATCGAGAGAAACGCAATGATTGAGTGGGACGTGCTTCCCACAGGCGGCAGATTTGACCGCTGAAACGATACGACGGCGAATGCACAGCTTAGCAAAGGTGTGAAACGTCGCCTCTCGTTCCGGGTCAAATGTCCGGATGGCCGAAATAAGCCCCAACATCCCTTCTTGAATCAGATCCTCGCCGTCCCCTCCCACAAGAAAGAAGGGGCGGGCGCAGCGCCGAACAAGACGAGAATACCGCAGAACCAAGGTTTCCTCCGCTGCTCGATCGCCAGAGGCGACCTGCGTGCATAGCATTTCATCTGTCATATCGCTTTTGTTAAAATCGTCTATCGTCATACTTCATTTGAATTTATTATAGTGTAGTTCTGTAAGGAAGTCAAGCAATTTATCAACTTTATAAGAAACCTCAAGAAAGTTGCGGCATTTTTGTATACTATTTTCATTTTTCCGTAACCATAGTGTTTTTTTCGCCCTTGCTCAAAGGTGCAATTGTTCTTGTCCCACAAAAGGAAGCCCCAAATGTTCGTAAGCAAGACGGGTCACACAGCGGCCACGGGGTGTGCGTGTCAAAAAACCCATTTGCATCAAATATGGCTCATAGACATCCTCCAAGGTCACCGCTTCCTCCCCTACCGTAGCTGCCAAGGTCTCCAAGCCCACAGGCCCACCGCCATAGTGGGCGATGATGCTTTGCAGCATTCGGCGGTCAACGGCATCCAGCCCCAAGTGATCCACCTCTAGGGCTGTGAGGGCTTTGTCCGCCACGGAGCGGGTAATCACGCCGCCCGCTCGCACCTGTGCAAAGTCCCGTACCCGACGGAGCAGGCGGTTTGCAATGCGTGGCGTTCCCCGTGCACGGCGGGCAATTTCCATGGCACCCTCCGCCTCGATCGGGACAGTTAAAATACCGGCACTGCGAGTCACAATACGGCTCAGCTCCTCGGGGCTATATAGCTCCAAGCGGAGCATGACACCAAAGCGATCCCGCAGGGGTGCAGAGAGCTGCCCTGCTCGTGTGGTGGCGCCGATGAGTGTAAAGCGTGGGAGGTCCAAACGGATGGAATTGGCAGAAGGCCCCTTGCCGATGATGATATCAATGGCATAATCCTCCATTGCAGGATAGAGGATTTCTTCCACCGAACGATTGAGCCGATGGATTTCGTCCACAAACAGAATATCATTTTCATTGAGGTTGGTCAGGAGTGCAGCAAGGTCGCCGGGTTTTTCGATGGCAGGGCCGGAGGTAATCCGAAGGTTCACGCCCATCTCATTGGCGATGATACCCGAAAGGGTGGTTTTTCCCAAGCCGGGTGGACCATGCAGCAGAACATGGTCGAGCGGTTCGTTCCGCATTTTTGCCGCATCAATAAAAATCGAAAGGTTTTCCTTCGCCTTTTCCTGCCCGATATAATCCGCAAGTGCCTTGGGGCGCAGCGAGACTTCCCCTTCATCCTCATGCAATAGGGTTGTGCTGGTGAGGGGTGTCTGCGTTTCCTCTTGGGAAAAATCAATACTCATTCTGATGCCCCCTTTACTTTACCATTTTACGCAAGGCGTGACGGACAACCTCCTCCAAGGAGAGACCCTCCAAGTCAATGCCTTTGAGGGCAAGGGTGATCTCAGCGGGGTTATAGCCCAGAACCGCCAAAGCCGCCGAGGCTTCAGAGAGCTTATCCTGCGGAATCACAGTCATCCCCACACCGCCGAAGCCACCCGCTCCATCGGAGAGCTGTCCCTTAGAAAGCTTGTCTTTCCATTCTAAAATAATACGCTGTGCAATTTTTTTGCCGATACCCGGTGCGACGGTCAGCGCTTTTTCATTTTCGGTGATGATTGCGGTTGCCAAGCCCTCGGGTGTAGTGGCGGACAAAATAGAAAGCGCCGCCTTTGGCCCGACGCCGGATACACCGATGAGCATTTGGAAGGAGTTTTTTTCCTCCTCAGAGGAAAAGCCATACAGCTCCATGGCATCCTCTCGCACATTGAGATAGGTATAAAGCTTTGCCGTTTCTCCCATGTGCAGGGCAGAGAGCGTATAGGAGGTTGTACGGCAGGCATAGCCTACGCCACCGCAATCGATGACGGCTAGGTTCGGGGCAAGGTGGCTGACCATCCCCTTTAAATAATAAAACATAGCTGCTCCTTTCCGCTACAGTCTGTATAAACGAGAGGTACACGAACGGGCGTGGCAGAGTGCAATGGCGACCGCATCCGCCGCATCGTCCGGCTTTGGCACGGCGGCGAGCTTCAGAATACAGCGGGTCATTTCCATAACCTGCCGCTTTTCTGCTTTTCCATAGCCCACAACAGCCTGCTTGACCTGTGAGGGGGTATATTCAAAGACAGGAACACCCAGCTTGGTCGCCGTTACCACAATGACCCCTCTGGCCTGTGCCACGGCGATGCCTGTGGTGACATTGGTATTGAAAAACAATTCTTCGATCGCCATGACATCGGGGGAAAAGGTGTGGATCAGTTCCTCCATATCCTCTTGGATTTGGAGGAGTCTCTGCGGCATGGGAACCCCTGCCTGGGTGTTGATTGCACCGCAGCGCACCATGCGGCTCTGTCCACGTTCTACTTCTAAAATCCCGAAGCCTACAATGGCATAGCCCGGGTCAATACCAAGAATCCGCATGGTTTCCTCCTTTTTTTGAGGGGCACCCATTGCATCCAATCGGCACCACATATCCATATATTGTACCAAAAAAAGGAACAATAGGCAAGGCGGAGATTTCAGCTTATACTTTTACAAAAAGGAAGCGTTGCAGCAGCTTCTGCAACGCTTCCTAAAAAAGATCATTTTAAGTTTATGCCTTCAAACGAGCATCCAGAGCATCCAGCTCCTTCTTCAGCGCCTCGGGTAGCTTGTCCCCGAACTGTGCATAGAAGGTACGGATACCGGAAACCTCATCCTTCCAGAGACTCCGATCGACATTCAGCAAGCCGGCCAAGGTCTCCTCGGAAATAGTGGTGCCTTCCAGATTGATGTCCTTGATCTCGGGCAGATAGCCAATCTCAGTTTCACGGGCATCCACTTCATCGAAGCAGCGCTTTAAAATCCACTCCAGAACACGGAGGTTTTCTCCGAAGCCGGGCCAGACGAAGTCACCCTTCTCATCCGTGCGGAACCAGTTGACATTGAAGATCTTGGGCAATTTCGTGGTCTTCTGCTCCATATCCAGCCAATGCTGCCAATAGTCTGCCATATGATAGCCGCAGAAAGGCAGCATTGCCATGGGATCACGGCGGGTTTCCCCGACCGTACCCTCGGCAGCGGCAGTCTTTTCGGACGCCATGATAGAGCCGACGAAAACGCCGTGCTTCCAATCACGAGACTGGTAGACCAAGGGTGCTGTTTTGGCACGGCGACCGCCGAAAATGACGGCAGAAATCGGCACGCCGTGGGGGTTATTAAACTCAGGAGAAATGCAGGGGCAATTTTCCGCAGGTGCGGTAAAGCGGGAGTTGGGATGGGCAGCAGGCGTGGCAGCGGTATCGGGATTCCACGGGTTGCCCATCCAATCGAGTGCATGGTGGGGCGGATTTTTGTCCAGCTTCTCCCACCACACGGTATCCTCATCCAAATTCAAAGCGACGTTGGTAAAGATGGTACCACGGTGCGTAGTAGCAAGTGCGTTGGGGTTGGAGCTTTCGTTGGTGCCGGGTGCCACGCCGAAGAAGCCCTTTTCGGGGTTTACTGCCCACAGGCGACCATCGGGACCCACACGGAGCCATGCGATATCATCGCCCACGCACCAGCACTTCCAGCCATTCTTCTGATAGCCCTCGGGAGGAATCAGCATCGCCAAATTGGTTTTGCCGCAGGCAGAGGGGAACGCACCCGTGATATAACGCACCTCACCCTTGGGGTTTTGCACACCAAGAATCAGCATATGTTCAGCGAGCCAGCCCTCCTGTCGACCCAAATTGGAAGCGATACGCAGTGCGAAGCACTTTTTGCCCTGCAGCACGTTTCCGCCATAGCCGGAGTTTACGGAGACAATGGCGTTGTCCTCGGGGAACTGGACAATGTAGCGTTCTTCGGGATCGAGGCTGCATTTGGCGTGCAGACCCTTGATGAAGCTATCATCCAAATAGTCCATAACCGCTTCCCCGACACGGGTCATGATTGCCATATTCAAAACAACATAAATGGAGTCGGTCAGCTCGATGCCGTATTTTGCAAAGGGAGAGCCGACCACGCCCATGCAGTATGGAATGACATACATCGTTCTGCCCTTCATCGCACCGTCACAGAGCTTGTTCAGCTTGGCATACATTTCGGCAGGTTCCATCCAATGGTTGGTGGGGCCTGCATCCTCTTCCTTTTTGCAACAAATAAAGGTTCTGCTCTCCACCCGAGCCACGTCGCTCGGGTCAGAGCGATGCAAATAGCAGCCTGGAAGTTTTTCCTGATTGAGCTTATAGATTTCGCCGGTGGCGCAGGCTTCCTTCCGCAGTGTCTCCAGCTGGTCTTCGCTTCCATCAATCCAAAGGATCTGATCCGGCTGGGTAAGCTTCGCCTGTTGATCGATCCAGTCTAACACAATTTTATTTTTTGTCAGTTGCATATGAATTGCCCTCCTTAGAGCCGTCACTCTATTACGTTCATTATATAGCTTTGCAACTTTTAATGCAAGGCAGAAGGGCAAACTTCCTCAGAATTCCCCCATTTTTTCGGATAATTGGGCAAACTCTGCAAAACTCAACCGTTCTCCACGAATATTCTCCGTCAAATTGCAAGCAATTAAAATTTCCCGCAGTTTTTCTTTGTCAAAATCCTTCCCAAAAACGGCCTGCAGTGCGTTTATGAGTGTTTTCCTGCGTTGGGCAAAGGCTGCACGCACCACTCGAAAAAACAACGCTTCATTCTTCACCTCGACAGGCGGCTTTCCTCTCACCTTCATGCGAATGACGGAGGACATTACCTTTGGTTGGGGATAGAAGCAGGACGGGGGCACATCATATAGGAGTTCACTGTCTGCATAATACTGACAAAGAAGGGTAAAGGCGCCATACTCTGCCGAGCCGGGTGCGGCACAAATACGCAAGGCGACCTCTCGTTGAATCATCACGGTCACTGCTTCAAAGCAGCCCGCCTGCAAAAGGGCGGTAATCGCCGGTGTCGTAATCTGATAGGGCAGGTTTGCACAGGCGATCAAGGAGAGTCCCGCAAGCTTTTCTGCACAAAGTCCTGCAATATCGGTCTTCATAATATCGCCGGGGACGATTTCCACATTGGGATAGGCCGCCATGGTTTCTTCCAAAACAGGCAGCAGGGCACGATCCAGCTCCACGGAAACGACTTGCTCTGCACGCTTTGCCAATTCTTCGGTCAGCGGTCCGATCCCGGGTCCGATTTCCAAAACACCCACGCCGGATGCGGCGCCGGATGCCTCCGCTGTCTCCTGCGGCACCCAGGCTTCGATGAGGAAATTCTGCCCCATGCTTTTGGAAAAATGGAATCCATAGCGTGACAGCAGCTCCTTAATTTCTTTTTGATTGCATAAATTCATCGTTTCTTTTCCTCACCTTAATTTAATGGGTATATCATAGCATAGCCAAGGGCAGAATGCAACGACACCGCTTCCCTTCCGGGTTCCCTTTCATCCTACCCTGCATAGAATGGAAGAAAGGAGGGATTTCTTTGCCCAGTATTTATATATCCTCGTCCGACGCACGCTTCCCCCGCTATCGATCTTCCGAAGGACACACGGAATGGATGCATTCCCTAGCCGACGAAATGGAGCCGATGCTCCTTGCTTCGGGTATCCAATTCGAACGTGACGTTGCAGATATGCGTACCGTTTTCTCTGCCGGCACCTCTGATGACAGGCACTACGATCTCCATTTGGCACTTCACGCCCACAGCGCAGAGCCGGAGCCGCAAAATCTGCCACGAAGCGTTGTCGCATTTTATTTCCCGGGAAGCTCGGATGGGTTGCGGGCAGCCGCACTTTTCCAGAAAAATCTGACACCCATTTATCGGCCGTCCGGCAGCGTCCGCACAGAGCCAAGCAACAGAATCTGCGGCAGACATCGGTTTTACGCCCCCACCATACTCTCCGAGCTGGATTTCTACAACCAAGCAGGTGATAGCGACTGGATTATGAAGAATATAAAATCTGTGGCAAGAGCCTTGGTTCTCGCCCTTACGGCATACTTTGACATTCCATTTTTCGCATCCTCTGTGCCGCAATTCGGTCGGGTCACACTGCCCTTTGGTGCTTTGTCCGTCCATACAAAGCCATCCTACCATGCCCCTGTGGTAGCAGGTCTTTATGACGGTTCTACTGTCACGGTTCTCAACGAATATGAGGGCTGGTCTCTCATTTCCTTCGGAACCTCCGTAGGCTACGCCAAAGCAGCGTACATTGTCAAAGAATAGAAAACCCCCTCTCGGCATGACAAAAACAGCTGTCATGTCGGGGGGGTATCACTTTAAAGTGTATGGACAAACTGTCCCACGCTTTCCATCGCAAGGGTGGCCTTTCGAATGGGGAACATCTGAAAGACGTGCCACATATCCTCCCAAACCTCAAGCCGACAGTGTACCTGTGCCGCCTGCATACGATCCCGCAGACGGACGGAATCGGAGTATAAAATCTCATTGCTGCCCACCTGAATCAGTGTAGGGGGAAAGCCCGTAAAGTCCCCAAAGAGCGGCGAGAGATAGGGCGAGGCGATATCATGCGTTCCGGCATAGACCGCACGCACGGCCTGAATATAATCCATGGTAATGGTGGGGTCAAGCTCCGCTCTCTTTGTGTAGGAAAGCCCGCTGGCGGTCATATCTGTCCAGGGTGACATGAGCACCAAGCGACCGGGAAGCTGTCTTCCCTCTTTTTTCAGGCAATGGCAGAGTACAAGGGCAAGGTTGCCGCCTGCAGAGTCTCCAGCCAGCACGATATCTCGTGCGCCGTATCCCAAAAGCATCAAATGATCCCAAGCCCTTTTTGCATCCTCCACAGCCGCCGGAAACGGATGCTCCGGTGCCAAGCGATATTCGAAGCACATCGTTTCCCATCCGGTTACCCCGGTTAATTTGGAAGCCAGCGGCCGGGAATAGCCTAGATTTCCGCTGGTATAGCCTCCGCCGTGACAGTAAAGCACGGCTCTATGGGTGTCATGCGGCCAATCGGGCTTCACCCAAGCGGCATCCATTTCGCCCAAACGAAATGGCTCCCATTTCCGCTGCACAACCATGGGGGCTGCTAGGCGTCCCAGAAGCTCCTGCCCCGCTCTCTGCCGCGCTAAGTCCTCCAAGTTCATGGTATCGGGCGTGGTGGTAGAGTGGATTGCCTTCAAGGCACGCATCATCGGGGCAAGGCGGCGACTATTTTCGCTTTTTTCTTTCGGTTTTCGTTTTTTTGTTTTGGGTTCCTCTGTCTTTTTTTCGATGCACTCGCTCTGTACGAGCTGTGGCTCCTCTTTGTGCTTCAGCCGAATCAGTGCCTTGTTCACTTCCATAAAATTCTCCATTTCAGCGCATCACACAGCGGCTCCGATCGGCATCCCAAATCCCAATTTCCACAATTCAGCAGAAGCTTCGGTCTGCTGCACCCGTGGAACGAAAGCCCTAAGCTACGCATTTTATTGAACCAATCCATTTCAGAAACAGTATACCACATTTTGTTCCTATTGGAAAGTACCCCCTGTTTTCCCTTGTAGTTTCCATACCCCTGTGGTAAAATAGAAGGGTATCTATTCCACTGAAAAAGGAGGCTTTCCTGTGGCAAATGAAAAACCCACCTGGTACCCCTTGGATAACGCAGGTGTTCTGTATTCCGCCATACAAAAGGAACGCTATTCCGCTGTCTATCGTTTTTCCGCTCTGATGACGGAACCCGTCCGGCCTGATTGTTTGCAGCGTGCCGTCAATCAGACAATGCCACGCTTTCCGGGTTTTTCCGTGAGAATCAAGCGAGGCGCCTTTTGGCATTACTTTGAACCAAATTCAAATCCAGGACCCTTCGTAAAGCCTGATATTTCCAACCCCTGTCAGCCCGTCCGCTTTCAGGAGGACAACGGCTGGCTGATCCGATTTTTTTATTATGAACGGCGGATTTCTCTTGAAGTATTTCACGCCGTTTCCGACGGTGCCGGTACCATCGTATTTTTCCGTACCGTACTCGCCGTCTATCTGCGGGAGCTGGGGTATGATATTCCAAACGGAGACGGCATTCTGGATATCACCGAAGCACCGCGCAAGGAAGAATTGGAGGATGCCTATGCCCGCTATGCGGGAAAAAAAGCGCTGCGTGGCAGCTTAGAGCCAACGGCCTTTTCCAATGTCAGTGCGCCGGAACCGTTTTATACCTTGAATTTCACCGTAGGCATTCTTCCCGTCGATATTCTACGGCAAACGGCAAAAAAATATAACGCCTCCATTACGGAATACCTCACGGCGGTTCTGCTCCAGTGCCTGCTCGAAAACCAAAAGCAGCGACGCTTTTCTCGTCCCCGCCCCGTCGCCCTTGCCATCCCCATCAATTTAAGACCTTGGTTTCCCTCGGAAACCCTTCGCAACTTCATTTTAACCATGCGCCCCTTTATCGACCCTGCCTTGGGGGAGTATACCCTGCCCGAAATCGTAAAACAGGTGCATAGCTATATGAACTATCATACCAACCGTCAAGAAATGCAGGTGAAATTCACCGCCAACGTCCGCTTCACCACCAATCGCTTTTTGCAGGTCATCCCCATCTTTCTCAAGAACCCCGTCATGGCGTTTTCCTATCAGCTGGTTGGTGTGCGTCCCTTTTCCGGCACCTACACAAACCCCGGGGTCTTTTCCGTCCCCAAGGAAATGGAACCGCACATCGACCGCATGGAAATTATGCTGGGACAGGCTACACGCCCCTCCCCCCATTGCGCCTCCATCAGCTATGGAAATAAAATGACCATCACCTTTGCCGGAACCGGAAAATCCAGCGAAACAGAACAGCGTTTTTTCAGACATCTGGTGCAGGAAGGGATTCCCGTCAAGGTCGAATCCAACCGCACCCACTGACGATTCGGAGGTTTTTCTCGTGTCTTATTGCGTCAACTGCGGGGTAGAGCTGAATGCAACGGCTTCCTTTTGCCCACTTTGTCATACTCCCGTGCATAACCCAAACCAACCGGTGGACATCTTCTCTCCCCCTCCCTTCACAACAGAGCGGAGCGAGGTGCCTCCGGCATCCAAAAAGCAATTTGCCATCCTGCTTACCACCATTTACCTATCCGCTGCCATCTGCTGCGGCGTGCTGAATGTATTTTTAAAAACCGAGCATCTCTGGTCACTCTATGTGATCGGTGCCTTTATCATGCTTTGGATTTGGACAGTGCCCCCCCTTCTTCACAGGAAGAAAGCAACATTTCGTCTTCAGCTCCTGGCGGATATTTTAGCGATTGCCATTTATGTTTCCCTCATCGCTGTAAACCTGGATAACTGGGACTGGTATTGGCATCTCGCTCTCCCCATCATCCTGCTCCTTGGCGCCATTTTTCTTCTTTGGGGCTTTACCATCGGAGAGAGAAGCCGGAGCACACTCACCTCCATGATGATCATCATCGGCTCTATCGGTGTCTTTTCGTTGGGGGTTGAGCTTTTTTCCGATTCTTTTTTTCACGGCGCATGGAAGCCCGGCTGGTCCCTCGTCGTCTTCACCGTCTGCATTGTCCTCATCCTTCCTCTTTTGGTGATTCGCAGAGTACCCGGACTGCGTGAGGAGGTACGGCGGCGGTTTCATCTGTAATCCCCGCATATTGAAAAAACAAATCAAATCGAGCACCTCCCTTATATTTAAGGTTGCTATAAAAGGAGAACCCTGTGAACTATTATATCGAAAAAGAACAATCTCTCGTCTCCACTTATGTTGATCACCTCTGTGAGCTTGGACTATTTCAAGCCTCCCTTCTGGTGCAGGATGCCGTCACGGAGCTTTTGCATCAATATGGCTGCGATGGCATACAAATGCGTCAAACCCACCATGTAGTCTGGGCGATTGCCCGCACCAAAATCTGCTGCGACGGACTGGCGCATTTCATGGAACCGATCCGCATCCGAGCTTACCCCGTAAAGCTCTCGCCCGCCGCCGTTCATATCGAAGTCATCATCGAAACGCCAAACGGCACACCCCTGCTGCGGTGCCGACAGGAGCTGTGTGCCATTGATGCCGATACGCACCAAATGCGGCGTCTGAATACCACCCCCTTCCCCACCGACTTGCCGCTTCTGCCCGCACAGGTCTCCGAGCCGTTTTACCGCATGAAGGGAATCCCCTCAGCGCTTTCTCTCGCCTGCACCCATCCCATCCGTACTTCCGATACGGACATGAATCATCACATGAACAACGCCGCCTATGTCCGCCTCATTCTGGACGCCTTCCCCTCCTCCTTTTGGGAGACCTACACCGTTCGGAGCTTCGATATTCAGTATCTCAGAGAGAGCACGGAGGGCACGGAGCTTTCTGTCTTTTCCGTACAGGATGGCTTAGACTTCACCCTGCTCATTCAAGCAGGTGAGACAATTCTGACTAAGTGCTTTTTGCAGATGCAGGAACGATAATCCCTTATTATCACAAAATTTTATCATAGTTAATAGGAGGACTACTTTATGACCACCCGAAAAAAGGCAACCGCACTCTTGCTGTCGGCAACGATGTCACTCTCCTGTGCAGGCACAGCCTTCGCCGCCTTTGAAGACCTCACAGACGTGAACTCGCACTGGGCGAAAAACACCCTGCAGCAAGCATACAACGACGGCATTTTAAAGGGGTATGATGCCAACACCATGGCACCGAATGACAGCGTCACCACCGCACAGGCAGTGGCCATGCTGTGCCGTGTGCTCCATGTCACGGGCGAAGGAGATACCACAGCCTTCCCTCTCGAGCCAAACGCCTGGTACGCAAAGGATGTGGCAAAGGGGGTCTATCTTGGTCTGCTGGACGAAACCGACGCAAAGGAGCTGACGAAGCCCATCACCAGAGGTGATGCCTTCTGTCTCTTTGTACGTGCCTTTCAGCTGGGCACCGCCACCTACAACGCAAATGCCCTGTCTGCCTTCCCCGATGCCGCTTATCTCACAGGGGAGGCAAAGGAGGCAGCCGCCATTCTGGTGGACCGCAAGATTGTCGGCGGCATCGATGGCAAGCTAGACATGGACGGCAAGCTGACACGAGCAGAGTTTGCGACCATTCTCTATCGCTTGGTGGATCGCTTCACCACCGCCGAGCAATACACCGGCGGAACCAACGTAGGCACCGTCCTTTCGGGCGATGTCGCCTTCTCCGGTTTGACTGCGGGAAATCTTTGGTTGGATCAATCCGTCACCTCCGTCAGCCTGAATAACACCTCTGCCGACAAGCTGGTCGTGCGTGCAGATGCCCTGAAGGACTTCTCCATACAGGGAAACGGACGTATCCAGCAGCTTGTCTGGGCGGCTCGCTCCGGTGACTTGACCTTAGAGCTCCCAAAAGAGTATTCTTTACATACCTTAACTATTGCAGAAGGGACTGGCAGCGTAGCAGCCTCCGGCGATATTTACGACGTCGAGGTTGTCGGAGATAACCGCACCGTCACGCTGAATTCCTCCGTGGATACCCTCACCATTTCCGGAAGCGGAAACACGGTAACCCTCAAGCAGGGCTGCACCGTAGATGATATTGTGATCACTGGCGAAAGGAACGAGGTAAAGCTCACTGGAAAGACCGACACACTCCTTCTTGCAGGGCGGGAAAATATCATTTCCGGCTATGGGCGCATCGACGAAGTGACACTGCGTACCAAATATTACAAATTAAATGTCACCCAAAACAAGCTCATCAAATGGGATGACTTCTCCATCGATGACGTCACTGTGAGCTTGGCCGCACCCGAAACCTTAAAGGCAGGTGCCGCTCTGGAAGCCACCGCCAACCTAACGGTTCCGGAAAAGGATCAGGGAAAGCTGTGTACCGCTTCTTGGTACCTCAACGGCAAGCTGATGCAGGAAACTCCCGTTTTGCTCGGCACCGACACCCCCGTTTCCTCCTTCCACCTTGATTATACCCACGATATGCAGACAAATGCCTCCCTGCGCTTTGTACTGACCTACGAAAACTCCGACCGCGATGCCTTTACCCAAGAGGCCACCACCCCCATCAACTTAGAAATCTTCCCTGACCTCGGCTTAGCGGATACGACCTTAAAGGTCGTAGCACCCGAAGCCCCCCTCCCCGCCGGTCAGACACTTGCCGTCACCGCAAAGGTAGACAGCCCCGAAGCGGGCAAGCTCTGCAAAGCGATTCTCTATGTCGATGGGAAGCAGGTCGCCTCCGCTCCTTACACCTTAGGTGAAACACCCCCCACGCTTTCCCACACCTATGACTATTACTACGGCATGAAGACGACCAGCGAGCTGACCTACGCCTTGACGTATACCACAGAGGATGGACGCAAGCAAGAGGTCAAGGAAAGCAAGACGATTTCGCTCCAGAATTTTGAAGATAACGGCATCGCCCATGCCACGGCCTCTCTCACCGCTCCCTCCGTCTTGGAAGCCGGCAAGCCGCTGGTCGCTACTGCATCCTTTGGATATCCCGAAGGCGGAAAAGCCTGCACCGCAGCTTGGTATGTAGATGGAAAAAAGGTCTCCACCCAAGCCATTGTTTTGGGTAAGGACACCCCCAAGCTCACCCATACCTATACTTACACGGAAAAGATGAAAACCACCTCCGTAATTAAGCTGGTTCTCTCCTATACGACCGCTGACGGACGGGCGCAAAGTATCTCCGCCGAGAAGAACATCCAGCTGAAAAACTACGGCTATACCTATTATCATCCCGTAGAGGATTTGGCTAAGCAGGTCACCAGCACCTATGCAGGAAACTATACCCTCGCTTGGGCACAGAAGAACGACTACTCTAAGGATGTCAAACATGCCTTTGTCAATTATATGGGCTATTCCAGCAGCAGCAATTATCTGGTATGGGTCAATCTGACCTATCAGCGTGTGAATATTTTCACCGGCTCGCAGGGAAATTGGACCCTCGTTCGTGAAGCCCTGTGCGGCGCCGGTAAAGCGAGCACCCCCACCATCAAGGGTGTCTTTACCATCTCCTACAAGCAGCCCTCTTGGAACTACGGCTCGTATTATTGTGGCCCCATCGTCCGTTTCAACGGCTCCTCCGGCTATGCCTTCCACTCTCGCCTGCAATATTGGCCAATGAACTCCGACCGCTATTACGATGCCCGTATCGGCTTCCCCATCAGCCACGGCTGTCTGCGGATGTATAACGATGACATTTGGTATATGTACAATAACCTTCCCAGCGGAACCACTGTGGTTGTCCATTAACTTTCGACGACACAAAAAAGACGATACCCCGAATCCTACGGATTCGGGGTATCGTCTTTTTATGGTTACAGGACACAGCCTGTCTTACTTTTTATTTTCCCAGCTCTTGCTCAAATCAAGCAAGCGCTGATACTTGTCCTTTGCCTGCTTTTCTGCCTTGGCAAACAGCTCCTTTGCCCGCTCGGGGAAGCTCAGATTCAGGGAGGAGTAACGCACCTCGCCGGAAAGGAATTCCTGATAGTCCATGATCGGTTCGGGGGAATCCAGCTGGAAGGGATTCTTCCCTGCCTCCGCACGACGGGGGTCATAGCGGAACAGATGCCAGTAGCCAGCCTGCACGGCCGCACTCATCTCGAGCATGGTATTCTGCATACCAACCTTAATGCCGTGGCTGATACAGGGTGCATAGGCAATGACGATGGAGGTTCCGGGATAGGACTCTGCTTCGATGAGGGCACGCAGGGTCTGGTTATAGTCTGCGCCCATGGCAATCTGTGCCACATAGACGGAGCCATACTGCATGGCGATCGCAGCCAAGTCCTTTTTCTGGATGGTCTTGCCGGCAGCCGCAAACTGTGCAACCGCACCGGTATTGGTCGCTTTGGATGCCTGTCCACCCGTATTGGAGTAGACCTCGGTATCCAAAACAAGGATGTTCATATTCTCACCGGAGGCAAGGATATGATCCACGCCGCCGTAGCCGATATCATAGGCCCAGCCGTCGCCGCCGAAGGACCAGACGGACTTCTGACCGAACATATCCTTCATATCATAGAGCTGCTTCAGCTCGTCTGCATGGGCGGTGCCGGAGGAAAGTGCCTTGGCAAGGGCTTCTGTCAGGGCATCGCCGGTGGTTCTGGAGCCGATGGTCTCCTTGCGGTGATTCAGCCACTTCTTTGCACAAAGGGACACTGCTGCGGGGGTCTCCTCATTCTGTGTCAGGCTGCGTGCCAATTCAACCGCTGCCTCCTGACGGGCATTGACGGCCAAATTCATACCGTAGCCGAATTCAGCACCATCCTCAAAGAGGGAGTTTTCCCAAGCGGGACCACGGCCGTCCTTATTGACGGTGTAAGGTGTGGCAGGTGCGCTGCCGCCCCAAATGGAGGAACAGCCCGTAGCGTTTGCAATGTACATCCGATCACCAAAGAGCTGGGTAATCAGCTTGACATACGGAGTTTCGCCGCAGCCTGCACAAGCACCGGAGAACTCGAACAAGGGCTGTTCAAACTGGCTGCCCTTCACGGTGTCCTTGGCAAAGGGTGTCGTTTTCTGGCTGACGAACTTGGTACCGTAGTCAAAGATCTTCTGCTCTGCCATCTGGGATTCCAAGGGTTCCATGGTGAGCGCCTTGGTCTTTGCCGGGCAAGCCTCCACGCAGGAGCCGCAGCCAGTACAGTCCAGAACGGAAACGGTCATGGCGTAGGCATAGACCTCGCAGCCCTTGCCACGCATATCGTGCATTTTGGTTCCTCTGGGTGCTTCGACCACCTCATCCGCAGACATCACAATGGGACGGATACAGGAGTGGGGGCAGACATAGGAGCAAACGTTACACTGAATGCAATTTTGCGGGTCCCAAGAGGGCACACTCACGGCAATGCCACGCTTTTCAAAGGCAGCAGTACCCTGCGGCAGGGTGCCGTCTGCACCGGGCATCAGCTTGGAAACGGGAATGGCATCGCCACGCATGGCGTTCGAGGGAATCATCACGTCCTTGACGTACTGTGCCACATCGGCACGATCGCAAGCGATTTGGATTTCCTCCTGGGCATCCTCCAGGTCTGCCCAGCCGCTGGGAATCATGACCTCACGCACGCCTTCGATGCCCGCATCGACTGCGTTGTAGTTCCTCATGATGACGTCCATACCCTTATGACCGTAGCTCTTGACAATGGCATCCTTCATGTGTCCCACGGCTTCCTCCACGGGAATGACCTTTGCGAGCTTGAAGAATGCGGCCTGTAAGATGGTGTTGGAGCGATTGCCCATGCCCAGCTCGATTGCCTTATGGGTTGCATCGCAGAGATAGACCTTGATATTGTTCTGTGCCAAATAACGCTTAGCAGCAGCGGGCAAACGGTCACCCAGCTCGATATCATCCCAAGGACAGTTCAGCAGCAGGGTTCCGCCGGGCTTAATGTCCTGTACGACGTCAAACTTTTCGATGTAAGAGGCCAAATGGCAGGCAACAAAGTCTGCCTTTGTGACATAGTAAGAGGCTTTGATCTGATTTTTACCGAAACGAAGGTGGCTGATGGTCACGCCGCCGGATTTCTTAGAATCATACTGGAAGTAAGCCTGAACGTGCATATCGGTGTTATCACCGATAATCTTGATGGAGTTTTTATTGGCGCCGACGGTGCCGTCACCGCCCAGACCCCAGAACTTACAGGAGATGGTATCGGCATCGGCGACATCCGGCTCCACCTCGATGGGCAGAGAGAGGTTGGTGACGTCGTCCTTGATGTTAATGGTAAAGCTACGGACAGGTGTCTCGCTTTCTGCGTTGCGGAACGCAGCGAGAATACCGCCGGGTGTGGTGTCCTTGGAGCCAAGTCCATAGCGGCCACCTACGACCTTCAAGCCGGCACGGTCGCTGCTGGCCAGCGCAGTCACAACGTCCTGATAGAGCGGCTCGCCAATGGCGGACGGCTCCTTACAGCGATCCATGACGACGATGTTCTTTGCCGTTGCGGGAATGGAGGCAATGAAGCGGTCGGTCACGAAGGGACGATACAGGCGAACCTTGATCAGACCTACCTTGCCGCCCTGTGCGTTCATGTAGTCCACCACTTCCTCGACTGCATCGCAGACGGAGCCCATGGCGACCATCACGGTTTCGGCATCGGGTGCGCCGTAGTAGTTAAAGAGCTTATAGTCGGTTCCCAAACGCTGGTTGACCTTATCCATATACTCCTCCACCACAGCGGGCAGAGCATCGTAATACTGGTTGCGGGTCTCGCTGGTCTGGAAGAAGATATCGGGGTTTTGTGCGGAGCCGCGCAAAACGGGATGCTCCGGGTTGAGGGCACGGGCACGGAACGCCGACAAAGCGTCCATGTCCACCATATCCTTCAGCTCGTCGTAGTCCCAAAGCTCCACCTTGCGGATTTCATGGGAGGTGCGGAAGCCGTCGAAGAAATGGAGGAAGGGAACACGTCCCCCGATGGTGGCAAGATGAGCGACGGCGCCCAGGTCCATAACCTCCTGTGGGTTGGAGCTGCACAGCATGGCATAGCCGGTGGTACGGCAGGACATGACGTCGCTATGATCGCCGAAAATGGAAAGTGCGTGGGTTGCCAAAGCACGGGCGGAAACATGGGTTACGCTGGGCAGAAGGCTGCCGGCGATTTTATACATATTGGGGATCATGAGCAAAAGTCCCTGAGAAGCCGTAAAGGTTGTGGTCAGGGCACCGGCGGTCAGCGAGCCATGCACCGCACCGGCCGCACCGGCTTCTGATTGCATGACAGATACCTTAACAGGCTGACCAAACATATTCTTTCGTCCTTCTGCGGACCACTTGTCGGACAATTCAGCCATCACAGAAGAGGGGGTGATGGGATAAATTGCAGCAACCTCCGTAAAGGCATATGCCACATGGGCTGCTGCCGTGTTGCCGTCCATTGTCTTTTGCTTTCTTGCCACGTTTATTCCTCCTTAAACCAGGGCAGACGACAAAGCGACTTTGTCGGAAGTCTTTCCTGATATATGATACATTATTGTATATATGCAGTATGAATAGATCGCACCATTCTGATTTCATAGAATCACTGACAGCCTATGGAACCAGCATTTTTGTTACATGATGTAATCCTAACATTAACAGCGAAACTTGTAAATGAAGGTTTCTCCCAAACTTCTTGCATGAATTCCGTCATAATGCCAATAGATTGCCAAGGAATAGAAAGTAGAAGAAATTTTTCGTCATTCTTTGTGCAAATAACCCATGTCAATTCATGCCCTTTTTTCCATGGAATAAAATTCTGTTCTCCCCATTCCTTGACATCCTGCTCCCCATTTAGTAGGATAGACACGCACACATTCTACAAATTTTGTCGAACCGCCTGAACCGGCATAGTTGCACAGCCAGAGAGAGCCATTTCTATACAGTTCTCTCCCCCAAGTACACCTACAGAAAGGAGTTTCTTTTATGCTTAGCTTTTTCAAAAAGAACGGAAGCGGCCTCTTGCTCTGTCTGCTCATTTCCATCCCCTCTTGGTTTTTGGGAAAACAATTCCCCATTGTCGGCGGTGCGGTTATTGCCATTCTGCTCGGTATGCTGGTCACGGTATTTTTCAAGAACAAGGGGTCTATGGCACCCGGCATTCAATTCACCTCCAAGAAAATTTTGCAATGGGCAGTCATCCTTCTGGGCTTTGGCTTGGATTTAAATATTGTATTGCAAACCGGTAAGCAATCACTTCCTATCATCGTCTGCACCATCGCCACCTCTCTGATTATCGCCTATGTCTTACATAAGCTTCTGCACATTCCCTCCAAGATTTCTACCTTGGTGGGCGTTGGCTCCTCCATCTGCGGCGGCTCTGCCATCGCCGCCACAGCACCAGTGATTCGTGCCGATGACGAGGAGGTCGCACAGGCCATTTCCGTCATTTTCTTTTTCAACGTACTGGCCGCTATCCTGTTTCCCATATTGGGCAGTGCCATCGGCTTCGATACCATGTCCGGAGATGCCTTCGGCATCTTCGCCGGCACCGCCGTCAACGATACCTCATCGGTCACTGCCGCCGCCTCCACTTGGGACAGTATGTGGGGCTTGGGAACACAAACTTTAGATAAGGCCGTCACCGTGAAGCTGACACGCACCTTAGCCATTATTCCGATCACGCTCGTTCTGGCATTTTTACAGACCCGAAAAGGACAAACGAAAGACGGCGAGAAGGTACAAATGCGAAAGATTTTCCCCTTCTTCATCCTCTATTTCATTGCCGCCTCGCTCCTTACCACCGTTGCTATCCACTTTGGCGTTGCCGCTTCTGTATTTTCCCCCATCAAAACCCTGAGTAAATTCTTCATTGTTTTGGCTATGGCCGCCATCGGCTTGAATACAGATATTGTCAAGCTCATCAAAACGGGCGGCACGCCCTTAATTATGGGTGCCTGCTGTTGGGTCGGCATCACGGGGGTCAGTCTCCTTCTTCAGCATTTTATGGGGCTTTGGTAATGTCCGCAGAACAAAGCCATTCTACGCCAGCCTCTCCTTTTCTCACTTTTAACAAAGTCCATCGCTGCCGTGCTTCCGCACGACAACGATGGACTTTGTTCTATAGAAACAGCTTTGCAACCGATGTAAACAGGATGCAGCACAGAATGCCGAGTGCCGTTGGAATGCCGACAGAAAGCGCCGTCCACTTCCAGCTCCCCGTTTCTTTTCTGATGGTAAGCACTGTAGTGGAGCAAGGCCAATGCACCAAAGAAAACAGCATGGTACTCACTGCCGTCACCCATGTCCAGCCATGCTGCACAAACAGCTCCTTCATTTGCAGCAGACTATCCATTTCCAAAATGGTTCCCTGCGCCATGTACGCCATGATGATAATGGGAATGACAATTTCGTTGGCAGGAAACCCTAGGATAAATGCCATTAAAATGACGCCGTCCAACCCCATAAGCTGAGCAAAGGGATCCAAGAAGGAGGCGCAGAGCTGCAAAACGCTCGTTTCTCCCACGGTGATATTTGCCATACCCCAAATGATAAGCCCTGCCGGTACCGCTACCACCACCGCTCGCCCCAGCACAAAGAGGGTACGATCAAAAATAGAACGTACAATCACCTTGCCAAACTGCGGCTTTCGATACGGTGGAAGCTCCAAGGTAAAGGAGGAGGGCACACCCTTCAAAATGGTCTGACTCAGCAGCTTTGTCACGGCAAAGGTCATACCAATTCCGAAAACGATCACCAAGGTAAGCAAAAATGCTGACCAAACGGACGCACCAAACCCACCCCCGGTTCCGACAAAAAACATGGTGATAATGGCAATCAGCGTTGGGAACCTTCCGTTGCACGGGACAAAGGTGTTGGTTAAAATGGCGAGCAGACGTTCTCGTGGGGAGTCGATAATCCGACAGCCCACGACCCCCGCCGCATTGCATCCGAAGCCCATGCACACGCTTGGGATACGGATGGGATGCCCTTTAAAATAGAAAGCTGCTGGTTTCGTCCTGAAATCGAAAATAAACCCATAGTTTCTGGTGTTTCCCCTCTCCTTCCACGGGATAGGTGCCCTGTTCCACGTCGATATGATCGATGAGGGAATCCAGAAGCTCCGTGGTGAGTGCAGCCGGATGTTCAAGCGTTTCCAGTACTTGGGAAAGCCTACACTTTCTCCGTTCCATGGAGGGTTGTTTCTGCTGCAAGGTATGCCGTTTTGCCTTCAGGCTTTGCGCCTGTGCTTCATATTTTTGCAGCAGGGAACGTCGGTGCTCTGCCGATAGACTCCCCTCTGCGCTGTCCTGATAGATTTGTTCTATCATACGTCCGACCTTTTCCTCCTCCGCTTGCAAACGCAACAGCGAGGCATCGCTTGCCTCCTGCTCTGCACAAAGTGCCTCATAGCTTTCCTGCAATACCTGCTCCCGTTCTGCCGGAGTGAGCCGAAGCTTCTCCCGCAGTACGGATAAAATCATGGAATACAATGCAGCGTAGTCCACAAAGTGATTGCTGCAAGCGGCTGTTCCCTTACTTTTATAGGCACCGCAGGTTAAATTCGCCGGCGAGTTTTTTCGGCGGGTTCCCACCGCAGACATTCCATGCCCGCAATTCGCACAAAAGGCTATCCCAGAAAACAGATTCGAAAATTTTCCTGTTTTTTCACGGACTCGTTTTCGCATCCGCTTTTGTACCAAAGCAAAGATTGCTTCGCTGACAAGGGCTTCATGGGTGTCCTTGACCACAATCCAATCCTTCTTGGGATTACACAGGGTAAGTGACGCTTTGAAGGAGGGCTTGGTCGTTTTTCCCTGCGCCATATGCCCCAAGTAAACGACATTGGAAAGAAGCTTCCGCACCGTTCCCGCCGTCCACACCGTCCCCCCTCCATAGCGTTTCAGGTCGAGCTGCGCATGGCAGTCACAGCGATGCTGCAACGGTGCGTGTACCCCCTCTTGGTTGAGCAAGTCCGCAAGCTCTGCCGGCTTGCTCCCATCCGCCGCCATAGAGAACAGCCGCCGAACCACGGCAGCAGCGGTTTCATCCGCCAGCAGATGGTTTTTATTCTCGGGGTCTTTTTGATAGCCATAGGGGGCGAAATTTCCGATATACTGTCCTTCCTTCATCTTTTCCAAAAATGCAGACCGAATTTTCTTGCTGGTATCCCTTGCGTACATTTCGTTGACGACGTGCTGAAAGGGTGCCAAATCCGTATAGGGACTTTCGGAATCAAAGCCGTCATTTACTGCAATAAAGCGCACCTTTTTGGCGGGGAAATACACCTCGGTGTATTGTCCCGTCTGGATGTACTCTCTGCCCAATCGGGATAAATCCTTCACAAGGATCAGGTTGATGCGTTTGGCTTCCACATCTCGAAGCATACGCTGAAAGGCAGGGCGGTCGAAATTGGTACCGGAATAGCCATCGTCCACATATTCGGACGCAATGCGGATGCCCCGTTCCGTGGCATAGGCGGTGAGCAGTCCCCGCTGATTGGTAATGCTGGAGCTTTCTTCGCTTCCCTCGTCGTCTTTGGAAAGCCGCATATAGAGTCCTGCTCTGTATCCTTCGTTTCCCTCCACGCTACGCTTCATTGCCTTCCGATTGCTCCCGATAGCGTTTCAGGACAAGTGCTTTTAGAATACTTTCTCGGCTTTGCTCTCCGGTACCATAGCAATGCACCTCGTAATGTTCCGCATGACGGGAGTTTTTGTCCGCCTGTGCCTTCGTTTCCTCCAAGCTTTGTTTCATTTGATCACACCTCCTGCTTCTATATATGCAGGCTTGGCGGCATTCTTCACTTTAAAAAGAAAGGGCGCTTGTTCGAATACATCGAACAAGCGTCCTGACTTTTTAAACGGGGGATACGCATCATAACCCATAGGTATGCGACAAGGGGCCGCTCCCCTTGCCTAGATTTAATCCAGCACGCAAAGCACCGGTCAGATAGTTTTTTGCTTGCTGGACACTTTGGCACAGAGAAAGACCGCTTGCCAAGCCACAGGCCATGGCAGAGGACAGCGTACAGCCTGTTCCGTGGGTGTTTGGGTTGTCGATTCTCTCCGCCACAAACCAAGTCCCCTCGCCGCTCTCCCTATCCCACAGGTAATCCTGTGCGTCATGGATGCGATGTCCGCCCTTGACCAAAACGGAGCAGGAAAAGGCCTCGCTCATCGTTCTGGCGGCGGTTTCCATGTCCGAAAGGGTGCGAATGGCTTGTCCCGTTATCAGCTCCGCTTCCGGAATATTGGGGGTCACCACACGGCTCAGAGGAAACAGCGCCTTGCATAAGCTTTCTTGGGCATCCTCGGAAATCAGGCGACAGCCGCTGGTGGAGATCATCACGGGATCGACCACCACGTTTTTTGCGTCGTAGTGCCGCAGCTGCTCGGCGATTGCCAGAACGATCGCCTTGTTCGAAACCATCCCGATTTTCACCGCATCGGGTAAAATATCGGTGAACACGCAAGTGAGCTGCTGCGCCACGAAGGTAGGTTCAACCTCCGAAATGCCATACACGCCCGTGGTATTTTGTGCAGTCAATGCGGTAATGACGCTCATGGCATAGAGCTTGTGCGCCGTGATGGTTTTGATATCTGCCTGTATCCCAGCACCGCCGCTGCAATCAGAGCCTGCTATCGTGAGTACGGTTTTCATTTGACTTCCCCCTCCGCTTTTTATGCCTCTACCATAGTATCCGCTCGCTTCTTGAGGTCTTTGCAGGTTTCTTCAATATCGGATACGGAAAAAATAGCACTGACCAGAGCCACACCGTCGATACCCGTGCCCTTTAGCTGCATCATATTCTCTGCGGTAATGCCGCCAATGGCAACCACGGGAATTTGTACCGCCTGACAGATTTCGGTCAGCGTCTCCCGGCTGACTTCATCGGCATCCAATTTCGTGGACGTGGAAAAAACGGCTCCCACACCCAGACAGTCTGCCCCCTTTTTCTCCGCTTCCAGCGCCTGCTCGACGGTTTGCACCGAAACTCCAAGCAGCATATCCTCACCAATCAGCCTGCGCACCTCGGCGGCATCCATGTCGCCTTGCCCCACATGAATGCCATCTGCCTGACAGTTCAGCGCCACCTGCACATTGTCATTGATGAAAAAGGGCACCCGATAGTTGCGGCACAGCGCTTTGATTGCCAAGGCTTCTTCTAAAAACGTAGCGTCGTCCAGCTCTTTTTCCCGCAGCTGCAAGCAGGTAATGCCACCCTTCAGGGCTTTTTCTACCTGCATAACCAGAGTTTCCTGCGCTGTCTCCCACATCCGATCTGTCACGGCGTACAGACGCAGGATGCGTTTATCGCACTTCATAGCGTGCCCCTTGCGCCAAGGTATTCTCATCCAAGTTATACACGGCATCAATCAGATAATTCCGAAAGCTGCTGTTGCCGTCCGCTTTCCCCATCCGCTTCACGCCGATTTCTCCGCACAGACCCATGACGCAAAAAGCAGCGGCGGCCGCCTTGAGCGGTTCTTCGGGGTTTGCCACCAGATAGGCGGTGGTGAGGGCACTCAGCATACAGCCCGCCCCGGTGATTTGACTCATAATCGGATGCCCATTCCGAATCACATAGGCGGTCTTGGCATCGGCGACAATATCAATGGCACCGGAAATGGCGATGATTGCCCCCGTCTTTTCCGCAAACTTCTTGGCAAAGGCGATCGCTCCCTCTAAGCTCTCCTCTGTAATGGCATCGGCGACGTCGGCATCCACGCCCTTTGTGGTACACTCTCCCAGCGCCAAGGTCTTAATTTCGGAGATATTCCCTCGAATGACGGAAAACTTCACCTCGTCCAAAAGGCGATAGGCGGTCTGCGTCCGCAGAGCAGAGGCACCCGCCCCCACAGGATCGAGCAATACGGGATGCCCGACGGCATTCGCCTTTTTTCCTGCCAAAAACATAGAAGGAATGGTTTGCTGGTTTAAGGTTCCGATGTTGATATTCAAGCCACCGCAAATGGCAGTGATTTCTTCGACCTCAGCGGCATCGTCCGACATAATGGGTGAGCCACCGCAGGCAAGCAGGATATTGGCACAGTCATTCACTGTGACATAATTGGTAATATTATGCACCAAAGGAGACTTCTCCTTTACGTTCCGCAGCATTTCTTTCATCGTGAAACTCCTTTTCCTCCATAGGTATGTGTGTGTATAAAAAAAACAGGAAACACCCAATCGGCATTTCCAGCTCAAAGCAATCACACTTCCTACGTTGGCATTATCCAAATCAGGTAAAGGGTCGAAGCTCCGTACTTCCTCTCAGCCTGGTCACAAGCTCCCCTGTTTCATATTCTGTTTTCGTTTTCAAACATAACACCTTCCACCCACTTTGTCAAGCCCCGCAGCGGAGCGTCCATAAATGAATTTTGCTGTCAAGTTCGCACAGATGGGTGTGCGCATTGCAGGGTTTGCGGTTTCACGAGCATCCTGCCACAAGGCGTGGGCAACCCAGAGGGTCGCCCCTACACGGCTCAGGCAACCTTCTTCCAGTCACTCCCCCCTTCGGCAGATGAACAGCGGTATTTAACCGCACGCCGTTTTCTCCCTTGTCTCCCTTGGGCCGCTGTCCCTATTCAACCGCAAAGGTAGGAGCTCGAGATTAACAGAAGTCTTTGACCGCACGCCGTTTTCTCCCTTGGGCTGCTGTCCCTATTCAACCGCAAAGGTAGGAGCTCGAGATTAACAGAAGTCTTTGAC
>CAYQRI010000002.1:58804-69058 GCA_964420085.1 uncultured Ruminiclostridium sp.
TCCCTTGGGCTGCTGTCCCTATTCAACCGCAAAGGTAGGAGCTCGAGATTAACAGCGGCCTTCGGCCGCCATGCACATGCATAGGGCCTGTTTGCCACAGGCACAGCAGCGCTTGAAGGTGTGGTCCAGATTGTAGGCGACACGGGGCAAATAGCCCGCATCCTCCAAAAGCGTAAAGAGCGGAAAGAAAATCGCCATGGGCGGCAGCATCACGGAAATGACCCACGCAGGGACACGATACATCCCCAGCACCAGGACCCCATGCAGCCACTCGGGTGCATGGAGATAGACAAACAGCTCCGTCAGGCGATCCTGCACCCAAAAAAGTCCGTGGGAGAGCAGCTGAGAGGGATAATTCGCCCCCGTGATGGTCAGCCAAAATACCGCCATCAGCATGGCAAACATCAGAGGATACCCCAGCTTTTTTCCCGTTAAAATACGATCCAGCTTTCGATCAAGGCCGGAGTAAGGCGGCTTTTCATAGCTCGCCACACCACGGGAAATCTCCGCTGCCCGCTCCATCAGCGCAGAAACCACCAAGTCCTCCATCTTATCTTGATCTACACCCTGCTCCACCAAGCCTTGCTTTGCCCGCTCTATGCCTTGCAGGAGTGCCTCCTCCTGTAAAAATCCTTCGCCAAAATAAGCGGCAACCTCCTGTAAAAGAGAGGTGTCCCCCTGTAGAAGCTTCAAGCTCAGCCAACGGGACGGAATGCGCCCCGCTGTTTTTTTCTCAAGCAGAGGCACAAGCTCTGCAATGGCAGCCTCTAAAACCGGCGGATAGGAAATGGTGAGTTCCCTCTCGCCCTCCACCAATGCATCCAAGGCGGAGAGGAAGCGAGTATAGCTCTCCTTTTTTTGAGCTACGGTGCCAACCACGGGCACACCCAACCGCTGAGACAGCAGGGGTAAGTCCACAGAAATCCCCTTTCGCTCCGCTTCATCCAAAAGGTTCACGCAGACCAAAACCCGTTTGGAAATTTCCATCGTCTGTAGGACCAAATTCAAGTTTCGTTCCAAGCAGGTGGCATCACATACCACAACCACCGCATCCGGCTCTCCGAAGCAAATGAAGTTGCGTGCCACCTCCTCCTCTGCCGAATGCGCCATCAAAGAATAGGTACCGGGGATATCCACCAGAATATATGACTGCGTTTCACTTTCACAATGTCCCTGCGCACTCAGCACCGTTTTCCCCGGCCAGTTTCCCGTATGCTGATGCATCCCCGTCAGGCCATTGAACAGCGTGCTTTTTCCGACATTCGGGTTTCCTGCCAAGGCAACCACCCGTTCCTCCTGTGTTTTTCGTTGGAGGGGGATTGCCGAAGCAAGCCCCACTCCATGTAGCTGAAAGGACACCAAAGCCCCCCCTTTCAGGATCGTGTGACCAGTACGTCGGCACAGTCCTCAGAACGAATCGCAATCACTGCCCCACGAATGAGAAATGCCGTGGGATCCCCACACGGACTTTTCCCGACACACTCGATCTCCGTATTTTTGACCAAACCAATATCCAAAAGTCTGCGGCGCATCTGCCCCACGGAACACAGAGAGCAAACCACAGCCCGCTCACCGGGAGACAGCTGTTCAAGACTTTGCATGATCCCCATAGTTATAGACACCCTCTCACTTGATTGGGGCAAAATGGACTTCCGCCCCTATGTCATTCTATTGCGTATTCCTCCCTTGTGTTACAAACTTGGCAGAAACCCGACAAAAAACGGAGCTGTGCAGCGCACAGCTCCGAATGAGGCCATCCATATGGGGGGAGTCCTCCACAAAGCAAAATTAGGAAAAGGAGAACCACAGCAACACCACAAGTCCCAGAACGATACGATACCAGCCGAAGACCTTAAAGTCGTGCTTTTTAATGTACGACATCAAAAACTTGATGACGATGACCGACACAAGAAACGCCACCACACAGCCCAGCAGCAGGGTGAATATCTCTGCTCCCGTAAAAACGAACCCAAACTTTATGAGCTTGAGCAGGCTGAAGCCAAACATAACTGGAACCGCCAAAAAGAAGGTAAATTCCGCAGCCGCCACACGGGATACCCCCAGAATCAACGCACCAATGATCGTCGAGCCGGAGCGAGAGGTACCGGGGATAATGGAAAGCACCTGAAACAATCCGATGAAAAAGGCCAGCTGATACGTGATCCCCCGCAGGGATTTCACCCTTGGCCGTCTGGTTTTGTTCCAGTTTTCCACCACGATAAAGGCAACGCCGTAAAGAATAAGAGCTGCCGAAATCACTTCAGGTGTATGTAGGTGTGCTTCGATCCAGTCGTCAAAGAGAATGGTAACCACCGCACCGGGGATACAGGCGACCACAACCTTGAACCACATGGACATGACATCCCAACGAATGACCGAGTCGCTCGGTGTCCGTTTGCGCTGAAATGGCACCATTTTATTCCAAAAGAGCAGCACCACCGCCAAAATGGCACCCAGCTGGATCACCACAAAGAACATCTCTTTGAAGTCTGCTCCAGCGTTCATCTGCAAAAATTCGTCCACTAAGAGCATATGTCCTGTACTACTCACAGGAAGCCATTCTGTTACACCCTCTACGATGCCAAGAAAAATAACCTTTAGTATTTCCACCAGATTAAACATACTCACGATCCTTTCTGCCTGCTTCGATTTCGATCCCTTCTCGATCGTTTTTTGTAAACAAACGAAGGAAAAGCACGACGTCCTGCCGTGCTTTTCCTGAAGGTGCTTATGATTCTGCTGCCGCCGGCACCTCTTCTCTCTCGCAAGAGAGGATGATGCCGCCTTCCAATTCAAAGGTGGGGGTTTTCACGATGTGGCTTTTTCCCACTCGAATTTCCTGTGTGCCCAATTCACTTGTCAAGGGGTCCTTGACCGTTCCCTCAATGGTAAAGACCAGATCATAGGTGTCCTTGTCCACGACGGAAAGGGTACGTCCCACTGCATTGGAGCCTTCCTTCACAGTGAAGGTGGATTGCTCCGCAGGGGTTGCCTCCACGTTCGTCACATGAGCCTCCAGCATTTTATCTGCGGCAGTCAGCTGGCTGGGGAGCTGCGTCTGAATGAATGCATAGACCTCTGGCTCCACATTAGACACCTGAACCGTATAGACAATTTTTTGTCCTTCTCCTGCCAGACCGCCATTTTCCCTGTGGGTTAATTTATAGCCCAAAAGTGCCACCACGGCGACAATCAGAAGAATGGCAATCAGGTCGATGATATTTAGCTTGCCAAATAGTTTTCCTTTTTTATCAATCATGCTCACTGGTAACCTCCGTTGCTTGACCAAACTTCCAAACCATTGTATAATATTATTTCAAACTTCACAAGTCTTTTTTCGGAGGAATTTCCATGAAAGTGCTTCATCTCATCAGCGGCGGTGATACCGGCGGTGCAAAAACCCACGTCCATTCCCTTCTTGCCGGGTTAACGCCTCGTATCTGCGTCAAAATGGTCTGCTTCACAGAAGGCCCGTTTGTGGAGGAAGCCAAAGCTCTTGGTATCGAAACCGAGGTCATCCCCGACCGAAATTTCGTCTATACCATCAAGAAGCTTATCCACATGGTAAAAACAGAGGGTTACGATATCCTTCATAGCCACGGGGCACGGGGAAACATGATGTCCGCCCTACTGGCTCGCAAAACAGGGATTCCCACCGTGGCCACCGTCCACAGCGATTACCGCTTAGATTATTTGGGTCGTCCCCTTTCCCGCCTCACCTATGGCACCATCAATACAATGGCCTTGCGCAAAATCAATTACCGAATCGGCGTTTCCGATGCCATGACGGATCTGCTGATCTCTCGTGGCTTCGATCCGGAGCGTCTGTTTTCCATCTACAATGGCTTAGATTTCACGCCCCATGCGCCCGAAATGAGCCGGGCAGACTTTTTGAACGCTGTCGGCTTGGAGGCCGACGAAAGCTGTGTTGTCGCAGGCATTGCCGCCCGACTGAACCCCGTGAAGGATATCGCTACCCTCATTCGTGGCTTCGCTCTTGCACACGAACGCTTTCCCAAGCTTCGGCTCCTCATTGCAGGCAACGGTGATGAGCTGGATAACCTGAAAAAGCTCGCCGAGGAGCTGGGCGTTTCTAAAGAGGTCTGCTTTGCCGGCTGGGTCTCCGATACCAATTCCTTCTACCACGCCATTGATATCAACACCCTAACCTCTATCTCGGAAACCTTCCCCTACGCTCTGACCGAAGGCGCACGAGCAAAGCTCCCCACCGTCAGTAGTAAGGTCGGCGGTGTTTCCTATCTGATTGACCACGCCGCAAACGGCTTCTTGTTTACGCCCGGTGATGCCGAAACCCTTGCTGCACACCTTCTGACCTTGGCAAAGGATGCGCCCCTGCGGAAAACCATGGGGGAAAAGCTTTATGAAAAGGCAAAACGAGAATTTTCCATCGAGGCTACCATCCAACGGCAGCTCGAAATCTACGAAACCATCCTTCGCTACGAGAAAAACGGACGGGATCAGGTGGTCATCTGCGGCGCCTACGGCAGAGGAAATGCCGGTGATGATGCCATCCTGCTTGCCATTCTCACCGAGCTTCGTGCCATAAACCCCGACCTTTCCTTTCGGGTCTTCTCCCGAAATCCCTTGGATACCAGAATGTCTTATCGGGTGAATGCCTTCTATACCTTTCATTTTTGGAAGGCACTCTATCACTTTAAAAAGGCCAAGCTTTTCATCAACGGCGGCGGCTCCCTGATGCAGGATGTCACCAGCTACCGCTCTCTCTGGTTCTATCTTTGGACGCTCTCTGCCGCCAAGCAAAGTCGCTGCCCCGTGATTATGTACGGCTGCGGCATTGGTCCCATTCGCAACGAGAAAAACCGAAGCCGTGCCGCCAAGGTCATGAACCGCTCCGTAGATGCCATTACCCTGCGAGATCCGGACTCCCGCAAGGAGCTGGAGGTTTTAGGGGTCACCCGTCCCAAAATCTCTCTTTCCGCCGATACCACCGTCATCCTTCCCCCCGCTCCTCCCGATGTGGTTAACGGCATCTTTGATAGCTGCTCCATTCCCCTAGACGGAAATTATATCGGCTTTGTTCTCCGCCCTTGGACAGGCTTTGAGGAAAAGACCTCCATCCTTGCCGCCGCTGCGGATTATGTCTACCAAACCTACGGTCTCACGCCCGTATTCTTCCCAATTGAGCCTCGTTTGGATGTCGCCGCTGCCACGCAGGTGGCACAAAAGATGACGGCTCCTTACTATATCATTCAGAATGCCTACACCGCCGAGCAGACCATCGGCGTGCTATCCCGTATGAAGGTTGTGGTCTCCATGCGGCTGCACGGTCTTATTTTTGCTGCGGGTCAGGGGGTTCCCTTGGTTGGTATCGTCTATGACCAGAAAGTCAGCTCCTTCCTCTCCTATGTGGGACAAAATCTCTATGAAGATCTACAGAACATCACAGAAGCTGGTCTCACCGCTCTCATTGATGCTGCGGTCACTCGAAGTGCAGACAGAACCTTCCTCTCCGAGAGCGTGGAAAAGCTCCGACAGATGGAGCAAATCAACCGCCAGGTGGTGAAGCAATATGTCGTCCCCACACAGGGCGCTGCAAAGGATTCCAAATGATGAATCCCTATATTTTCACCCTTCTCCTGAGCCTCACCCCTATTGTTGAACTGCGTGGCGCCATTCCCTATGCTTTGGCCAATAACATTTCACCCTTTTGGTCACTTTGTATCTCTGTGTTGGGAAATCTGCTGCCTGTCCCGTTTATCGTTCTGCTGATTCGTAAAATCTTTGATTTTTTGAAAACCATGCCTAAAATCTCGCATTGGATTGTTACGCTGGAGCGAAAGGCGCACCTCAAGGGACGCATGGTTCGAAAATATCGCCTCTGGGGGCTGATGCTCTTGGTTGCCGTTCCGCTCCCTGGAACCGGTGCTTGGACAGGTGCCCTAGTCGCCGCAATTTTGGATATCCAGCTTCGAAAAGCATTGCCCGCTATTTTTGCAGGTCTGATCATCGCCGGAGTTCTTGTGCTATTTCTCTCTCTTGGTGCAGGTGCCCTGCTCTTTTAACCACTCAAAAACGCCGACCGAACAGCCACTTTCTGTTCGATCGGCGTTTTTTTGCAGCGCAAGAAGCGTCAGCCCTTCCCATGGGTCAAAAGCCACCCTTACTTGCTCAAATCTCTCCAAAATTCATAGTCATTTTCTCTTTCGCCTGCTTGATCCAACAGCAGACCCATCGGCTCATCCTTGAAAAGACGAGCATCCATATAGCGGATATTCTCCGGCAGAACAGGCTGGAACTCCATTTGATCCAAAATATCCTTTTGGAGGTCTACTCCACGGGCAATTTCCACCAGCGTAATGCCTTCCTCCATCAAACGGAACACGGCACGCTCTGTCATATACCAGACCTCTTGCCCATTCCGCACGGCTTCTGTACCAGAGAAGGTAATGGCTTCCACGTCTGTGCGGAACTTTTTCTGCTCGCCTTGGCTGCGAATGGAAAGTCCATCCTCATTCAACAGAATGGTCTGCTTTCCGGCGGTGAAGGTTCCAATGAAGCAAAGCTTCTTGACATTCTGGGTGATATCAATGAAGCCGCCAGGCCCGACCATACGACCGTGGAAGCTGGAGGCATTGACGTTGCCGAAGCGGTCCACCTCTGCAAAGCCCAAAACCGCCATATCCAACGCACCGCCATCATAGAGCTGAAGAATATCCGCCATGCGATACATGGCCTCGGGATTCACTGCCGCACCGAAATCAATACCGCCCAAGGGAATACCACCCAAGGGTCCGCACTCAATCGACAGCGTAAAGAGGTCGGAAATCCCCTCCTCCTCTGCCACGGAGCCAATGCCGCCCGGCATACCGATGCCCAAATTGATGAGGGAATTGGGGGTAAGCTCAATGGCTGCACGGCGGCAGCAAATTTTACGGGGACCAAGCTCCAAGGGCTCAAAGCCGGCAGAGGGCACGGTGGCCAGACCTGCAATTTCGGGACGGAACAAATCCGTCTCAAAGCTCTGTGCGCTATATTCGGGGCGTCCCTCCACCACATAGTCTACCATGAAACCATGGATAAAGACTTCCTTTGCAGGAATCGAGCCTTTTTTCACGATGCGGTCAACCTGTGCGATGACGATACCACCTGAGTTATGTACGGCCGCCGCCACCTCGAACTGCTCGATATTCATGGCCTCGTCATGGATGGAAAGGTTTCCCGCCTCATCGCCATAGGTGGCACGAATGAAGCATACGTCTATGGGGAAGCTGGGATAAAACAGGCACTCTCTCCCGCCCAATTCGATAAGAGAGACCACCTCCTTGCCCGAATCCTTTGCACGCTGGTTTGCCTTACCGCCCCCATTTCTGGGATCGGCGAAGGTGCCGATTCCCGTGGTGGCAATCGCACCGGGCAGACCGCCGGCAATCGCACGGAACAACTGCATCAAATTCCCGAGCGGGAGCATAAAGCAGGATGCCTTTTCGTCTCTCACGAGCTTTCTCAGACCGGGGTCATAGCCCATGTGGGAGATAATCAGCTCTGTAAACATCCCCGGCTTTTCTGCCAGCTTGCTGATGCCTCTGCCCTTGCCATCGCCCTGGCTGGTGCACTTGACCAATGTGAGGTTGAGAGGGTGTCCTGTCTGGTCATAGTGATCGCCCAATGCCACCATCAAATCCTCAGAGCAGCCGAACCCATTGAAGCCTGTTGTGGTAAGGGTACTTCCGTCCTGTACCAACGCCGCCGCTTCCGCCGCGGTGATTATTTTATTCATTGCGTCATGTCTCCTCCTGTTTCAATTTCAAACAACGCCTAATAGTATAACACGTTTTTTGAAAGGCACAAGAAGCTCCTGCACATTTTATGCATAACTTGACAATTTTCTTGCAGGACGGAAGAAAGCACGGTATACTAAAGCTGCCGATTTTCTTGCGGCGTAGGCGCCCGAGAACTCATGCGGCAGAATGGAGCGACGATCCCGATGCAAGACTCAATTTCTATGGATGTCATTGCCACCATGCGCAGTGCATTCCCTTCTAAATTTGGTATCCCGCGGCAAAGCGGCTTGGTCGAAAGCCTGCGGTCGACCATTGTCTTTGAAGAAGCGTATCGCAATGCGGATGCCCTGCGTGGCTTGGAGGGCTTTTCTCATCTTTGGCTCATTTGGTGCTTTTCCAAAGCGATTCGCTCCGATTGGTCCCCCACAGTTCGTCCCCCACGTTTGGGGGGAAATACCCGCATGGGGGTCTTTGCGACACGCTCCCCCTTTCGCCCCAACCCCATTGGGCTATCCTCTGTCAAGCTGGAGCGAATCGAAGCACACCCCACCTTCGGCACGGTTCTCCACGTTTCCGGTGCAGATTTGATGGACGGTACACCGATTTTTGATATCAAGCCCTATATTCCGACCGATGCCCATCCGGAGGCAACCTCCGGCTTCACCGCAGGCTACGCAGGGTATCATCTGGAGGTCAGCATCGCCCCCGACCTTCTTTGTAAAATTCCGCCCAACGACCGTGATGCCCTGCTGGGCGTCTTGGCGCAGGATCCACGTCCCTCCTATCAAGAGGACCCACACCGTATTTACGGTATGCCCTTCGGGTCTTTGGATGTGAAATTTTCAGTGGAAGGCACACAGCTGACCGTCCTAGATATTGTGCCGCTTTCTCACTAGAAAAAGGCGTTAATCGGCATTTTTATAGACGGTAACCTGATCATTCTGGTCGCAAACACCCAAGAAGACATCCTTCACCGAGCCTACCCCCTGCCGTTTCAGCTCACCCTTCAGCCAAGTTTCCTCTTTGCCCATCCGCTTCAGATTCTCACCCATCACACGCCCCTCCATAATCACCTCTGTGAAGAAGGTTGATTGCTGGGTATCCAGCTTCAAGTCCCGTGGTGTGGCTGGGCGGTCAGGCTCTGCGGGCAGAATCGACAATCTGCCGTTGTGCTCGAAAACCGCCGTGTAAATTTGACTGAGGTCAAAATAGCCCGCCTGACGACACATGGACATAAACTCGCTCAAGTCCAATTTCGCTTTGCGTAAATTTTCCCGATAAAGCTTGCCGTTGTGGAACACAATCGCCGGTGCGCCCTCCACAAACCTTCGGCTTCTGGGAAACCGCTGCGTTACCAGACCTATAATCAGCGTCAGAAGACCATAGACACCCATGGCAATGATCGGTCTGATGGGGTTCTCCAGCTCCGTTGCCAGCTCGGCCGCAATGGAACCGACGCTGATTCCCGTGATATAGTCGAAAGCATCCAGCTGTGCAATTTGCCGGTGCCCCATGATTTTAGCAATCAGGAACAAATACAAAAACGAGAAAACTGAAAGCAGTAAAACAGTAAGCATATCCAAAAAAATCCCCTCCTTTCTTACAGGATGTGCAAAAAACAAAAAAATATAAGGTGCTGTCTCACCGAAATGGGACAGCACCTTATTTTTTTCTTATATATAAGGGTAAGAAAGGAGCGATTTAGAAGTAATTCATGGGGTTTACACGGCTGCTGCTGGAGCTACCAGTCCACACCTCGAAGTGCAAGTGGTTGCCGGTGGAGCTGCCGGTGGTTCCAACATAACCGATGGTCTCTCCCTGTGATACCGCATCACCAGCAGACACTGCACGGGAGGACTGATGGGCATACAGTGTTCTGCTGCCATCTGCGTGAGCAATGACGATGTAGTTGCCATAGGAGGAGCCGTATGTAGAGAGAATGACCACTCCGCCCTTGGCTGCTCGAATGGGTGTTCCGCTGCGAGCAGGGACATCAATGCCACCGTGCATACTCCGGTTACCCGACAAGGGATGTGTCCGCCAACCATAAGGAGAGCTGACGTAGGTATATCCTGCAACCGGCCAGAGATAGCCTCGACCTCCGGAGGACGTACCGCCTCCACCGCCGTTGCTATTACTATTGTTATTGCTGTTGTTGTTGTTGTTATTGTTATTGTTGTTATTGTTTTGCTCCTGCTTTTTCGCAGCTTCTTCCGCTTCCGCCTTTTTACGGGCTTCCTCTTGCCGCTTCTGTTCTGCCAGCTGTGCTGCATACTGTGCCTCGGCCTGTGCAATCTGCTGCTGCACGGAAGCGGTATCCTGATCGATGCTATGGATAGTATTGGCATAGGTTGCCTGCTGGCTATTGATTTCGACGAGAAGACGCTCGACCTTTTGTTGCTCTGCCAGAAGGTCGGACTTTTGTGCTGCCAGAGTATCACGAGCGGCTTCTTCCGCTACCTTATTTTCCTCTAAGCCCTTCTTGACCTCG
>CAYQRI010000002.1:69158-81282 GCA_964420085.1 uncultured Ruminiclostridium sp.
ATCACGAGCGGCTTCTTCCGCTACCTTATTTTCCTCTAAGCCCTTCTTGACCTCGGCAACCGCCTGACGGGCCTTTTCCAATTCGTCCATGATATAGTTGTCGTAATCTACGATTTCAAACACCATGTTGACTTGGTCCAAAAGCTCAGAAAAACTGCTAGCGTTGAAGAAAACGGACCAATAAGAGGTTTCCCCGTTTTCCTCCATGCTCCGCACACGTTCACAGAATAATTCGTAATATTCTGCTTCCTTTTTTTGTGCCTCGGCGAGTTCAACTTCCTTTTGTGCGATCATTTCTCCATAGTTTGCAATCGACTGCTCGGAGACAGAGATTTCAGACTGAAGGACGTTGATCTTTTGCTCCAGCAGCAATTTCTGATCCACCGCTGCATTCTTAGAGTTAGAAAGCTTGTCCAACTTTTTTTGCAAATCTGCTTTTTGGGAGCTGAGCGTTGCGGCCTGTGATCTCAGGTTATTGATTTGATCCTGTGTAACGGCTGCCTGTGCCATCGGCACCATAACGGAAAACAGCATCACAAGGGACAGAACCCAAGCTCCTACCTTCTGAACTTGTCTACAAGGGTTTTTTTTCTGCATGGTTCGTTCACCTCATAGTCTTTTTTGCAGCCCTCTTTGGCCACTCTACGTAGTTCAGTATAGCATACTATTGCCGAAATTGCACGAGAAATTGAAAACTTTAACAAAACTGTAACAAAGAGGTCTTCTTCCTGATTTGTCCCAACTATCTGACGAACAGGTCTCTGCGTTTAGGCTTCTAAGAATAAAATACCCAAGGTTTTGGGGCCGCAATGGGTGGTGACGGTGCTGCCCGCTCGTGTAAAGAAGATTTCCTTTACAGACACTATAATACGAACTAATTTTTCAAGATCGTCCTTCTGCTGCTCTGTCAAATCGCTGGAAGATGAGATAAACACATAATTGGGATCAATTTCCCTTCCGCTGAGCTGATCTATAATATATTTTTCGTAGACCTTTTGAATATTGCCTCTATATTTTTTTGCAACATCCAGCTTGCCGTCGCTCATTTCGATGCAAGGCTTTAGGTGGAGGAGATTTGCACCGAACGCAGCCACGCCGCTACACCGACCACCCTTCCAAAGATAGTCCAATGTATCAATTACAAAGCTTGTATTGACCTTGTGGATCAAAGATTTGACTTTCTCGACGATGCTTGCCGCATTTGCTCCCTCGTCACGCATCCGACACGCCACCAGAAGAAGCTGTGCTATTCCCGTGGTGAGCTGCAACGTATCCACAGGATAAACGCCCTCCAGCTCCTGAGCTGCAAGCACGGCATTTTGGTAAGTACTCGACAGCACAGAGCTGATGCTCAAATATACGACCTCACAGCCCGCCTCGACCATTGGTTCAAAAAAATCAAAAAATTCCTGCGGTGTAACGGCAGCAGTGTGCGGAAGCACTTTATCTCGTTCAAAGCGTTCATAAATCATATCGGGCGTAAACTCCACACCGTCGAGATAGCTCTCCTCTCCCACAATAATATGGAGGGGAATGGTTTTAATTTGAAAGCGCTCGAGCAGCTCCGGTGTCAGGTCACAGGTGCTATCGGCTACAATACATACTGGCTTAGGATTCACAATCGTTGTCCTCTCTCTCGTTCAAAAATGCAATGGCTGTTTTGATTCCTTTTTCTAATTCGCCTTCTCCCATCAAGGCGTGCTCTCCCTTGGGAAAGACAATCAAGTCGGCACCGAAGGCTTCGGCAAAGGCTTTGGCATCTGAAAAGGGTGCTACACTGTCCTCGGCGCCGTGCAGCATACACAGCGCCGCCGTCCCCGGCTGATATCGCTCAAAAACGTCATATTCCGCCAAATCCTGTAAAAAGTCCTTGGTGATTCGCATCTCCCGCACATAGTCATAGGCGGGAACAAAATATCCCTGCTTGTCCAGCCTCGCTTGATTTTCCACATTGAGCCAGCTTTCCACCAGTCTTGGCATACGGACAGCCGCCGACCGCAAAACTGCACGCCTTCCCCGTGCTGTTCTGCGGGAAAGATAGAGCAGGGTAATATAGGCACCAAAGCTGGAGGCAAAATAAAGAATTTCTGCATGGGGTGCCATGCTGCGCACCCGCTCCTCCACCACCGCCAAATCATCGATACAAAATGGCACCCGCAGTCCGGCTGCGCCGATGGGGCTTTCCCCATGGGCAGGAAAATCAAAGCTGTACACACCGATCCCTGCCTTGGGCATGGTCTCCTGTAGCGCCTGAACCATCGGGCTTTCCTTGCTGCTGCCAAAGCCATGGCAGACGATGAGAACCTTGTCTTCCCCCGCCCAGCAGCTTTGACACGGAATTTTATACCCATGTCTACTCTGTAAAGTTTCTTTCTTCATATGCAACCTCTCCATGTATCCTTGCGGAACAATCTCTCGATTGAGCAAGCAAAATACAAAAGTGACAACCACAGCGAATGCAGTCGTCACTTTTGCGTGCAAGGGGGAGACTGCGCTCCCCCCTATCCTCGGGAAGGCAAGGACAAATCAATTCTGCTTGGGATTGGTGTCCATTTGCGGTTTGGGGGCGGCGCCCGTTTCAGGGCGTTTTACCGTTTCTACAATACCAGCCATCAGCCCTGCCAGACCTTGAATCTCGGAGGGAATGATGATTTTGGTTGCTTTTCCGTTTGCAGCCGCCTGGAAGGCCTCCAAGGCCTTCAGCTTGATGATGCCGTCATTTGGTGCCGAAGCATTCAGCAGCTTGATGCCATCGGCGGTGGCCTCATTCACACGCAGGATCGCCGTAGCCTCTGCTTCCGCCTGCATAATTCTAGCCTGCTTTTCGGCATCTGCCCGCAGAATGCGGGATTCTTTATCGCCCTCTGCCACCAAAATCTGACTTTGCTTCTGGCCTTCTGCCTGCAAAATAGCCTCTCGACGCTCTCGCTCGGCACGCATCTGCTTTTCCATGGCATTCTGAATATCCTTCGGGGGCAGGATATTTTTCAGTTCCACACGATTCACCTTGATTCCCCACGGGTCGGTTGCCTCATCCAAGATGCTCCGCATTCTGGCATTGATGATATCACGGGAGGTCAGAGACTGATCCAGCTCCAACTCGCCAATAATATTACGCAGGGTGGTGGCGGTGAGGTTTTCGATGGCATTCATCGGGTTTTCCACCCCATAGGCATAGAGCTTGGGGTCGGTAATCTGAAAATAGAGCACGGTGTCGATTTGCATGGTGACGTTATCCTTGGTGATGACGGGCTGGGGTGGAAAATCTGCCACCTGTTCCTTCAAGGATACCACCTTCAGGACACGATCGACAAAGGGAAGCTTCATATGAAGGCCCACGGTCCAAACGGTATAAAACGCACCAAGACGTTCCAAAACATAGGCTTTTGACTGCTGCACGACACGAATACACCGTGCCAGCACAATCAGAATGAGGATCACTAAAACTAGGATTGTCCATTTCATTTGGGGTCACCCTGTCCTTTCTCAAAAACGGCAACCATCGCCTTCACGCCTTCGATTCGCAGGACACGCACCACGGTGCCTACTGGAATGTTTTCTCCAGAGGCAGAACGGGCGGTCCAGACGGTGCCGCCCACCTTGACTTGCCCGGAAGGGGCGAGGTTATCCACGGTTTCTGTCACGATGCCTTCGGCATCTAGGATACGATCGGCATTTGTCTTTTCCAAATGCGGCTGCAGGTGCTTTTTTGCCAAGGGGCGAACCACCGCCATAGTGAGCAAGGACACCACGACAAACAAGGCAATTTGCACCAGAATGGATGCATTCATCCACGCCGCAAGCAGCGCCACCAGGCTTCCGGTGCAGAACCAAATGGAAACCAATCCTGCGGTCATGCCCTCCACACCGGCAAACACGACCAAAAGCACCAGCCAGATCATGGGATAATTCAAAATACACTCTCCTCTCTACTCATATTCAAGAGTTCGTCTTTCGCCTACACTTACTTATTTTCCAATGATACATTCCTATTGTAACACATTCAAAAGGTAGGGGCAACCACCATTTGGTCAGCTTTTCCGCTATTTTCCTCTCTACAGCAAAGAAATTCTCGCAAAAGCTCCCTTTACCTTGCAAGGGTTTCCTCTCTTTGTTATACTATAGGATACCTATACGTTTCGTTTGCTTAAATACCAACGTCAGTTCTCCTATCCGGGAGAATTTTATTGATTGGAAAGGTGGTCTGGTTTTGCGATTTTCTTTCAAAAAGCTTTTACAATATAGCGGGCTGATCCTCCTGCTGCTGATCCTCATCTTCTCCGCCTATCGTATTGTGACCAATATGCAAGCCATCGGCATCGCTTTCGGTGAGATCATCGCCTCGCTCCATGCGATTTTGTTTGGCGGTGTGATGGCGTACCTGCTCTACCCTCTCGCCCGGTTCTCGGAGCAATTTTTCCTCTATCACAACGTCAGGCAGCAGGCAGCGCGCCGCTTGTCTACCGCTTTTTCCACCGCTGTTTTCATCGCCATGCTGGTGCTCTTTGCCTATTTTGTTCTCCCCCAGCTTCTTCTAAATCTGCCCTCCCTGGTGCAAAATCTGCCGGATATGGTCAATTCCTCGATGGCAAACCTCTCTGCCTTCTTAGAGTCACATGGACAACCCTCCGATATTCTCCTCCAAATTTCCCAAAAAGTCACAGAGCTGTTCAATGAATGGCTGCAAGACGATCCTCTCTCCTTCTTGGCTGATATGGCAAGCCGTGTGGCAACCGCTGCAAGAGGCGTTTTGAACTTTATCATCGGCATCATTGTCATGGTCTATCTGCTTTTGAGCCGAGACCAATTCGTCGGGCAGGGTAAAAAAATGCTCTATGCGCTCATCAAAAAACGGAGCACCTGCGACACCATTTTAAAGCATCTGCGTGCCATCAACCATATCTTCAGTGGCTTTGTCTCCGGCAAGCTGCTGGATTCTCTGATTATCGGTATTCTATGCGGCATTTCTCTTTCCATTCTACAAATCCCGTATGCCCTTCTGATCAGTGTGATTGTAGGTATCACCAATATCATTCCCATCTTCGGTCCCTTCTTCGGCGCCATTCCCAGCATTTTCCTTCTCCTGATCACAGACCCGGGCAAGTGCCTGATCTTCGCTGTCTTTATCGTGATCCTTCAACAGGTTGACGGAAATGTCATCGGCCCGAAAATTCTAGGTGATTCCACAGGACTTTCTGCCTTTTGGGTGCTCTTTTCCCTGCTGCTCTTTAACCACCTCATGGGCTTTTGGGGGATGCTTTTGGGTGTTCCGCTCTTTGCCTCCTTCTATTATTTGCTGCGGGAATTTATAAATTCCCGTTTGCGTAAAAAGAATTTACCCGTTCCAACAAAGGACTATATCGAAGTTGCCAGCATCGCCCCCAACGGAACCATTGTATATAATGATGCAAAGGGCGTCGAATTCTCCCAGCTCCTGCACCAGAAAAGTAGCGTAGTAGCCCGTCTGGTGCGCCGCTTTTCCTCCGCCTTTACTGGCAAATCACCCGCTCCCCCACCCAACGCTGAACAAAACGATCAACCCAAGCCGCCGGACTCGCCCTCCCCCCCCGATGATTCCAAGCCCTGATTGGAGGTACCTATTTTATGCGTCATCGAAATACCTTCCGCATTGCGTTTTGCGGGATGCTGGCAGCGCTCATGCTCGTTGTGATGCTCCTAGGCACAATGGTGCCCCTTGCCACCTATGTCTGCCCTGCCTTGGCAGGGGCGCTTTTCATCCCAATCCTATGGGAATTTAATAAAAAAACGGCCTTTGTACTTTACCTTGCGGTTTCCCTACTCAGCCTGATTCTCGCCCCAGATAAGGAAGCCGCCCTGCTCTTTGTCTTTTTGCTGGGCTGGTATCCGATCCTGAGACCCTCCCTCCAACACATAACGAGAATGCCCCTGCGCATTGCCGCAAAGCTTGTTCTCTTCAACGCCGCCATTTGTGTGGTCTATGCTCTCCTGCTCTTCGTCCTAACCTCGGATTTACAGGCAGACGCCCACGCCCAGACCTTTCCCCTCCTTTTGGGGATGCTCCTCCTTGGCAATGTCACATTTTTAGTTTACGATATTCTTCTCAGCCGCCTGACCAATCTCTATGTCATCCGCCTGCGCCCCAAGCTTTTTCCACGACATCTTTCGTAAGCTGTGCGTGAATATCCTCAAACCCCTTTTCAGAAATGGAGATTCCCATGAAACAAAAGCTATGTACCCTTCTTCTCGTCTCTTCCCTGCTTCTCTCGCTGCCTGTCATGGCCGCCAAGACGCTGCCGTTTTCCGATGTCCCGCAAAATAGCTGGTATTATACTTATGTGAGCGAGCTGTATACCTCCGGCATTGTGTCCGGTATCACCCCGACCACCTTCCAGCCAAACGGTACGGTGTCCGTCGGGCAGGCACTCAAGCTGATTTTACTCAGTGCGGGCTATCCCGAAAAAGCCCCCACAGGCAGCCATTGGGCAAGTGGTTATCTCTCCTTCTGCAAAGAAAACAACCTCATCCCGTCCAACCTGCCACAAAACTTGGACAGCCCCATCAGTCGAGTAGAAATTGCGGAAACCGCCGTCCAGATTTTTGGCCTGACCCGTAAGGAATCCACCCGTTCCCCCTTCAACGACACCAGCAATAGCGCCGCCCTCATCCTCTATGACCACGGCATTATCAAGGGTGTGCAGTCTGGTAATGTCATCCTGTTTAATCCCGAAAATAATATCACCCGTGCGGAAATGAGCACCATCATTTGGCGACTCTACGAAATGCAGAAGTCAGAAGTTCCAGAGCCTCCCACCGAACCGGAAAAGCCGACTGTACCTGAAAAACCCACTGAACCGGAAAAGCCGACCGAGCCGGAGACCCCCACGCAAGGGAAGGACTATTTCTACTTCAGAGGACACAAAATTTATGTCGCAGACGGGATGCCCAAACGCTCTTACAATTCCGCCCTGTTTTCTTATAACGACAACGGCTTTTTAACCTATAACAGCAATGACTACGATTGTAAAATCGGCATTGATGTCTCTCGCTATCAGGGTGATATTGACTGGGCGAAGGTTAAAGACGCAGGTGTAGACTTTGCGATTCTGCGGGCAGGCTATCGTGGGTATGCCTCGGGCGCCATGGTAACGGACAGCTATTTCAAAAAGAACGCAAGGGAAGCCTTGGCCGAAGGCATCGAGCTTGGCGTGTATTTCTTCTCCCAAGCCATTACACCAGAGGAGGCTGCTGAGGAAGCCAAATATACGCTGAAGCTCATCAAGGACTATCGGATCACCTATCCCGTTATCTTCGACTGGGAGCCGTATGACAGCAGTCTGAACCCCCGCACGGACGGTCTCTCCGACCGTGTTCTGACGCAGTGTGCCGTTTCCTTCTGCGACACCGTAAAGGACGCCGGCTATCAACCAATGGTCTACTCCAACCTCACCTACTTTTATCAGCACTTCGACCTCTCGAAGCTGGTAGACTATCCCCTGTGGCTGGCACAATACACCTCCAAGCCTACCTTCTATTATCACTTTGCCATGTGGCAATATTCCAGCACTGGCAAGGTGCCGGGCATTGAGGGCGATGTCGATTTGAACCTGTACCTCATCCCCAAAAAGTAACAAAAAAGGAGCGTGACAGAACTCAGTTTCTGCCACGCTCCTTTTTTCGTTTCTCTCACTTTTTTGCTTTTTCAGGTTTTTTCGTAAAAAGCAGGAAAGTCGGTCAAGTCCTCCAGATAGATATGGCTATACTGCTTGAGCAGCGCCTGATTGCTGTAGGCATCCGCCACACCTGCCACACGATAGCCAGCGGAAAAGGCCGTTTGTGCCGCGTGAACGGCATCCTCAAAGACCCAGGTTTCCTCTGTCCTTGTCCCCATGCAGTCACGCGCCGCATCATAAATATGAGGGCTTCTCTTGTCCACACCAAGCTCCCCACAGGTCAGCACGGCATCAAACAGCGGAAGCAGCTCCGTTCGCTCCAAGCCCTTTAGAATCGCCGTTCGATCGGTTGCCGTGGCAAGTGTCAAGGCTACGCCGTGTGCCTTCAGCGCCGTCAAAAACGCCTTGACACCCGGTTTCAACTTGACCTCGTCGTGATAAAAATTATAAATGGTTCGGTTGATGCCGTCCTCTATTTCCCGGGTTGTGAAGGTAAGCTGATAGGCCTCCTTTAAGTAGATAGCACAGTCCGCCAAGCTCATGGGAAACAAAATTTCCCGCAAGCCCGGTGTCGCCTCGATCCCCAAGGAGCGTAAATAACGAACCCCTACTGTATCCCACATTCCCATGGAGTCAAGCAGTGTCCCATCTGCATCAAAAATCGCACCCTTTATCACTGTTTCCGTTCTCCTTTTTGTCTGTAATTTGCCGTTTGCTTCTTTTCCTATAGTGTATCAGATCCAAGCGGGGCTGGTCAAGTCGTGGAAAGCATGATACGATAGAGGGTAGCACCCCCATCATCGAAAGGAGACCTTTTTTATGTCCGCTTCGTGTTTTATTTTTGGCGCAGGCCCCTTTTATGGACTTTCCGTCACACCAAAGCCCACCGATACGATCTGGGCAGCCGACGGCGGCTATCGTCACTGTCTCGCCGCAGGTCTGACTCCCTCCCTACTTCTTGGTGATTTTGATTCGCTCGAAGCCCTGCCAGACGGCATCGAAACCCACACCTTCCCCGTGGAAAAGGATGATACCGATACGATGCTTGCCATAAAAACGGGGCTGGATGCAGGCTATCGTGTTTTTCATCTCTATGGTGGCACTGGTGGTCGATTGGATCACACCTTAGCCAATCTGCAAGCCCTCGCTTTTTTGGCGAAACAGGGAGCCAGCGGCTTTCTTTATGACAAGTATTTTACCTTTACAGCCATTTCAAACAAAAGCATCACGCTCCCCATGCGTGCGGAAGGTCTCTTTTCCGTGTTCTGTCTGGGGGCAGATGCCACAGGTGTTTTCATCGACGGCGGACAATATCCCTTGCAGGACGCTGTTCTCTCCGCCTCCTTCCCCTTAGGGGTGAGCAATCATTTCATTGGAAAGCCCGTCACAATCCGTGTGACGAAGGGCTGTCTCTTGGTCGGATGGGAATCCAAAAAAACGACAGGTATCGAATGATACCTGTCGTTTTTATTACGTTGACGCTAAATGCTCATATTTTTAAATGAGCTTCGAAGTAAAGTAGACTGCCAAAATGAACAGCCACGCCGCCATAATCCAGATGCCGTAATAGGCAACGGCTGCACCAAGCAGCAACGGCGCCAACAGAAGCACGGCAGCCAAAGCGGCGGTCAGATAGTATGCAAGGTAAGCGGCATCAGGCTGAAACAGCACCCATTTCTTCTCTCCCTTTTCGAGGGCGCCATCCTTTTTTTGCAACATGACAAGGAACAACGCAGCGGAAGCAGCAAGGACGAGCACAACAGCAAGGTAGGCATAGAACAAGGGGGACATACCGACCACACGGAAAGTCCAAAGCCCTAAAATAGCCAAGCCACCTGCAATGCCACAGACAAAAAACTCCTTTGGATAGAGATAAAAAACCAAAGCCAAGAGAGCCAGTCCGGGCACAGCCGCCAGAACCATAGGTGCAGCGCTTCCACCGAAGGTACGGATGAGGAAGGCACCGATTCCGATGGTCAGTGCCGCAGAAGCGGTGATAATCTGCCATGTGCCGCTCTTTGCCTGCTCCTGCTTTCGCAGCTTTAAGCCCCAAAGGAGCAGAGCAACGAAGAGAAGCACACCCACCACGGGAAGCACGCCGAGCACATGATGCAGGGCGACATAGAAATTGATTTCGTCCACACGAACATGGACATAGAAACGGTTGATGAACAGCATAAACACTTCAACAACCAGAGCACCAATGAGCCAAAACATCATTTTATTGAAGGCTCTGTCCTCCATCTGACGTTTGAGCAGTGCATCCATCGCCTGATTATTTGCGGATTTTGTAACATTTTTCTTCATAACTGTGAAAACACTCCCAATTTCAGCAATGCACATCCCGAATGGATATGCACACGCAGTGCTATATATTGTATCAGGAAATTGCCGATTTAGCAAGGAAAAACGAAGATTTTCTCATGCCGAATCCTTCCATTTTCACACCTTTTTAAAGCTATCCTTCAAAGATACACTGCGATTGAACACCAAATGACCCGGTGCAGCATCCTTCTGATCCAGGCAGAAATAGCCTTGACGCATAAACTGATACGCCTGCGCAGTTTTTCCTCGTTCAGGCAGAGCGGTCTCTGCCAAACCCTTTTCCACCTTACAACCGGTGAGAATTTGCAGGCTCTCGGGATTCAGACAATCCAAGAAGTTTCGATCAGCGCCGTCGGGCGAAGGGTCGGTAAAGAGGTAGTCATATAGACGAACCTCTGCATCGACGGCTGTTTCTGCGTCCACCCAATGGATGGTAGCCCCCTTGACCTTGCGCCCATCGGCGGGGTTGCCGCCACGGGATTCGGGGTCATATTCACACAGAACCTCGGTGACTGCACCGTTTTCGTCCTTCACGCAGCCCGTGCAGCGGATAAGGTAGGCGCCCTTCAGGCGGCATTCCAACCCACCCGGCACCAGCCGCTTATACTTGGGCACAGCTTCTTCCAAAAAGTCGTCATTTTCGATATAGAGATGACGGGAGAACGAAACCTGACGCTCACCCGCTTCGGGATCCAGCGGATTGTTTTCGACGCTCAATTCCTCGCTCTGACCCTCGGGATAATTGGTAATGGTAAGGCGGACAGGCTTCAAAACGCCCATGACACGCTGAGCGCTTTCATTCAAATCCTCTCGTAGGCAGGATTCCAAAAATGCCCAATCCACGGTAGAATCCACTTTAGAAACGCCGATTCTTTCGCAGAAATTACGAATAGCCTTGGGGGTATAGCCACGGCGACGCAGTCCACACAGGGTGGGCATACGGGGGTCGTCCCAGCCGGAGACACGACCTTCCTCCACCAAAAGACGCAGCTTCCGCTTGGAAAGCACGGTGTAGTTGATGCCCAAGCGAGCAAATTCAATCTGTCGTGGGGTGCTGGGCACCGAGACATTCTCCACCACCCAATCATACAAGGGACGATGATTTTCATACTCCAAGGAGCAAAGCGAATGGGTGATGCCCTCCAGTGCATCCTGAATGGGATGGGCAAAGTCATACATGGGGAAGATACACCATTTGGTGCCTTGGCGGTGATGCTCGACATAGCGGATACGGTAAAGCGCAGGGTCACGCATATTGAAGTTACCCGATGCCAGGTCAATTTTTGCACGCAGGGTATATCGTCCCTCGGGGAATTCGCCGTTTTTCATGCGGGCAAAGAGATCCAGATTTTCTGCCAAGGGGCGGTCACGCCAAGGGCTTGTGGCCGGTGTGGTGATATCACCACGGCAGGCACGGAATTCCTCTGGTGTCAGCTCGCAGACATAAGCCAAGCCCTTTTCAATCAGCTCCACGGCGAAGGCATAAGTCTGCTCAAAATAATCGGAGCCATAGAAGAAGCGATCCCCCCAGTCGAAGCCCAGCCAGTGAATATCCTCCTGAATGGCATCCACATATTCTGTATCTTCCTTGGCAGGATTGGTGTCGTCCATACGCAGGTTACAAAGACCTCCGTATTTTTCTGCCGTTCCAAAGTCTATGGTGAGTGCCTTACAGTGTCCGATGTGGAGATAGCCGTTCGGCTCCGGCGGAAACCGAGTGTGAACCGCCTTCCCGTCACAACGACCGCCCGGCTGTAATTCATCCTCTATGATCCCATGAATAAAATTGGTGCTTATCAGTTCTTCCGCCATGCTGTCCACTCCTTCATTCTTCTTATTATTCCATCAAATGATTATACTTTGTTATTATACACTAACTGCTGGCTTGAATGCAACCATCACTTCCCGAACACATCCATTTTGCCCGCATCCTACATGGGTTAGCCCCTCTCTGCAAAGGAGATTGTCACAAAAAACGCCCCTCTTGGGACCTACGTCCATTTACTCTCAACCGTTCGATCTCGATATTAGGAGCGGCTCTCAGCCGCCAACACGCATGATTTTACACCGCAGTCCCCCCTTGGGAACCTAAGTCCATTTACTCTCAACCGTTCGATCTCGATATTAGGAGCGGCTCTCAGCCGCCA
>CAYQRI010000002.1:81382-81538 GCA_964420085.1 uncultured Ruminiclostridium sp.
TGATTTTACACCGCAGTCCCCCCTTGGGAACCTAAGTCCATTTACTCTCAACCGTCCGATCTCGATATTAGGAGCGGCTCTCAGCCGCCGCCACAGCCTCCGCCACACGGATGCCATCCACCGCCGCCGAGACAATCCCGCCGGCATAGCCGGCAC
>CAYQRI010000003.1:0-57442 GCA_964420085.1 uncultured Ruminiclostridium sp.
ATCGACGGCAAGCTTTATTTCGTGGGCAACGAAAAACTCATGCAGCAGGCAAAGGCAAATGCTGTAGAAACGAATGCCATCGGAACCACACTCCACATCGCAGAGGGCAGCCGTTATTTAGGACACCTTGTGGTGCGGGATATCATAAAGCCTGAAGCAAAGGAGAGCCTATCTGCACTCCATCGCTTAGGGATTCAAAAAACGGTCATGCTCACAGGAGATGCAGCGGTGGTCGCCCATGCCGTTGCAGAGGAAGCTGGTGTCACCACGGTGTATGCCTCCCTTCTCCCTGCCGAAAAGGTCGCACGGGTAGAATCCCTGATCGAAGAGGGCTGTAAGCTGGCCTTTGTCGGGGACGGCATCAACGACGCCCCCGTCCTCACTCGTGCGGATATCGGCATTGCGATGGGTGCGCTGGGCAGTGATGCCGCCATCGAAGCAGCGGACGTTGTTTTGATGGATGACAACCTAGCCAAGCTTCCCATTGCCATTCGCATCTCCAGAAAAACAATGCGGATTGTCCGACAAAATATTGTGTTTGCACTCGGGGTTAAGGCAATTATTTTGATTCTGGGTGCTCTTGGTATTGCCAACCTTTGGATGGCTATTTTCGGTGACGTAGGCGTCAGCATTCTCGCCGTTTTAAATGCGATGCGTGCCATGCAGAAAATGAAGTAACGTCGCACCGGCATAAAAAAACGACCCTGACAGAAAAATCACTGTCAGGGTCGTTTTTTGCCTGATTGATCCGCATTGAGCAGCACAACAATAGAAAGACCCGCTTGGGTAAAGGCTTCTGCCCGAATCCTACCCTTGTGGGCGGCAACAATACTTTGTGCAATAGAAAGCCCCAAGCCATGGCCACCAGTTTGCGAATTGCGGGACTGATCCGTTCGATAAAAGCGGTCAAAAAGATGGGCAAGCTGCGCATCCTCCAAAGGCAGCGGCGTTGTATTGGAAACTGTAAGCCGTAAGGCTCTCGCCTGTCGCTCCAGCTCCAAAAGAATCCTTCCTCCCTTGGGGGAATATTTCAGGGCGTTATCCAGCAGGATGTCAATGAGCTGCCGCAACGCCTTTTCATCGCCTGCATAAGAAAGCATCGGCTCGACGTGAACCGAAAATACCTTCCCTTTTGTTTTTGCCAAAGCAGAAAAGGACTGTGCCACCTCCTCTACGACATCCGAAAACGGAAAATCAATGACCTGTATATTCGGCTGCTCCTCCTCCATACGGGAAAGGTAAATCAGATCGTTGGTCAGCTCGGTCAAGCGGAGGGTTTGGCGTTTGATATCCGCAATCCATTCATTTTCACCGCACTCCATTTCTACCAAATCGGCATCGGCACCGATAATGGTAAGCGGGGTTTTGATTTCATGTCCGGCATCGGTAATGAAGCGCTTTTGCTTTTCATAACTCTCCGCTACGGGTCGGATGATACGTTTTGAGGTGAGCAGCAGCAGAAAAAATACGGCAACTAGCCCTGTCAATGCCACCCCTTTACTGGCATAGAGTGTGGTTCGAAGGGCGGATAGATTCCGTCCGCAGTCCAAAAAAATCAAACGGGTGCCAGTTCCCTCGTTTGTGCTGGTATAGCGATAATCCTCCCAAAAACCACAGATACGCCCCTCACGCCATAGCTCACAGGCATAGGTAACGGCGGTATCTTCATCGATAGCGGCAATTTGTCTCAAATCGGCTTGCAGGATTTTTCCGGAAGCATCTAAAAGCACCGAAAAATAGCGGGATTCATAAGGCATTTCACGAGAGAAGTGATGTCCGCCTAAGAAAATATCGTCTTTCGGTTTCTGTTCCGGCTGCGGCATCTCCTCCTCGGGCTGAGTGTGTGGCTCTTGTATGGGAAGCACGCCGTTATGCTCCGCAAGCACAGACAAAATCTTATCGGCATCTGCCACCAATTTCTGATAGCCCAATAGGTTCACACCGCTTAAAATAATCAGTAGGACCAACGCAAAGGAAAGCATGGGGACCAGAATAAATCGTTTGCGCAGTCGTTTAATCATCCCGTTTCCTCCAAAGAATAGCCCGCATTCCGTGTGGCCTTGATTTGAATATTCGAACGAAGGGCAGAAAGCTTCTTTCTCAGGTAGGAGATGTACACCCACACAACATTCAATTCGGTCTCACTGTCATAGCCCCAAATTTTTTCCAAAAAGCGTTCACTGGGAATCAGCTGGTGCGGATTGCACAGCAGAAGCTCCATCATTTGAAATTCTTTATTTGCCAAGCGAAAGCTGCCCTCTGAGGAAGACAAGGTAAAGGTCACCTGATCCAGAGAAATATTTCCAAAGGTGAGCACACTGCTAGTCTGTGCTGTTTGTGTTCTGGTCATCGCACGGATGCGTGCCAGCAGCTCCTGGGTGGAAAAGGGCTTGGTGAGATAATCGTTCGCACCTGTATCCAAACCGGTTACCTTGTCTGCTACCTCCGATTTTGCTGTAAGAAGCAGAACAGGGATGCGATTCCCTTTTTCCCGCAGCGTGCGAAGCACCGTGAGGCCATCCACTTTCGGCATCATGATATCGGAGATCAATGCGTCATAATTTTCTGCCTCCAAATAATTCAGTGCTTCTTCTCCGTCATACACCGCATCCACGGAATAATTACTCCGCTCTAACAGAGCGACCACCGCTCTGGAAAGAGATTTTTCATCCTCGGCCAATAAAATACGCATCCTACAGAACACCCCTTCCTCTCTTTCTTATTAGAATAGTACCCTCTCTTTAATTCTAGTTAAAAGGGAATCTGCACTTCTCAACTGATTATACGATCAAAAGGAAGGGGATGCCAAATTTTTTGCAAAAGATTTTTTCTTTCTTTTAACTTCATTTATAGTTTTGATTTTACAATATCCTCATAATCGAAATAAGAAGGAGGGCAATCTTATGGGAACCAAAATGGTATTTAAACGATATGAGCTGAAATATTTGATGACACAAGCGCAGAAAGCACACCTACTCGCTGTGATGGAGCCATATATGACTTTGGATGAATTTGGTCGCAGCTCTATCCGCAACATTTATTTTGATACACCGAATTTTCGTCTGATTCGCCGCAGCTTAGAAAAGCCGATCTACAAAGAAAAGCTGCGTGTTCGCAGCTACGGGAGAGCCGAAAACACGGATTCTGTTTTTATAGAACTCAAAAGGAAGTATAAGTCTGTGGTCTATAAGCGGCGGCTTTGTCTCACAGAGGCAGAAGCAGACGCTTGCTTAAAGAGAAAATTGCCCCTGCCCGATACACAAATCGGAAATGAAATCTGCTACACATTAGAGTATTACAAGAACCTATCCCCGGCTGTTTTCCTCTCCTATGAGCGGGAAGCATTTTATAGTAAGGACGGCGGCGACTTTCGGGTCACCTTTGACGAAAACATTTGCTTCCGTCAAACAGAGCTGACCTTAGATTCCGAGCCTTGGGGCAGTCCTATTTTGGAGGCGAATCAAGTATTGATGGAGCTAAAAACCTCCGGCGGTCTCCCCCTCTGGATGGTGCAGGCACTTTCCAAGGAGGGCATCTGGAAAACCTCATTTTCTAAATATGGCACGGCCTATCAAATGATCCAGACAAACACACGAACAGGAGCCTTAATTTATGTTTAATTCTATCTTTCACGGTGTATTCGATACCCCCGCTGCGATGGTAATTTCCCCGGGAAATTTTCTTCTCTGCATTGGTGTTGCTCTCATCATCGGTCTTTTTCTGTCGTTTATGAACACACGAAAAACCAGCTATAGCAAAAGCTTTGTGGTCACTCTCTCTATCCTCCCCGCTATTGTTTGTGTTGTCATCATGATGGTCAACGGCAACATCGGTGCTGGTGTCGCCGTTGCAGGCGCCTTCAGTCTGGTGCGATTTCGTTCTGCACCCGGCTCTGCCCGTGAAATCGGTGCCATTTTCGTTGGCATGGGTGCGGGTCTGGTCTGTGGCATGGGTTACTTAGGTTATGCCGTTTTATTTTCGCTGATTTTAGGCTTTGTCACCTTTCTATATAACCAGATCTCCTTTGGCGCCTCTTCCCAGACTTTTTTGGAAAAAACCCTGCGCCTCACCATTCCAGAGGATCTCAATTACACCGGTGTATTTGATCCTGTTTTAAGTGAATACACCTCTCAATTTTCACTGACGGAGGTCAAAACCACCAATATGGGCAGTCTATTTAAGCTCACCTATCAGTTGACCTTGAAAAACACTGCAAGAGAAAAAGAATTTATAGATGCCCTGCGCTGCCGCAATGGAAATCTGGAAATTTCTTTGACGCAAAAAGAGACCGTTGCAGCCGGTCTTTGACATCAATTGAAGGAGAATCCAATAAAGAACTTTTTCAGAAGCTTGCCCTTCCAACGCTATTTAGTGTTTCACTACTTTTAACATCCTGTTCCGTTGTGCAGGGCACCACCGCCGTTTCCATCACAGACAGCACCGTAACCATAACACAGGAAGGTGCTTATCTGCCCACGGGCACCCCAACAGATGGTCAAATCGTGGTGGCAACCCTATGGGTGGCGGTCGGCATCCATAGGGTACTATGGGCGGTAAGTGAAGCGGTACACCGCCCACCTCAGGCGACAGCGTAAACACGTCTCAAGGTGACTCTACCGCAGAATAAACAAAAAAAGTAGGAGGGCAATCAATTCTGTGCCTTCCTGCTTTTTTATTGTGTTATGCGTGCAAGACGTAGCCATTCACTGTAACAAATGCAACCTCTGTTCCTAGTTCATCGGTTACGGTCACTTCATAAAAGCAGATGCGTTTTCCATCCTTGATCTGCTTTGCCTCGGCAATCAGGTGCTTGCCCTGTGCAGGCTTTAAAAAGGTGACCTGTGATGCTTGGGTGACCACCTTGCGCCCATTCTGATTGGCTGCGACGGCAAAGGCAAAATCCGCCAAGGTAAATACTGCACCACCCATCGGAATCCCAAGGGCATTGCAATGGCGGGCTTCAATCCTCATCGAGCATTTTGCATAGCCATAATCTGCCTCGTCAATCACGGCGGCCAACCCTTGAGAAACGAATAAATCGTTGATAAATTCTTTTTTCAGTTCTGCGAGCGTTTGCTTATCCATGCTTGCTCCTTTACCATATAGAATTCTTCGATTCTCACACGAGACGAATGCAAGTCTCTCTTTTTATATGTTCTATTCTGCCTTGTTCTTCGGCTTGTATCCATCCGTTTTCGCTGCTTCCTGCGCCGCCTCTGTCATCTGCAAATAATCGTGATCCTTTTCCTTCTTGCTTGGAATAAAGAGCGATGCCATACCTTGTTGTCCCCGTCCCGAAACATAAATAAAGCCAACAATAGAAAAGACCACTGCGCCGATAAAATTCACAAAGAGATCCTTCATGGTATCAAAAAGTCCGATATCCATATAGCCGCCCAAGCCCAACGCCTGCTGTGTGCCATCTCCACGCAGCAGAATGATATCTGCGATATCCTTCACGATGACAGGAGAGTTGCTCATGGTTGGGTCTAATTCGACCGTAGAAATCGTGTGCAGGATGGTATCCTTCTGCATATCGGTCAGAAAGAACAGATCCATGCCATATTCGAAAAACTCCCAAAGCACGCCGACCGTCATAGAAAAACAAAATGCCACGGTTGCCAGAAAGAAGGGGGATAAATCAAATGTCAGATTTTCATTATCGTTAAGCAAAAGGATAAGAGAAAAGCCAACGGCCGCACAAAGAAACCCGTTGAGGGTATGAAGAATGGTATCCCAAAATGGGATTTTTAAATAAAACGCATTGATTTCACCTAAAATTTCTGCCGCAAAGATAAAGCACAGAATGGCGATTTCCAGTCCGATGGGAATTTCAATACGGAGCTTTACCTGAAGCCAGCTTGGGATATAGAGTAAAATCAAGGTCAGGATGCACAAGAACAAGCTTTCGTAATTGTGCAGAAATGCCTGACGAACCAAGGATACGATGACGAAAAATCGCAAAACGTTGAACACAATGAAGGAGCTTTTATGCTCTTTCAGCTCCATACGAACGGCTTGTCGAAACGCCTTGAGACTTTTCTTTCCTTTTTTTTGCATAATGTCCGATCCCTCCTTCTTTTGATTATAGTATAGCCATTATCGCTATGTCAAGCGACCTTTTTTTCAGGAAACAGCAAATGTAATCCATGCCAACTGTGTCAAGGGACGCATTTTTTATCTAACGCAGCAAATTTTATGATTTTAGCACGAAAAGGCGGCTACTGCCGAAAATGCAGTAGCCGCCTTTGTTGAATGACTTTTTATCGGAAATGGTTAGCGGGGCAAGCGATCGAAGGATGGGTTTACATAGTAAGCGTTGGTCTGATCCAGCTGCTCCTGCACCATCCGTACCGCACAAGCAAAGCAGACAGCAGGAAGCAAACCAGCCCCTGCTATTCTACACATTCCAAGTGATTTGGACCTTCTCCTCCCCCACCACAACGGTATGGATGAGCGCATCAACAACCGCACGCTGATCTTCAAAGCTCAGAGCCTCCCAAAGCGACGAATCGTCTGGAATGATCAGCTCCTTTTGTTGGGACAGTACCGGCTCTTTCGATAGCTGGACCTGCATGGACTTTTTCATCGCATCCAGCTCCGAGACTCTTTTTTGAATATAGCCCATAAGCGTCTGATCGGCTTGGGGCAATTTATCCATCAGCTTTTCAATGTCATTCTCAATATGCACCAGTTTTATCTTCCGTTCCAAGCCCTTGGGGTCTGCCACATCCCTCTCGATGGATGACAGCCTCCCCATGGCATGAAGGCGTTTCATCATGGCCTGCGCAATTAATTGTTCTAGCTCTCCCGCATAGATTCCGCCGATCCCATCACACACCTGCATTTGCAAGTGATTGGTGCAGATAAAATATCGCCCCACCTTACTCTTAGATTTTTTGACGGTTAGGGCATAGCCGCATTTCTCACATTTTACCTTTCCCACCAAAAATGAATTTTTCACTTTGCCTGATTTGGTAGCTGCTCCGTTGTGCAAGCACTTCTCCCGTGCCTTCAGCCAAAGCTCGGCAGAAACAAGTCCTTCATGGGGTGCCAAAACAACGTGCTGCCCCTCCAAGCAGGCAGTCTTTCGTCCGGCGCCCTCCCCTGTATAGAGATAGCAGCCGTTTATCCCAATATAATCTCCGGCATCGTTTTCCAAAATCGCCCCTTGTAATTGGTAAAATTTATAGATGCTCCAATCAGCCCGTACATAAATGGGGTTTTTGATCATCTCTGCCAAACGACTCCGATTCCACGCCCCCTGTTTGCTGCGCCCATTTGTCATACCACACGCATACAAAAGCCTGACCAATGCGCCAAAGGAGGTCTGCCCTTCAGCATAGCGTTCAAAAATAAAGCGTACGATTTCCGCCTCTGAAGGCTCCGGCACATAATGTGAGGTGCGCTTTCCGTCCAGTAGGTATGGCTCCAGCCGATAGCCATAGGGCACCCGCCCCCCCATATAGAAGCCCTTTTTACTGCGAGAATGATAGGCATCCCGCACACGCATCTGAATGGTTTCTCGCTCTAATTGCGCAAATACAATACAGATATTCAGCATAGCACGTCCCATTGGCGTGGCCGTATCGAACTTTTCCGTGCAGGAGACAAAGGAAACGCCGTAAGACTGAAGCTCCTCCATCAGATTCGCAAAATCCAAAATAGAACGACTCATACGGTCGAGCTTATAAACAATCACGCTCTGAATCCTCCCACTACGGAGGTCTGCCAGCATGGTTTGGAATTGCGGTCGGTCGGTATTTTTTCCGCTGTAACCCTTATCCTGATAAACCCGGTAGGTCTCCCCTCTCGTTTCGTAGCGGCAGAATTCGATTTGACTTTCGATAGAAATACTGTCCAGCTTATCGACGGATTGTCTGGCATAAATCGCATGGTATCGTTCCATGATTCCCCTCCCTAAAAAGGAACTGCCCCGTACCCGTTTGGATGCCGTGGCAGTTCCCCTTTACGATGTATACTTTGAAAAAATACGATAGATCCTATCTGCAAGCTCTCGTTCTTTTTCTGGGTCGGTTTCTTCCGGAAACCGATGCTGCACCGTTACCTCGTGCTTTCCAAGCTTCACCTGCTCCTCCTTTGTGGCATTGGACGGCGCTGTCGTTCTCACTCCCTCCTCCCTATGTCGTATGGGTTTTGTCACTCTCCTTCTATATATTCACACCAAGCGTCTTTCATGCAAAAAGGGACTGTAGACAAGTGTTTTCACTTACCTACAGTCCCTTTGTCTGTACAAATTAAGTGCCGAGATACGCAGCTCTGACCGCTTCGTTGACCAGCAGCTCCTTGCCCGGTCCTGCCATGGTGATACGTCCGGTCTCCATGACATAGCCCATGTGGGCTATTTTGAGGGCCATATTTGCATTCTGTTCAATGAGCAGAATGGTAACTCCCCTTTTGTTGACCTCCTGAATAATGCGGAAGATCTCGCGCACGATGAGCGGAGCCAGACCCAAGGAGGGCTCGTCCATCATCATCACCTTCGGACGGCTCATGAGGGCACGTCCGACTGCCAGCATCTGCTGCTCACCGCCGGAGAGTGTACCACCAGCCTGCCACTCTCGTTCTCTCAAACGAGGAAAGAGGCTGAATACCCACTCCATGTCCTCGGAAATATCATCCTTCCGCAGATAGGCACCCAAACGTAAATTTTCCTTCACGGTCAAGTCAGGGAAAATCCGTCGTCCTTCGGGCACCAGCGTGATGCCACGAGAGACCATTTCTGTGGGATTCTTTGCGGTAATATCCTCACCCTTATAGAGGATTTTACCCGTCTTCGGCTTAACCAAGCCGGAGATGGCACGCAGGGTGGAGCTTTTTCCCGCACCGTTTGCGCCAATCAAGGTGACGATTTCACCTTCCGGCACATCAAAGGAAATGCCCTTAACGGCTTCGATGCCGCCGTAATTCACCTGCAAATTCTGAATGCTGAGAATTGGTTCACTCATCTTCTACCACCCCCAAATAAGCATCAATCACGCGTTGGTTCTTCTGAATCTCGCTGGGCAGACCCTGAGCAATCAAGCTGCCAAAATCCAAGACATAGAGTCGGTCAGAAATATTCATGACCAAATCCATATGGTGCTCGATGAGCAGGATTGTCAGCTTGTGCTTGTCACGAATTTCATGGATGAAGTCCGCCAATTCCAAGGTTTCCTGCGGATTCATACCCGCCGCAGGCTCATCCAAGAGAAGGAGCTTCGGGTCGGTTGCCAAGGCTCGTGCAATTTCCAGACGACGCTGCAAGCCATAAGGCAGGCTGGTGGCGATATCATCTTTATATTGCCAAAGCCCCTGTTCTCTGAGAAGGGCTTCGGTCTCCTCTCGCATCCGAGCTTCTTCCTTGCGGCTGGCACGGAAGGTGGAGGAGAAGACATTGTGCTTGGCACGCATATGCTTGGCAATGATGACGTTTTCAAAAACGGTCATACTTTTCCAAAGACGAATGTTTTGGAAGGTACGGGAAATGCCCAGCTTTGTGATATGGTCTGGTGTTGGCACCAAAACATGTGCATTGGTATATTTATCCCCATTTTGTCCCTTATAGAGCTTTTTCATTTTGCCGTGGGGATGGTTGCAGATCATGGGCTTATCCATGAAAAAGACGGCACCATTGGTCGGCTGATAAACACCGGTAATTACGTTAAATGCCGTCGTCTTTCCGGCACCGTTCGGACCGATCAGGGCAACGATTTCGCCCTGATTGACCTCTAAGGAGAGGTTGTTGACAGCCACAACGCCGCCAAACTGCATGGTTGCGTTCTCTACACGCAGAATATTCTCACTCATTGTGCGTCGCCTCCCTTCTCATCATCGGCAACTGCTGCCGATTGGGCTTTTCGTTTTTTGAACTTTCGTATTATCCCTGCAAACGAGATTTCCTTATCGCCCATGATACCTCTGGAGAAGAACAACACGATGATCATGATCACAACGGAGAAAACAACCTTACGGAAGCCATCACGGAAGAACGGCACCGAAAGTCCAAAGACAGAGCCGCTGTCCAAGAACCGCAGCCACCATTCGGAGGAGGCGATATACAGGAAGGATGCAATACAGCTGCCGGAGATGGAGCCGATACCACCGATGACCACCATCAGCAGAATTTCATAGGTCATGGTTGTACGGAAGGGGTCTGCCTGCACGGTGGTCTGGAACATCGCAAGCAGCGCACCGCCGACACCCGCAAAAAAGCTGGAGATGACAAAGGAGAGCATCTTGTGACGGAACAGGTTGATACCCATGGCCTCTGCTGCAATCTCATCATCACGAATGGACTTAAAGGCACGGCCGTAGGAGGAATGCACCAGCAGAACAATGATTGCAATACTAATGGTTGCAATGAGGAAGGGGAAGATAGTATCCAGATGGAAGATTGTGTTGCCAATCTGGATTTTGATATCCGAAAAGTTGGTGTATTTCCGCAGAAGGTTCGAACCGTTTGTAATTTTACCCAAGCCGTTCCACTGCAGCACTGCACGGATAATTTCGGCAAAGCCGAGGGTGGCAATGGCCAAATAGTCACTTTTGAGGCGAAGCACAGGAATGCCGATGAGCGCAGCAAAGATTGCCGTCACGATACCGGCAATGATGATACAAATAATCGCACCGAGGAAAGCACCGGCATTTTCGCCCAGAAGCTTTCCCAGTGATTCGGGGATGGAGAACTGAATGGCGCCGCCGTCAAAATACTGATACACGGAGTTATGCTGATCCGCCGGAATGGCAAAAATCGCATAGGCATAGGCACCAATCAGCATGAAGCCAGCCTGTCCCAAGGAAAACAGGCCTGTAAATCCATTTAATAGGTTCATCGAAACGCAGACCAGTGCATAGATTGCTGTTTTCTTCAATACTGTGGTCAGCATCGTTGTGGTTGATGTAGTAGGCAGGACATTATCCAGCATAAACAGGAAGACATAGAACGCAATCAGCAACAGGATTGCGATCATAGCTCCTGCTTTTTTTTCGGGTGCTGCCGTTGTTTTTAATTTTTTTCCCATCGTTCGCACCTCACACCTTATCCGTAGACTTCTCACCGAAGATACCGGTGGGCTTGACCAAGAGAATCAAAATCAAAAGCACAAAGGTGAAGGCATCGGAGAACACCGTCCAGCCCAAGCCCTTGATGATATTTTCGCAGATACCAATGATAAATGCGCCGATGACTGCACCGGGTACCGAGCCGATTCCGCCAAAGACAGCCGCAACAAAGGCCTTCAGACCCGGCATAGCACCAGAGGTGGGAATGACTGAGGTATAGTTGGAGAAATAGAGCAAGGAGCCAACCGCAGCCAATGCACAGCCAATCACAAAGGTCATGCTGATGACGGTATTGATCTTAATGCCCATCAGCTCGCTGGTTTCAAAGTCCTTGGAAACGGCGCGCATTGCCATACCGGTTTTGGTATGCTTAATGAGGAAAACGAGCGCTACCACTAAGACAATGGTCAAGATCGGGGTAATCACGGTAACCATTTTAATGGAGGAGCTACCCACAGAAATCTGCTTGGATAAAAACGGAATGGTCGGATACATCTGGGGAAGACCGCCTGTAAAATACAGCGCACAGTTTTGCAGAAGGTATGAGACACCAATGGCAGAAATCATAACTGACATACGGGGTGCCGAACGAAGGGGCTTATAGGCTACCTTTTCGATGACCACACCTAAAATGACGGTAGCAACAATGACGATGGCGATGGACGCCCAAATAGGCAGAGAGGCTGTGGCATAGACCATGATAAGACCTGCCACCATGAAAACATCGCCGTGGGCGAAGTTGATGAGACGCAGGATACCATAAACCATGGTATAGCCAATGGCAATCAAAGCATATTGTCCGCCGACAGAAATGCCCGAAAGCAAATACGGAAGATTGGAACTTAAAAATTCAGACATCGCTTTTTCTTCTCCTTCTTTCTTGTGTAATCGCCTTTTCAGGCTGCTATATACGGGGATTTTAGGGGAACGTATCAATCCATTTCACAGAGGCATCTATGGAATGCATGGATACGTTCTGGAAAACACGCACCGATTCAGGATTTCGGGGAAGAATCCTGTCGAAGTGTACAGCACAACTGTGGCGGGAGCACATAAGGTACCCCCGCCACAAAGCTGACAGTTTTAATTCATGTGCTGAGGACGGCTTATTTAACGCCCTGAACAGCAACGAAGTCCCAAACGTTATTTTCGGTGTTTGCCTTCTTCACGAATGCGGTATCACGCTTTGCGTCGCCGATTTCGTCGAAGGAGATGGCACCGGAAACGCCGGTGTAGGAGACATTGGGCAGAGCTGCCATAACAGCAGCGGGATCTGCGGAGCCGGCTGCCTTCAAAGCTTCCAGTGCAGTGAAGTATGCATCGTAGCCCATAACGGAGACAGCTGCGATGATGTCGTCGCCGCCGTTGTTGGAAAGATTGGTCTTGTCTGCGTTGATCCACTCCTTGAAGCCCTTTTCGAACTCGGCGTCGCCGCCCTCTGCGTAGAAGGTGGTGACATACAGGGAAATATCCTTAGACTGGGTTGCACCCAGAATGACGTTGGAATCCCAAGTATCGCTGGCGAGCAGAGGTGTTTTAATGCCCTGTGCAGCAGCCTGCTCCACGATGAGCTGTGCATAGCTGATGGAGGTGGGGGCAAAGATCACGTCTGCATTCTGATTCTTAGCATTGGTCAGGTAAGAGGAGAAGTCAGAGTTATCCTTGGGGAAGGAGTCGGTGATGACGGTCATACCCAGAGCTTCAGCAGCCTTCTGGAAGTAGTTAACGAGACCCTGATCGTAGTCGTTGCCAAGCTGACCCAGGCAATAAACGGTCTTTGCATTCAGCTCATCCTTGGCGAAGTTAGCCAAGACGGTGCCCTGGAAGGGATCAAGGAAGCAGATACGGAAATAATGGCTGTTGCCGTCGGTCACCTGAGGGTTGGTGCAGGTCACGCCGATGGCGGGGATGCCTGCCTGCTCAAAGGTATCCGAAGCAGCGATGGAAACGCCGGAGCCGTAGGAGCCGAGAATGACAGCAGGCTTCTTTGCAACCAGAGTGCTTGCAGCTGAGACAGCCTTGTCGTTCGAGGATTCGTTATCTGCGACTTCGAGCTGAACCTTGTAGGTCTTACCGCCGATATCAACAGTAGGACAAATAGAGTTTGCATACTGCATACCGAGGAATTCCTGCTTGCCGCCAGGTCCGTTATCGCCGGACAAGGGCTCATAGACGCCGATGACGATGGTATCGCCGGAAGGAGCGGCTGTGCCGCCCTCAGCGCCGTCATTTGCGGGGGTGCCGCAAGCACAGAGAGCCAGTGCCATACAGCCTGCGAGGAGAAGTGCAAGAATCTTCTTCATTTTAAGTACCTCCTTAATTTTCGGGTGGTGTCCATGTGATACGGACGTATGTACTTCCACCCAGTGTCTCATATAGTTTACTATACCTCCTCCCTTTTTGCAACTGATTTTTATAGAAATCCGGCACGAAGTTGCAATCCACCGCTTGTATTTTGTCGCTATATTAGGATGGAGAAATCAAATACCTCACCGAAGGAGGCTTATTTTCTCACCGCAAGACAATAATTTACATGGTCAGATGCCGTCATCAAATGCGATGGATTTGCTTGATTGTAGGCACTAAAATACTGCTCAGCATTTCCTTTGGGGTTAAGTGCTCATAAATCAAAAAACCACAAGCACTCAATCCCCTCCTGTATGGGTTATACACCCTGCGGAGTGAAGGTGTAAGACTTGAAATCTTTCCATTTTTTGGTATAGTACTTGTAGAATTGGTATTACTTTTTATTTGATAGCGATACCTCAACAGCGCTTTTTGCCTGTGGTATCCACATAAAAACGAGGGGCAGTCAAGCCGGTATCGACTTTGACTGCCCCTCGTTTTGTCGGTTGCAGCGGTTCCTCAGAACCGCAAGATACCAAGTTCGCACGCCTTGTTCGAAACAACAGAGCGTAGCGCACACTTATTCATACATCGGATACTTCGCTGTAATGGCAGCAACCTCGTCCCGAATTTCATCCTGCTTGGTGTCAAATTCAGTAGCGGTTTTCCAAATCAGCTTGCCAACCACCTTCATATCTTCTTCGTTCAGGCCACGGCTGGTGGCGGCAGGGGTGCCCACACGGATGCCGCTGGTGACAAAGGGAGACTGCGGATCGTCCGGAATGGTATTCTTGTTCACCGTAATGTTCACCACGTCCAAACGCTTTTCCATTTCCTTGCCGGTGATATTGGCCGCACGGAGGTCAACCAGCATCAAATGGTTATCGGTGCCGCCGGAAACCAAGTCAAAGCCGGACTCTGTCAGACTACCTGCCAAGGCAGATGCATTCTTCAAAATGCGTTCCTGATAGGTCTTGAATTCCGGCTTCAGTGCCTCGCCCAAAGCAACGGCCTTTGCTGCGATAATGTGCATCAGCGGACCGCCCTGTGCGCCGGGGAAAATGGCCTTGTCGATTTTCTTTGCGTGCTCCTCCTTGCAAAGAATCACGCCGCCACGGGGGCCACGCAGGGTTTTATGTGTGGTGGTGGTGACAACATCTGCATAGGGAACGGGAGAGGGATGCAGACCGGCAGCGACCAAGCCGGCAATGTGTGCCATATCGACAAAGAGATAGGCACCCACCTCGTCGGCAATCTCACGGAATGCCTTAAAGTCGATGATACGGGGATAGGCAGAAGCACCGGCCAGAATCATTTTCGGCTTATGCTGCTTTGCCAAGGCACGCACCTGATCATAGTCGATGCGGTGGGTGACAGGGTCCACACCGTAGGGCACAATATTATAGTTAAGACCGGAGAAATTGACGGGGCTACCGTGGGTCAGATGTCCGCCGTTATCGAGGTTCATACCCATGACGGTATCGCCGATATTGCACAAAGCCTGATAGACGGCAAAGTTTGCGGAAGCACCGCTGTGGGGCTGTACATTGGCGTGATCTGCGCCAAAAAGCTGCTTGGCACGGTCACGAGCAAGGTCTTCCACCACGTCTACACGCTCGCAGCCGCCGTAGTAACGTTTCCCGGGGTATCCCTCTGCATATTTATTCGTCAGCACGGTGGAAGCTGCCATGAGGACAGCTTCGCTGACAAAGTTTTCAGAGGCGATCAATTCGATATTGCTGCGCTGGCGGTCGTACTCTGCTCTCACTGCATGGCCGACCTCTGGGTCCTGCTGAATCAGAAACTCAATCACATCTTTGACCACAATCGTTTCTCCTTTGTAATGATGATTTTATGAATGAAATGATGTTTACTTCATTCACAGTATTATACTCCAATCGGGGAAAAAATCCAATGACTATTTCTGTTGTTTATGGTATACTAATCGCCAAGAAATGAAACGAGAATGAGGGAAAAATAGGCGATAGCGTAAAAATACGCTGCCCTCCCCTATGATTTAATCATCGAATGGAGCTTATTATGAGAAAAAAGGAAAAAGTCCGTTCCATCATTGAAGAGCTGAAACGACTCTATCCCACGGGGATTTGCTCTCTGCAATATGAAAAAGAATATGAATTGCTATTTGCAACCCGCCTTTCCGCCCAATGCACGGACGAGCGTGTCAATCAAATCACGCCGGCCTTATTTGACCGCTTCCCTACCCTTCGTGCCTTGGCAGAAGCCGAACCGCAAGATGTGGAGCCATATATTCATTCCTGCGGTTTTTTCCGTGCAAAGGCGAAGGATATTGTCTTTGCCTCAAGGATGCTTCTCACCGAATTTGACGGCAAGGTTCCGGATACCATGGAGGCTCTACTGAAGCTGCCCGGCGTGGGACGCAAAACCGCCAACCTGATTTTGGGTGATGTACATCATGTGCCCGGTGTGGTCATTGCCGACACCCATTGCATTCGCATTGCAGGACTGTTGGGGCTGACTGATGGCACGAAAGACCCCGCAAAAACAGAAACCCAGCTGCGTGCTTGTCTCCCACCGGAGGAATCCAACGACTTCTGCCACCGAATGGTGCTCCACGGCAGAGCCGTCTGCCGTGCCAGAAAGCCGGATTGTATGAGCTGCACATTACGTCCCTTCTGCTCCCATTTCCAAAAGACAAAGAAGGATTAAGTCATGGCTGTTGTGCAGGTTCCCACACGAATGGCATGTACCGCTTCCGGCATCATCGGCTTATAAAATTCTGTCTGAATATGCGGCTGCTCCACCCCTACAACCATGCCCAAATCAAGAGGCTTACCCTCTGCATCCAGCAGAGAAACTTCAGCTTCCACCTGCTCCCAATTCATAATTTTTGTATCCCAAACATCAATATTCATTCCGAAGGGAGAGAGTATCGCCGTTCCGACCATCTTTCCCTCCTGATTTTTGAGGTCTATATAGCGGAATTCTGCTTTATTTTCCAGTGTCCAGCTCACCGCTTGAGGTGCGCCTCCCATCACATAATCCGTCAAAAGCAAGGTCACCGTTTTTCCGCTGAGTACATCTTTATCATAGGTGAAGGAAACAATATACGAAAGCGTATGTGACGTAATGGGTGTGGCGTTATATCGCTTGCCCTTGACCCCCATTTCATCCGTATTTGCGGCGGCATCCCCTTCCACAAGCTTTGCCTCTACCATACTATACCGCCGCCCGTCTTCCCGTTTGACTTGGAAGGTTGTCGGATCATTGAGGTCAATCGTTTCAGGATAGGTCACGGTAAAGGCTACATACAGCGTCATACCATCTCCCATCGTTTGCGTCACATGGATTGCCACATCATCCTGCTTGCTTTCCTTGTCAATCGTTTGGGTGCAGGCAGCAAGCGTTTCCTCCGAAAGCCCCGATATGTCCAAATAGGAAGCAAACGGCGTTTCCGCATTGGGTGCTGCTGGCACAGCGCCGGGGCTTTGCTCCGTTCCGGAGCTGATCTGTGGCGTTTTGCAAGCCGAAAGGCTCATCAGCATGGTTAGGGCAAAAAGGAAGCCAACCCATCTCCCCCGCTTGTATCGTTTACACTTCATTGCACGTCCCTTTCCTTTCCTCATTTTGCCTATCTGAGCAAAATAACTTCTCTTATTTTATCGAATTCCAGTAAAAAGTCAATCGTAGGAAGGCATCTTCTCACGCTGTCAAAAATAGCCGGCAATCCGCACGCCTTTCTGTCAGCCTCGTCAGTTGCTTTTTCCTTCATTTTACTATATATATGGAGGAAAGAAAACGTCCCCTGATATGCGTGGGGATTGGAAGCCGCATTTCCCTAAAAAAGCTGGCTCTTTCAAGAACGGAGGAAGCTATGACAAGAAACGAAACAGAAGCCTTGGTGGAATACACCCTACACCTCGGACGTAAAATGATAGAATGCGGTGCGGAGGCTTGGCGGGCGGAAAACACCATGGCCCGTATCTTTCGAGCCTATGGTCTGGAGGTCTTGGATGCACACACCATCGCAACCCAAGCCGCCGTTACCGTGAAAGCAACGGACGGCTCACATTATACCAGCACCTGCATGATTTTACCCGACAAAACCGGAACCGATTTACAGCGTTTGGAAATCATCAATGCCGCCGCCCGACGCATTTGTGATCATCCGCCCAAGGTCAAGGATTTACCCATTTCATTGGATGCCTCTGGTTCCCGCTTTTCTTGGGCAGAGCTGTTCGGTTATATTTTGGGTGCCGGTGCCTTTGCGATTTTCTTCGGTGGCACCCTCTGGGACGGCATTGCCTCTGCGCTCATTGCCAGCGGCATTTATATGATGGAGCAGGTACGCCGCATCTACCACCAGAATCGCATCATCTATACGCTTGTCGCCTGCTTTCTCTCCGGTGTTCTTGCCCACTGGTGTACACGGGTCGGCATCGGTACCAACTTAGATATCATCATGATTGGTGATATCATGCTTTTCATCCCGGGTCTTGCTATGGTAAACGGCGTGAGAGAATTGTTCTATTCCGACATTTTAACGGGGGTATACCGCCTGGTGGAAGCCCTTTTGGGTGCCACTGCCATCGCCATCGGCTACGCCGTTTCTCTGATGCTGCTTGGAGGTGCCCTATGAAGGAAGCCATCATACAGGTCATCTGTGCCGGCATCGGCACCTTGGGCTTTGCCCTGTTTTTCAATGTCCGTCGTTCTCATCTTCCTATGGCGACCTTGGGCGGCGCCCTATCCTGGGTCTGCTATCTGTTGGTCTTTCACCAAAATAAGAGCTTTTTTCTTGCCTCCCTCGTCGCCGCCCTAGCCATCTGTCTTTGGTCGGAAACTCTGGCTCGCATTCGAAAAGCACCTGCCAATACCTTTCTGATCCCCGGCATTGTCCCCCTCCTCCCCGGTAGTGCTTTATATCGGTGCATGAGTGCCGTCGTACATCAGGATATGGACATATTCATTCAAAAAGGCACGGAAACCCTGATGGTAGCCGTAGGCATCGCTGGCGGCATCTTGATTGCATCAGAGCTTGTTCGACTCTTTTTCAGTGTGCGTCTCCACCACCAACGAGCAAAGGCAAAAAAAGAAGCCCTCGCCCTGCAAAGACAAGAGCAAGCCATCGATAGGGAACAAAAAAAGAATCCATAAAAAAATCTGGCATACAAATCATTTTCGTTTTGGCTATGTAAAATGTACAGATTGGGTCTATAATCACAGTTAAGCAAAAGGATTCTCGCACTATTTTAGAGAAAAACTACAAAGCTTAAGAGGTGTTTTCTATGTTGGAACAGATTCGCACAGAAGCAAAAGCTGCCGCAGAGCAGATAATAGAAGCTGCACATCTTCATCAGGGTCAGATTCTTGTGGTCGGATGCTCTACCAGCGAGGTTTCCGGACATAAGGTAGGCAGCCATTCCAGCCCGGAAATCGGGCAGGCAATCTACGATGGTCTGCATGAGGCGTTGGCACCTCGTGGCATTTATCTCGCCGCCCAGTGCTGTGAGCACCTAAATCGTGCCATTATCGTAGAGCAGGAAGCCGTTCCCTTTGCAGAAATCTGCAACGTCGTTCCTCAGCCAAAGGCAGGCAGCTCCTTTGCAACCGCCGCTTATCATGCCTTCCGCCATCCCGTCGCCGTGGAGGAAATTAAGGCAGATGCTGGCTTGGACATCGGCGGTACCCTGATTGGTATGCATATGAAGCGTGTGGCCGTTCCAGTTCGGTTGGAGCAAAAGCATATTGGTGAAGCCATCCTGCTGGCTGCTCGTGTCCGCCCCAAGTTTATCGGTGGTGACCGTGCGGTGTATGACGAGAATTTAAAGTAAGCAACAAAAACAAAGGCGCTATCAAAAAAATAAAAGTACTGCTCCCGTTGATTCTTGGGAGCAGTACTTTTTCTTTTTTATCGTGCCTCTGATGCCCAATGCAGTTTTCCGATGATTGTAAGCTTATAAGCCTCGGGAAAACTCACTGCGGATTCTTCCGGTGCCGTCCAAGGCGTCGTCCAGCATTCCAAGAAATTTCTCTCGGTCATCCGGAAGGGTACCCTTCAGCGCCAAATAGTTGGATGCATGGTTGCTGGTAAAGTGGAAGGGGCCATAGTTCAGCCCTTCGACCAAGGCTCTGGTTTCCTCCAAGGATTCTTTCGGCCCAATCAGTGTAAAGCGTCCTTCCTTTACATCCGTGTATAGCGGGGAGCGTGGCTCGGGAATGTAGGAAAGACAGGATACATGGTTTGCCTGCATTTGATTGAGCAGACGAATGGTTTCCTGAATGTGGTGGACAGAGCCTTCTCCCGGTCCGCCCAAGCCTAAGATTACGGTCACCCATAGGTCAATGCCCGCATTTTTCAAAAGAGCCGCAGCTTTGAGCATCTGCTCTCCCGTCACGCCCTTTTTCACCCGCAGAAGGAGATCATCCCATCCGCTCTCTACGCCAAGATAGGCACGGGTCAACCCTGCCTGTCTCAGTTCAATGAGCTGCTCTTGTGTTTTGGTCATGGTGCTGCGTGTACCGGCATAGACCGTCACCTGACGCAGATGCGGGAATGCAGCATACAGTGCCTCCAAGATTTGCAAAAGCTGCTCCTGGCGCATAACAATGGCATCCCCGTCGCAAAGAAACACCTTGTCGACGTTGTTCGGCCCATAATACTCCCGTGCCATGGCGATATCTTCCATAATTTCCTTCATGGGGCGGATATGGAATTTTTTGTCCTTATACATCCCGCAAAAGGTACATTTATTGTGGGAGCAGCCCACGGTACATTGGAGCAGGTAGCTCCGCCACTCTCCTGGCGGACGATAGATCTGACCTTCATAACGCATATGAATTTCCTCCTGACATATTGAAACAAAGAATCACGCAAGCAATTCCACTTTACAAACAAAATTATCAAGGTACAGTTGTATCTGTGCCAACAAGTTATATGGACGCAGAAACCCATGCTATACCTTCTTAGTCTGTAGCCATACTTTATGTTTATTCTGTGCCTTCTGTTTCGTGCACAATTTTCTTCAAGGCTTTTTCTGCCTTTCTGCGAGGCAGCATGACCTCCCGTCCGCAGCCGTCACACCGTAGACGAAAGTCCATACCCACACGAAGCACCGTCCAGCGCTTGCTTCCGCATGGATGCTCTTTTTTCATTTCAAGTATATCTCCGGGAACGATATCCATGGATTTACACCTCCCAAAACTCAATGTGTTAGCAATTTTTTCACTTTGTCCGAATATAGTAAGAGCACAACTTGATTGACCAAGAAAGGACGGCTCGCTATGTCCAACCCATATCTTCCAGAGGGTCGGCTTCTGCAAAAAAAGGAAAACCGAGAAGTCTGTGCCACTCTCCGCTCTCTCCAGGAGGCCATACAGACCGAACGGGTCTTGGAGGGACGCACCATTTTATGTACACCTGAGCATGATCTATCCGTCCGTGTCGGACAATTTTTCGGTCGCATTCCCCGTGAAGAAGCCGCCCTCGGCATCCGAGAGGGAACGGCACGGGAAATCGCCATTCTATCCTGTGTCGGAAAACCAATTTCCTTTGTGGTGCGTGGCATCGAGACCAATGGCACGCTGCTTTTGTCTCGCCGCAGAGCACAGGAGCTGGCATCCTCTCATCTGCTGTCCCTGCCAAGGGGAACCGTTCTGCCCGCTACGGTCACACACATGGAAGGCTTTGGTGCGTTTGTGGATCTTGGCTGCGGCGTAACTTCTATGATCGGAATTGAAAACTGCTCTGTTTCTCGCATCTCGCATCCTGCCTGCCGCTTTTCTGTAGGGCAGAATATTTTCGTCATTCTCAGCGACAGCGACCCAGCCATAGGACGACTGTATCTATCCCACAAGGAGCTATTGGGGACTTGGCTGGAAAATGCAGCGCTCTTTTCCGCTGGCATGACGGTTTCGGGTTTTGTTCGTGGCATAAAGTCCTACGGTACCTTTATCGAACTGACCCCCAACTTGACCGGGCTTTCCGATCCCACCGAGGGCTTATCAGAAAATGATGCCGTTTCCGTCTATATCAAAGCAGTCCTGCCGGAGCAAATGAAGATCAAGCTTTCGGTCATTCAGAAGCTGACGCCTCCCAATACTCCTACGCCTCTTTCTTATTTTATCACAGAGGGTCAAGTATCGCACTGGCTTTATTCGCCCCCCGGCTGCAAACGCATTCGCATTGAGCGGAGCTTTTAGTTCCAAGCATTTACGCCTGCTCTGCCTTGATCTCATCCCAATAGCGTTTGGCGGTCTGCTCTGTTTTATTCTCGCCATATTCATAGTAAACTGCCCCAACCAATGGGTCAGGCAAGTATTGTTGCTTTACATAATGCTTTGGGTAATCATGCGGGTAGAGATAGCCCTGATCTCGCTCCAAGCCTGTAGAATCCAAATGCAGATTTTGCAAATGTCTCGGATAGTCCCCCGTTTTTCCCGCCCGTACATCGGCAAGTGCGGCATCAATCGCCCGTTCGCCTGAATTGGACTTCGGTGCGGTGGCGAGTAAAATCACGGCATCCGCCAAAGGGAGCCGTCCTTCGGGCAAGCCCAGTTGAAGGGCGCTATCCACGCACGCTTTCACGATGGGAATTGCCATGGGGTAGGCTAAGCCAATATCCTCGCAGGCAACGCAAAGCAGACGTCGGCAGGGCGAAAGCAAATCTCCCGCCTCCAAGAGCCGTGCCAAATAGTGCAGTGCGGCATCTGGGTCTGAGCCACGAATGGACTTATGGAGGGCGGAAAGAATGTCATAATGCTCCTCCCCTGTTTTATCGTATCGCATCGCAGAGCGCTGCGCCACCTGCTTGGTTTCTTCCAGCGTGAGAAAGACGGTTTCTAATTCCATCGCATGGGCAGAAAACAGCATCTCCACACCATTGAGTGCTTTTCGGACATCCCCACCACAGGCACGGGCAATGGCCTCGGGAACCCCGTCCTCAAACCCGACGGTAACCCCCCTTGTTTCCCCCATGCGGGAAATTCCACGGCGCACCACGGGCAGGACATCCTCGGGAGACAAGGGCTTAAATTCAAACACAGTGGAACGACTCAAGACAGCATTGTATACATAGAAGTATGGATTTTCCGTGGTGGAGGCAATGAGGGTCAGTCCTCCCTTTTCCATGAACTCCAGCAGAGATTGCTGCTGCTTTTTATTAAAATACTGGATCTCATCCAGATAGAGTACCACGCCCTCGGGCGCAAGCAGGGTACCCACATCGTTCATCACGGCTTTGATATCTGCCAAGCCGGCCGTTGTGGCATTGAGCCGATAGAAGGGGCGGTGAATCCGAGCCGCCGCAATTTCTGCGACGGTTGTTTTTCCCGTCCCAGAGGGTCCGTAAAAAATCATATTGGGGATGGTGCCCCCTTCTATGACACGGCGGAGTACCCCCTGCTCTCCCAATATATGCTTCTGTCCCACGACATCTTCGATGCTTTTAGGACGCAATTCATCTGCCAACGGGCGATACACCCCACCACTTCCCTTCTTTCGGGTGTTTTCAGTATCAAAACAGACCATGAAAACGAACCCAATATGATACATCCATTGTACCATATTGGGTTCGTTTTTTGCAATGAGAGAAGCGATCATTTTCCAAAGGATAGAACCATGTTTCCTCTCGTCGTTCAGAAAGCGTTTAATAGAAGGTTGCCACATCGTCCTCCGGTGCGGTTCCCGGCACCAAGGAAAGCACGCTTAGAATGGGTCCCTTCTTATTATAGACACGGTTATGCTTGACCGAAATTTTCGCTGTCAGCGTAACCCACTGGCGATCCTGTAATTTTGTCACGTCATAGCCGGTGCAGAGTACCCCTGCGAAGGTGATATCATCTGCACAGCAGGTCATAATTCTGCGTCCGAAAATGAAGCTTCCGGAAGGCAGCTTCTCTCTCAGCACCACGGTGCCGGCAATTTTGATGGTTTTGCCCTTATATTTCTCGGGTTCCTCCGAGATATCCTGATACCAAATGGCAAAATCCTGTTCGGTAATTTCGACAACGGGTGCCTCTAAATCAAACGGCAGCTCGTCGGGTGTCTCATCATAGTAGACCTCGCCGTTTTTATCTTCATAAGCAATGTTGGTTCGACGGCTGACCGCCCGAATGATTTTGTGAATTTCCAAGCGATCCAAGGTCTCATCTGCCCGATTCAAAACAACCATCTCGCAGCTTTTCAGCTTGTCCACGACCAGCCCACGCATATTGGCATTGTAGGTCAAAAAGGTCTGTGAATCCGCAAACAGAAATTCCTGATAGACAATCCAGCTCTGCGGCATATTCTGGTAAAGCTCGTCCAGCATCCACATCCCGTTATATTCGACCACCACACGCTCCACCTTGTGTTTTTCCTGCAAGGCTTGCAGATGGGAATCGGTCAGTTCCGCTTGGTCGTCAATGCATTCAATGAAGACATTTTCGCCGGAAAAGGTAGAAGGGTCATATTCCTCCTCTCCTTCCTCGCACAGAAGAAGAAGGGTACGCTCACCCGTATTGAAGCGTGCATCTTCCAAGGTCTCTTGTATAAATTTTGTTTTCCCTGCATCCAAAAAGCCGGTGAACAGGTAAACCGGAATTTCTTGCGTCATAGTTGTATCCTCTTTTTCAGTTTAAATGGAACAGCCGCTCTACTGCGTGCTCCTTCAGCTCTGCGCCAATGACGCACAGGCGACCCGTGATGCCGGCGGCACCGTGGCGGACATTTTGCTCCCCGGGGACATAGTCAAAGTGCAGCCACGTTCCATCGGTACAGGGCACAATCCCCTTTGCTCTGAGCACCATCCCGACCTCTGCTTCCTGCTCCAGCGCAGTCAGTGCGGTCTTAATTTCTTCTTCGGTATACTTTCTCGGGGTTTCTGCGCCCCAGCTGATAAAGACCTCATCGGCATGGTGATCGTGACCGCAGCTACAGCTTCCTTCATGTTCGTGGTGATGCTCGTGCTCGTGGTCATGGTGGTGGTGCTCGTGCTCATGCTCATGGTGGCAGCCGCACTCCTCGTCATGGTGGTGGTGCTCGTGCTCATGCTCATGGTGGCAGCCGCACTCCTCGTCATGGTGGTGGTGCTCGTGCTCATGCTCATGGTGGCAGCCGCACTCCTCGTCGTGGTGGTGGTGCTCGTGCTCATGCTCATGGTGGCAGCCGCACTCCTCGTCGTGGTGCTCATGCTCATGCTCATGGTGGCAGCCACATTCCTCGTCGTGATGGTGATGCGTATGCGCCGCCTGCTCCTTGGCCAAATGCGCCAGCTCATCCTTCAGCGTTTCCTTGTTTTCCATGGTTTCTAAAATCTGTTTGCCGGAAAGCTCGCTCCAAGGGGTGGTAATCATGGGTGCCGTTTGGTTATGCTCCCGCAATAGCTTCACCGTGTCCAGAAGCTTCTTTTCCTGCATTCCGTCGGTGCGGCTTAAAATGATGGTGGCAGCGTGTTCAATTTGATTGTTGAAAAACTCACCAAAGTTCTTCATGTAAATTTTGCACTTAGACGCATCCGCCACGGTGACAAAGGCATTGAGCTGAATTTCGTGGCTTTTCACATTTTGAACAGCGGCAATGACATCGGAGAGCTTGCCCACGCCCGACGGCTCGATGATGATGCGGTCAGGATGAAACTGGAACAGCACCTGCTCCAAGGCCTGTCCGAAGTCTCCCACCAAGCTGCAACAAATGCAGCCGGAGTTCATTTCTGTGATTTCGACCCCAGCGTCCTTTAAAAAGGTGCCGTCAATCCCGATTTCACCGAATTCATTTTCGATGAGAACCAGCTTTTCGCCTGCATAGGCTTCTTCAATCAGCTTTTTGATGAGGGTTGTTTTTCCCGCACCAAGAAACCCGGAAAAAATATCAATTTTTGTCATGGTAGCCTCCTCCTATTTCACTCCATCGACTGCCTTGCTGCACCCCATCTCGGGCAAAGGCTGTGCGTATGGCATTGAGTACTTGTTTTTTATTGGCACTCCAAAGCGGTGCAAGAAGCTTGTTCTTCGCACCATCGCCCGTCAAACGATGAATCACCAGATCGGGCGGCAGTACGGACAGGCAATCCTCCAACAGTGCGATATAGTCTTCCATCGTCAAAACCGAAACCTTGCCGGCTCGATAGTCCGTCGCCAAATCCGTTCCTTCCAAGATGTAAAGGAGCTGCAATTTGATGCCGTCCGCACCGCTTTTTCCCACATAACGAGCCGTCTCGACCATATCTTCTTTGCTTTCCCCAGGCAGACCCAAAATGATATGGACAATCACCGAAAGCTCTGCCTGCGTTAAGTGGGCAACCGCTTCGTCATATACAGAGAGCGGATATCCCCGTCTGATATAGTCTGCCGTGGCAGGATGGATCGTTTGCAGACCCAGCTCCACCCAAACAGGCTTTATTTGATTGAGTCTCTGCAAGAGTGCCACGGTTTCCTTTGGCAGACAATCGGGACGGGTGGCGACAGACAGCGCTACCACGTCCTCCGGTGCGATGGCCTCCCGAAAAATACGTTCCAAGTAAGGCAAGGGCGCATAGGTATTGGTGTAGCTCTGAAAGTAGGCGACGTACTTTCCGCTTTTATTTTTATGTGCCACCCGTCGCTTGGCCTGTTCCAACTGGCTTGTAATGCTTCCGCAGGCGGGGGCGGCGAACTCGCCCGAGCCGATCTCGCTGCAAAATATACAACCATTCTCCCCTATCGTTCCATCTCGATTGGGGCAGGTCATCCCGCCGTCTAGGGAAAGCTTATAAACCTTGCAGCCAAACTGTGCTTGCATGGCACGGTGAAAGGACAAATATTCCATCGTTAAACGGACGCCTCGTCGGGGGCATAGGTCATTTCTCCTGTACAAAAGAGGGTGAAGGTTCCGCCGCCCAGTGTCTCACCTTCCGCATCGTGAAGTGCCACCTCGACCACACAGAGGGTATTCCCCCGATGCTTCACCCGTCCCTCCGCAATCAGATGCTTATTTTTGGTGTTGCGGTAGAATTCAAAGCTGTTGCTGACGGTCACATACTGCAGCCCATTGGTGCGTGCAGCCCCGCCGGCGGCACAATCCGCCATAATCAAAAACAAGCCGCCGTGCACGGCACCATAGAGATTTTCATGGTGCTTCGAGATATCCACCTCCACGCAGGCATAGTCAGGCTCCATTTTGGTCAATTTAAGCTGATTGTGCAGCATAAATTTATTTTTGGTATTGGTTACTAGCATTTGTGCAGTAAAATCCATGACGCACCCTTTCTCTTTCTATAACACAATAAAGGTCACGCCGTTGTTGTAGCGATCTAGGTCATGGTCACTGCGGAGCGCATCGCAACGCACAAAGGCACGACGTGTCGTTTCCTCAAAGATAGAAAACGATTCACCGGGAATAAAGTCCCGAATGGAGCCAGCTTGCTTACATTTCGTCAGGTGCTTGCGTGTGGCTGTTCGAATTTTTCCGCCTGTGCCGGTCGAGCCATAGCCGTGGATAATTTTGAGCACAGAGCATCCCATGCTTTTGGTATGCTGCAATTCAAAGGTCAAATGCTTGAGCGCCTGATCCACAAGGGGCATTCCGTGCTCCAGGTTGACCTCACGCAGGGTTGAGAGCTTCTTCATTGTCACACCCCGGCATATTTACGGCACTGCTCCAAAAAGAAATCAAAGATTTTCTGTCCCTCTGGGCATCCGTCCTTTCCCAGCATCTGCTCTGGATGAAACTGCTGCGTCCAGATGGGCAAGCTGCCATGCTGCATAGCTTCCACCACGCCATGTGCATCCCAAGCCGTGCCATACAGGCCCTGTCCGAACTGTCGGACGGCTTGATGGTGGGAGCTGTTCACCAGCATTTCCTTGCCATAAAGCTCCTCCAGCATGGTCATGATCGCCAAGCGGATGGGGTGAAAGCGGACGCTTTCATCTTCTCTTTGTGCGTGGATTTTCACAAGCTCCTCATTCATATCTTGATAGATATTGCCGCCCAAAGCGACATTGACGACCTGATGCCCCCGACAAATGCCAAGAATCGGCTTTCGCTCATAGACACATCGGTTCACCAGTGCAAGCTCTACCTGATCCCGCTTTGGGTCGATTTCCACAGAGCCGCGGTTTGGCTCCATGATTTCAGCTGGATCGATGTCACCGCCGCCACCCAGAATGAGTGCGTCAAATTCCATATCTGGATCGGGGCAATACAAGGAGATCGCCTCTCCCCCTGCTTTTTCTACGGCTAATTCATAAAGTCCACTGCTTTTTGGTGAACGAGAAATTAAAATACGAGGTTTCACAGGCATTCCTCCTAAAGGTCACATGGTTTCTAAAACAATAGCATTCAGAATTCGTATAAAAAGGCATGGATATCCTCCAGCCTTCCTTTCATTATAACACTTTCCAAGCGCAATTCAAATACTTTTCTGATGAGTAACGGCTTTCGGCACATCGAAAAAACGATGTGCCGAAAGCCGTTACGAGAGAATATAGAGAGGGAATGATTCATCTATCATTCCACGGAAGAAACTAAGGAAGCGAGGTTCCTTAACTGGTTACGGCTTAGTACATACCGCCGCTCATATCAGCAGCAGGCATTCCTGCACCGGTAGCGGAAGGCGGCGCCAAACGGTCGCCCACCAGAGCCTCAGTGGTCAGCAGCATAGCAGAGATGGAGGCTGCGTTTTCCAGTGCGGAACGGGTGACCTTCGTGGGGTCAACAATGCCGTTGTCGATCATATCGCAGTAAACTTCCTTGTACGCATCGAAGCCATAGCCGATGGTGCCATTATTTTTGACCTTTTCCAGAATGACGGAGGGGTCCAGACCGGCGTTGGTTGCAATCTGGCGGAGAGGTGCGGTCAGGGCACGGGCGACAATCTGGATACCAGTCTTTTCATCGCCTTCTGCACCCTCGAGCAGCTTCTCAATTTCAGGAATGGCGTTGACATAGGCAGTACCGCCGCCTGCGACGATGCCTTCTTCCACTGCGGCACGAGTTGCATTCAAAGCATCCTCGATGCGCAGCTTCTTTTCCTTCATCTCGGTCTCGGTTGCGGCACCGACACGGATGATGGCAACACCGCCGGACAGTCTAGCCAGACGCTCCTGCAGCTTTTCTCTGTCAAACTCAGAGGTGGAGCGGTCATACTCGTTGCGGATCATGTTGGTACGCTCCTTAATGGCCTCGCTGGAGCCGGCACCGTCCACAATAATGGTGGTCTCCTTGCCTGCCTTGACCTGACGAGCGGTACCCAAAACGGAAATATCAGCATCGTGCAATTCCAGACCATAGTCGGAGGAAATGACGGTTGCGCCGGTCAGGATCGCAATATCCTGCAGCATTTCCTTGCGGCGATCACCGAAGCCGGGTGCCTTGACGCACAGGACGTTCAGGGTGCCACGCAGCTTATTGACCAGCAGGGTGGAAAGTGCTTCGCCCTCCACGTCCTCAGCCATGATGAGGAGCTTCTTGCCGGACTGAATCACCTGCTCCAAAACAGGAACAATTTCCTGAATGTTGCTGATTTTCTTATCGGTCAGCAGGATGAGGGGATCATCCAGAACTGCTTCCATCTTCTCGGGGTCGGTGACCATATAGGGAGAGAGGAAGCCACGGTCAACCTGCATACCCTCCACGACCTCGCTGTAGGTCTCAGCGGTCTTGGATTCCTCGATGGTAATGACACCGTCAGCGCCGACCTTTTCCATGGCTTCTGCAATCAGAGCGCCGATCTTCTCGTCGCCGGAGGAGACGGTACCGACACGGGCAATATCCTCACTGCCCTTAACCGGCTGAGAATTCTTCTGAATGGTTTCCACGGCAACAGCGGTAGCCTTTGCCATACCCTTATTCATCACAACGGGGTTTGCACCTGCGACCAGGTTCTTGAGACCCTCGTGGATAATAGCCTGTGCCAACAGGGTTGCGGTGGTGGTACCATCACCTGCCACGTCATTGGTCTTAGTGGAAACCTCCTTGACCATCTGGGCACCCATATTTTCAAAGGGGTCCTCCAGCTCGATTTCCTTTGCGATGGTCACACCGTCGTTGGTGACCAGGGGGGTGCCGTAGGCTCTCCACAGAACGACGTTACGACCCTTGGGGCCGAGGGTAACCTTTACGGTGTTTGCCAATTTATCAACGCCACGCTCCAGAGCCTGACGTGCTTCATCTCCATAGCTGAGCAACTTTGCCATAATTTACGATCTCCTTCTATATTAGAATTGAGTGAGGAAGTATGGATTGTATCGCCGTATGCCAGTTGGCAAATACGGGATGACATCCTTGGTTTTTCAGATTAGTCTTCTACGATTGCGACGATATCGCCCTGCTTGACGATGGTAAGCTGCTCGCCGTCCAGCTTCACTTCGGTGCCCATATATTTGCTGGTGATAACCTTATCGCCGGGCTTGAGGATCATCTGCACTTCTTTGCCGTCGACCATACCGCCGGGGCCAACTGCCACAACGATGGACAGGTCGGGCTTTTCCTTGGATGCAGCGGTCAGGATGATGCCGCCCTTGGTGGTTTGTTCTGCTTCCAAACGCTTAATGACAACACGGTCAGCAAGAGGTTTTAAAGTCATTTGGGGTTCCTCCTTCAAATATATCTTAAAAATAGTTTTCTTTGTTCAGGGTTTAGCACTTGATTAGGTTGAGTGCTAATACAAGTATTATAATACCTTGCCTATGGGAATTCTGCAACCTCAAAATCTCCGAAAACATCCAAAGTTTTTCATCTGATTTTGTGCACATTGACAATTCTTGGTTATTTCTTCTTCTTTCCCGCACCGCTTTTTCCGAGGTATTGAAAGACATCGCACTTAATCATACCATTATATAGCTTTCGTTTTTTATCGGCCGTTTGTCCAAACGTGCGTTCAAACTCCGTATGCGAAGAAAGAATGTGGTAGCGCCATCCTTCTGGCAGTCCTTGCACAGTTCTGCCAAAATCACGATAAAGCTCCTCTGCTTCTCGCCGTTCCATCAGCCGCTCTCCATAGGGCGGATTGGAAACAATTCTTCCGTATGGCTCCGCACGAGCAAAGGTGCGGGCATCTGCCACCTCAAAGCGAACAATATCCTCCACATCCGCCTTCACGGCGTTATCCCGTGCGATTTGAATGGCTTCCGGATCCATGTCACCGCCCCAAATATCATAGCTACCGTCATATTCTAAATCCATCGCCTCTCCGGCGGCCTTCACCCATACATCTGAGGAAAGCCACGACCACCGTTGTGCGCTGAAGGTTCGATTCAATCCAGGCGCTCTGTTTTTGGCGATGAGTGCCGCTTCAATGGCAATGGTCCCCGACCCGCAAAAGGGATCGCAGAAGGGATCTCTGCCCCGATAGCCGGAAAGCAGCACCATAGCTGCTGCCAAGGTTTCCCGCAGTGGGGCAGCCACGCCGACGGCACGATAGCCCCGTTTATATAAGCCGGGACCGGAGGTATCCAGCATCAGAGAGGCTTCATTTTTCATGATGGAGAACTGGATTTGATAAATCGCCCCTGTTTCGGGGAGGGTTTCCTGCTGATACACGCCGCCCAAACGGGTCGCCACCGCTTTTTTAATGATAGACTGGCAAGCAGGAATACTGTGCAGGTCGGAATTGAGGCTATAGCCCTTGACGGGAAAGGCACCGCCCTTGGGAATCAGCGTTTCCCAAGGCAGACGCTTGGTTCCCTGAAACAAATCTTCAAAGCTATGTGCCGGAAAGGTACCCAGAAGAATCAGGACACGTTCCCCTGTACGCAAACGCAGATTCAGACGGGGAATATCCTCTATCCCGCCCTCACAAAAAACACGTCCGTTTTCCGCACGCACATTTTCCATGTCCATTTTCCGCAATTCGTTTGCCGTCAGGCTTTCCACGCCCAGCAGGGTGGGTATTGCAAAGGTCAGTTTTTCCATCACAGTCTCCTTCGATCAGCGTAAGAATAAGACCTTACTCTCTTATGCAGATGATCTGATACAGTTTTGATTTTTCTCATAGCAATTTAGTATACCTGTTTTTCCTTCCCTTGGCAAACATTTTCTGTCTACTTGCTTTCTTCCTGTCATTTTCTCCGTTTCTAAACAAAGTTCTGTTCTTGCATTTGTGTGTTTCATGTGGTATGGTATAAGCAAATGTCAAGCTTTTCTGTTTGATGTTCCTGCGGATGCTTTTTGATCTGCAACCAAATTTAATGCGAAAGCTGAGTTGATGCGTCCGCCATGGACAGTACCTGTATAGCAATTATTATCATCCTGATGATCCTATTGGCTCTTTCCGCTTGGTGTTCCTCTACGGAAACCGCCTTTTCCTCTGTAAACAAGATCCGACTGAAAAGCAAAGCCGAGGACGGCAACCTGCGTGCCCAAAAGGTTCTAGATTTATTGGACGAATACGATAAACTCCTGTCTTGTATCCTGATCGCCAATAACATCGTAAACCTCACCGCCGCTACCCTCAGCACCGTGCTTTTCACACGGCTCTTTCCCACCTATGGTCCTGCCATCTCTACCATTGTCCTCACGGTTGTCGTGCTGATTTTCGGGGAGATCACGCCAAAAACCATAGCAAAGGATCAGGCAGAAAAATTCTCTATGCGCGCTGTCCCCGCCTTGCAGGTGTGTCTCGTTCTTCTCACACCGCTGCATTTGTTCTTTGGTCTGTTTTATAAGATGGTTAACAAGCTCTTTCACACCGCAAAGGATGAAGGCATCACCGAGGAAGAACTGATTACTATGGTAGAAGAAGCTGAAAACGAAGGTGGCTTGGAGCATCATGAAAGTGAGCTCATCCGTGCTGCCATCGAGTTTAACGACATGGAGGTTGAAGAAATTCTCACCCCCCGTGTCGATATTATCGCCGCCCCCGATACCGTCACCATGGAGGAGCTCGCCGTCCTTTTTGCAGAAAGCGGATATTCCCGCATTCCGATTTATCACGCCTCCATTGATAACATCGTCGGTCTTGTACATGAAAAGGACTTTTTCTCCGCCCGCTTCCATAATCATACCGATGCCAAAAGCCTCATCAGTAAGGTTCTGTATACCACCGCCTCCGCTCAAATCTCCAACCTGCTCCGCCTGCTCCAACGCAGAAAGACCCATATGGCGGTTGTGGTGGATGATTACGGCGGCACCATGGGCATTGTCACCATGGAGGATATTCTGGAGGAACTGGTCGGCGAAATTTGGGACGAGCATGACGAGGTCATCGAAGAATTTAAACTCCAGCCCGACGGTAGCTACCTCATCTCCTGCTCAGCCAATCTAGATGATCTTTTTGACCGTTTCTCCATCCGTGCAGCGGACATTGACTCCGCCTCCATCAGCGGCTGGGTTTTGGAGCAGCTCGGTCGGCTTCCCGTGGAGGGTGACCACTTTGTTTATGACACCTTGGATGTCACCGTCACACACCTAGACCACCATCGCATCTTAGAAATCCGTGTCTCCCTCATTCCCGAATCTGCGGAGAATGACTAATCTACACAAAATACTTGAGATCCCGTCCGGGAAGCAAGCATCCATTTGCTTCCTAGACGGGATCTTGTTTCATAATTTGCAGCTTCAAGGAGATACTATCCCAAGGAAGCTCTGATGAAAGCACTGTGTGCGAACAGAGGGAGGTTCCCCCAACCAAACAGAGAAGGCGGTGATGCTATGAGCTTGATTCCCTGCACCGATCCCTGCATCTATCAAGTAGATGGATGCTGCACCCTGTCTCGTGCCTGTTCCGGCGGCGTAGCCACCAAAGGACAAACCTGCCTCCATTATATCCCTATGACCTCAAAGCAAAACAGCCAGAGCCTCCCGAATGTTTTTCACCGGAATGAGCTGTAACCCCTTGGGGGCAGAAATTTCCTGCCGCCCGTGGCGTTGCGGGACAAGACACTTGGTGAACCCCAGGCGGTGAACCTCCGAAAGCCGTTGGTTGAGTGCGGAAACCGACCGAAGCTCCCCCGTCAGTCCCACCTCTCCGATCGCCACCAAATCAGCGGGAACTGGCTTGTCCCGAAAGCTGGAGGCCAATGCCAAAACAGCCGACAAATCCGCCCCCGGCTCCTCCAGATATAAGCCGCCGATGACATTGAGGTAGGCGTCGCAGACGTTGACGGACAGCCCGCCACGCTTCTCCAGCACTGCCATCAAAAGCATCACACGGTTATGGTCAAAGCCGTTGGTGCTGCGTCTGGGGGTTCCGAAGGAGGTGGGAGTCAGGAGTGCTTGTACCTCTGCTAAAACGGGTCTGGCGCCCTCCATCACGCAGGTGACGCAGGTGCCCGGCTCCTCGGTGTTGCGTCCCTCCAAGAGGGCCTGAGATGGATTGGGTACCTCCTGCAAGCCCCTGTCGTCCATTTCAAACACGCCAATTTCGTTGGTCGCACCGTATCGATTTTTTGCCGCACGAAGGATACGATAGGTCGTATGGCGATCGCCCTCAAAATAGAGGACGCAGTCCACCATATGCTCCAAGACCTTAGGCCCTGCCAGATTCCCCTCTTTGTTGACGTGTCCGATGACAAAAATGGTGGTACCTCTCCCCTTGGCAAGCTGCATAAGGGTCATGGTGCAGTCCTTCACTTGGGAAATGCTGCCCGGGGACGAGGCTTGGTCCGCATGATACATCGTCTGGATGGAGTCTACAATCAGGATATCCGGCGCTGTCTGCTCCACCGCCTGCACCACGGATTCGATGTTATTTTCCGCAAAGAGATAGAGTGACTGCGCCCCGACCTCCAAGCGTTCGGCACGCAGCTTGAGCTGCCGTTCCGATTCCTCACCGGATACATAAAGCACCTTGGAAAACTGACAGAGCTGCTGACAAATTTGCAGCATCAGCGTGGACTTTCCGATGCCCGGCGCACCGCCAACCAGCACCAAGGAGCCTTGGACGGCGCCGCCGCCCAACACACGATCCAGCTCTTTCATACCAGTTTGAAATCGAATTTCTTCGGCGATGGTCATTTCGGAAACCAGCTTGGGGCGGTGTGCTGCCAGCGGAGACACCGCCGCCCGCACACCGCCCTTATGTTTCGGCAGGCTCGGCTGCTCTACCATGGTATTCCAAGCCCCACAGCCGGGACATTGCCCCAGCCATTTCGGAACCTCGGTGCCGCATTCTGTACAATAAAAAATGGTTTTCGCTTTCATATCAGGGATTCCCCTTCCTGTGTATCGCCACAGCGGATATACGACGAGGCGAGCGTCATCGCAAGCTTCATCTGATAATCCTTGCTTTTGAGCAAGCGTGCCTCTGTTGGATTGGAGAGAAACCCACACTCCACCAAAACTGCACGACATGAGATGTGATTCATGAGATAGACCGATTTTGGAATTGCGTGCGGGGTACGTTTATTTTCGGTGTCCAGCGCCTGCTTCACGGTGTCCTGCACCGTCCGAGCCAGCGGCAGTGACAACACCTCATCGGCATAAAAAACCTGTGTACCATGACAGGACTTGTTGAGATCGGCATTTTGATGGATGCTAATGAGGGTGGCATTTTCTGTGGCATTGATGAGCGCCACACGATTATGTAAGTCGGAGACCTTCTTCTCTCGTATGGTCTTTGCGTCCGCATCGTGAATGGAGACATCCTCCGTTCTGGTGAGCACGGTTCTCACGCCGTAAAATCCCATCAGGGAATCGAGCTGAAGGGCGATGTTCAAATTCAGTTCACTTTCCACCTGCCCTGAAGCAGAGACTGCCCCGCCATCCTCTCCGCCGTGTCCTGGGTCAATAATGAGTGTTTGCTCCGTCATACGGGCAAAGGTCGGCAGCTCTCTTGGTGACAAAACGACACAGAGCACCCCGACAGAGGCCAGTGTCATACAAAGCGCCAGCCCACGCTTCAGCCGTTTTTTTACATACTGATTCAAAAAGCATCCCTCCCTTGGCAGTTTATGCGAAGGGAGGGATTGCCATTCCAAAAAGCGTTTGGCGCAGAGGTTCCTTAAGACAAGGTCGCCAAAAGGGCTTCGCATTCCTGTGCCACTGCCTGCAAAGCACCCTCTTCGAAGGGAGAGCGCAGCCCCGCTTCTTTGACCAGCTCAGTAAAGACCTTCTCTCCGCCTTGGGAGAGGAAGCGGACATAGCGTGCAAAGGCATCGGAATACTTCTTTTGAGAGAGCAGCAGGAATTGCAGTGCCGTTGTCTGTGCCAAGCAGTAGTCAATATAGTAAAACGGCGATTCAAAGATATGCATTTGATATTGCCAGCGAGTGCCTTCCTCCAGATAAGGAATGCCTTGGAAGTCGATATGGGGACGGAAGTCGGCTTCGAGCTGCTTCCAAGCATCCTTTCTCTGTTGGGGCGTCCAAGTCGGATTTTCATAGACCTGACGCTGGAAGTCATCCACAATCGTGCCATAGGGCAGGAACGAGAGGGCGTCCACCAGATGCATATAGCGGTACCGCTCGGCATCTGCGCCGAAAAACTTCTCCATATATGGCCAAGCAAAGAACTCCATGCTCATAGAGTGCGTTTCCGCTGTTTCCATACCGCCCACATTCAATTCTACCACATATTCGTTGTTTGCGATGCTGTAATCGGCAAAGGCGTGTCCTGCCTCATGGGTAACCACATCGACATCGTCAGAGGTGCCGTTAAAGTTGGCGAGAATGAAGGGCTGATGGTATGCCATAAAGCTGGTGCAATAGCCGCCGCCCCATTTATTCTTACGGGATTCCACATCAAAGGCCTCGTTTTTCAGCATGAAGTCGAAAAACGCACCGGTTTCCTTGCTCATGTCGTGATACATTGCCTGCGCTGCGGCAAAAATCTCCGCCTTGCCGCCGATGGGCGTAGGGTCACCCTCCTTGAAAATGAGGTCATAGTCATAGAGCTTTAAATGGTCTACGCCTAGGTTTTTTCCGATTTCAGTGCGCAGACGGGCGACCAGCGGCACGATATCCCGCCGCACATTGTCACGGAAGTGCTTGACATCCTCTGCGGTATAGCACAGCCGTCCCATACGGTGGTAGCCCAGCTCGACAAAGCTTGCGTAACCCATCTTTTTCGCCATACGGTCACGAATTTTCACCAAGCGATCAAAGATATCGTCCAGCTCCGCTCCATGGGCTTTGAGTGTTGTGCCGAGTACTTCGTACGCTTCTTTTCTCGTGGCACGGTCGGGGGATTTGGCGTACTTCATCAGCATGGGGCGGGGCAGCATTTCCCCACGGAAGGGGAACTCCATGCCTGCCATCAGCTGAGAATATTGGCTGACGACCTTGTTTTCCTCGACCATATCGTCAATAATTTCGGGGGACATGGCCTTCAGCTCCACTTCAAATGAGCGGAACATCAGGGGCAGCAGCGTGTTTTCCAATTCCTTGCGGAAGGGGGTTTCCAGCATGGCCTTGGTATACTCCAGCATCGCATTTTGTGCCTGCGGTCCCACTTCGTCATAATAGTCCTTCTCTGCCAGATAAAAAGCATCCACTGTGTTGATGCTATATCGCATATAGGACAGTGCCTGCGCCGTTTCCCATTGAATCAGCAGGTGGTTGCATTGTTTTCTTGCATCCAGCACCTCCTGCACAGAGGTCGCATTCCTCACCTGCCGAATGATTGCTTCCGCTTCCGCACAAAATGCCTCGATTGTAATACGTTCATACTTTAATTCGGATACCTTCATGCTTTCATCCTTTCCAAGCTCAGGGCAAATCTCGAAACGCTTGTTTTCCGCACAAGGACTCTGCCTGCTTCACCGCACGGACAATGGCTTCCTCTACTGCAATCGCCGCCATACTTCCCACGGCGTCGGGGTCTGCCTGCACAGCGCCGTGGCACATAGCAAACATACAATCTCCGTCAAACGTAGCGTTGGCGGGACGCACGGCACGAGCGATGCCGTTTTGCGCCACCGCCGCCAGCTTGGTTGCCTGACTTTTATTGAGGGCAGCATTGGTGACCACGCAGCCAATGACGGTATTTTCTCCCACAAGCTTTCCGCTGAACACATCCCTTTGCTGCTTTCCGTGTTCAATTAAATAGGTTTCGCTGTCAATAAACCCAGTGTTTTCCTGGTTTCTGGCGCCGCCGATGATCTGTCCCTTTTCCCAGACATCGCCCATGGCATTGCAGGCGACGACAGCACCCACCATGAGATCGCCCTGACGATAGGCACAGGCTCCGATGCCGCTTTTCATGGAGCCATTTGCACCGCAAAGCTTTCCGATGGTACAGCCCGTTCCGGCACCAAAGCTACCCTCCTGAAATTCACCGCCCGCAAGGGCAGCTTCGCACGCCGCATAGCCCATTTGGATATCAGGGCGAATGTCCATACGACCCAGCTTCAAATCAAAGAGTACGGCGGCACAGACATTGGGGACGACGGTCACCAACACATCTCTGCCGATTTTTTCTTCCTCTAATTTTTTCGCCACGCCCCCTGCCGCATCCAAGCCGAAGGAACTGCCCCCCGTGAGAACAACACTGTGTACCACCTCACGATTACAGACCGGGTTTAAGGCATCGGTGTCCCGTGTCCCAGGAGAGCCGCCACGCACATCCACCCCGGTCACCGCCCCTTCAGGACAGAGTATCACGGTACAGCCGGTGACAGCCTCTAAATCCTGTTTTTGTCCAAAGCGAAATCCGGGGATTTCATGTATCTTGATTGCTTCCATTTGGTTGGTTCTCCCTATTTTTCTGTATTTGGGATTTCATTCTTCTGCGTTCGATCAAAAAGAAGGATCAGCCCAGCTTGACCAGAGCTTCGCCCACGGTATAAATATCCCCGGCGCCTACGGTGAGAATCAAATCCCCAGGTCGTGCCATATCGTAAAGACGCTTGGTCAAGGTTTCAAAATCAGGAACGGCTTCGGCACCGGGAACCGCAGCGGCCAAATCCTTGGAGTAAATGCCTACCTCGTTTTGTTCTCTGGCAGCAAAAATCTCGGCAAGCAGGGTCACATCCGGCTGACGCAGCACCGCTGCAAATTCAGAAAACAGTGCCTTGGTACGGGTGTAGGTATGGGGCTGGAAGGCACAAATGACACGCTGATATCCCAAGGTTGCTGCGGTATCCAGCAGTGCCTTCAGCTCCGCCGGATGGTGGGCGTAGTCGTCATAGACATCGGCACCCTTCACCGTGCCCTTGAAGTCAAACCGACGACCTGCGCCATGAAACGCAGCCAAGCCACGGGTAACCGCCTCACCGGGGATCCCCAAAAGCAACGAAGCAGCGGCAGCGGCCAGGGCATTTTTCACATTGTGCAGACCGGGCACCTGTAAGGTAATATGGGCAAGCGTTCTTCCATCCCGCACCACATCAAAATCAGGGAACCCCTGCGACCAAGTCAAATTTTCTGCGTGGAAGTCGCCGTGCTCCACACCGAAGGTGACAACCCCCTGCTTCCCTTCCAGCGCCTTCATCGTGTTTTCGTCCTCGCCATTTGCCAAGACAACGCCGCCGTATGGCACCAGATCTGCGAAGGCACGGAAGGAATGCTCCACATCCTCCAAGTCCTTAAAGAAGTCCAAGTGGTCTGCTTCGACATTGAGAATGACCGCTACCGTGGGATAAAACGACAGGAAGGAATTGCAATATTCGCAAGACTCCAAAATAATCGTTTTCCCCTTCCCGACACGGTGTCCCGTGCCCAAAATAGGGAGTGTGCCGCCGATCATGACTGTGGGGTCAATCTTTGCCTCCATGGCGATATGGGTACACATCGACGTAGTGGAGGTCTTACCATGGGTACCGGAAATACACACGGCATTCTCATACCGACGCATAATGGAACCCCATGCCTGTGCCCGTTCAAAGACGGGAATGCCAGCTTGCAGGGCGGCGGCAATTTCTGGATTTTCGTCATGTACCGCAGCCGTACGAATGATAAAATCCTTTCCCTCCACGCTTTCGGGCAAATGTCCGATGGTGACAGGAATCCCCTGAGACCGCAGGCGTGCCACAGTCTCGCTTTCCTTCATATCCGAGCCGGTGACGAGCAGTCCCTCCCCGTGCAGCACCTCTGCCAAGGGAGACATGGATACACCGCCAATGCCGACCAAATGTGCCCGCTTGCCGGGCATCATATAATTATGGATTCTATCGTTTTCCATTGGGTTTACACACCTTTTCCTTTTCGCTATAATAGATCCTACGCACGGGGCAGAGATTGCCCCTTCGGATACTCTCTCATCTACCTATGTACGTCAAAGCGTCCACCTTAAAATTTCGTATGATGGAGGCTGCCGTTTTTTCATGGAGACCATTATAATCCATTCTTACACAAGATATCAAGTGTTCCTTTCAGTATAGCACAGAAATCCATCTTCAAACCACTTCCTGACACACTGGACATAAAACCCGCCCTTCGGACGACCGCTCTTGGGAACCGAAGTGCATTCGCTCACAACCGCTCGAACTCGATATTAGGAGAATCGTCTATGCTACTTTATGCAACCAAGAGCCGTTCTGCCCTTTCCTTTCTGGAAAACCTCCTACAGAGCGCCTATCATCTACCCTCTCTCCCCGCCATCTCTAAGCACCCAAACGGAAAGCCCTATTTCCCCGATTATCCAGACCTTCACTTCAATTTCAGCCATACGGGACCCTATCTTCTCTGTGCGCTTTCTGCGTATCCCGTGGGTGTGGATATCGAATGCATCAAGCCCAGAAGCGCTTCTTTGCCCCGCTACGCCCTCACGACGGAGGAATATGATCGCTACGAGCAATTAGGCAGCGACTGGCGTGCCTTTTATACCCTCTGGACAAAAAAAGAAGCTTGGTGCAAATACACCGGCGAGGGCTTACAGCGGAGTCTGAAAAAGACACCCTCCGAGGAGGGCGTCTTTTTAAGGAGCTATGAGGGCAAGGATTTTTGTGCCTGTGTCTGCGGAGAGGAAGCGCCGCCACAGGAAATGATATGGCTTTTATAACGCAGAGGAGAACTGCTTTTTTCAAGTCTGGCACGTTAGGTGGTGGCTTCTGCCAATTTCGCATACGCACCGCCCAGCTTCATGAGCGCCTCATGGCTACCCTCCTCCAAAATCTCTGCATGGTCAATGACAGCGATTCGATCGGCATTGCGGATCGTGGAAAGACGGTGTGCGATAACAATGGACGTCCGACCCTCACACAGACGATCAAAGGAGGCTTGGATTTTTGCTTCTGTCACGCTGTCCAAGGCACTGGTCGCTTCATCTAAAATCACAATGGGAGGATTCTTCAGGAAGACACGGGCAATGCTCACACGCTGCTTTTGCCCCCCCGAAAGCATCACGCCCCTCTCCCCTACATACGTCTGGTAGCCATTTGGCATCGCCATCACATCCTCGTGAATTTCCGCCTGCTGTGCCGCCCAAATAACTTCTTCGTCTGTCGCCTCTAGGCGCCCGTAGCGAATGTTTTCTAAAATGCTGTCGGCAAACAGGAACACCTCCTGCTGAACAATGCCAATCTGACGACGGAGGGAGGCCTGCGTCAAATCTCGCACATCGTGCCCATCGACTGCCACAAAGCCAGAGGAGACCTCATAAAAACGGGGAATGAGCTGACAAATGGTACTCTTTCCCCCGCCCGATGGGCCCACAAGGGCAAACTTCTCCCCTGCCTTAATATGCAAATTGATACGGTGTAAAACCTCCTCTTTATTTTCATAAGAAAAGGAAACCTCGTGGAAGCGCACATTCCCCTTAGCCTCCTGCAACACCTCGGCGTGTGGCTTATCCTGAATTTCCGGCTCCAACCGCATCAGCTGCAAAAAACGGGTAAAGCCGGCAGAGCCTTGCATAAACTGCTCAACAAAATTGACCAGCTTCTTGACAGGGGTGGTAAAGGTCGTAATATACAATGTAAACGCCACCAAGTCCGGAAAGTCCGTTCTCCCCTGCATGATAAAATAGCCGCCCGCACCGATCACGACTACAGGCATAATGGAGGTACTGAACTCCATGCCGCCTTGAAAGATTGCCATCGCTTTGTAATAGACGGTTTTTGCGTTTACAAAAAGTCGGTTCATCTCTCCGAACTTTTCCTTTTCGGTTTCTTCATTTTGGAACGCTTTTGCCGTCCGCATTCCAGAAATACCAGATTCAATGGTTGCGTTAATTTCCGCCGTCTGCTCCTTGAGCTTCAGGTTGGCTTGCTGCATTCTGCGGCGCTGGACAATGGTAAACAAAAGAAATAACGGAACGATGGAAAAGGAAATCAGCGCCAATCGCCACTCTATGGTACACATAATGCAGAAGGCACCCACCAGCGTCACCGTGGAGATAAACAAATCCTCCGGCCCGTGGTGTGCCAGCTCGGTGATCTCGAAAAGGTCGTTGGTCACACGAGACATCAAAACGCCAGTACGGTTTTTATCGTAGAATCCAAAGCTCAGGCTTTCCATATGGGCATATAAATCCCGTCTCAAATCCGCCTCCACACGCACCCCGAAAATATGCCCCCAATAGGACACAATAAAATATAAAAAGCCCTTGCAGATATAGGCAAGAACAAGAATGGCAATCACCACAAAGAAGGCATGGTATTCCTTTTGCGGCAGCATCGTATTAAGGGCGTTTCTGGAAAGATACGGGAACGCAAGGTCAATCACACAAATCACCAAGGCACAAAGCATATCCAGAAAAAAGAGATGCTTATGCGGGCGATAATAGGAAAGGAAAACACGAAGGGGATGCGCCTTTTTGATATCCACACTCTGCTGCATCGTTTGTACCTCCTGTGGAATGGATTTTATTCTTTATTATACCGTTTTCAGGCAATTCTTTCAATCACGGAAGCAGAGATGTTTGGATCGAGGATTCTCTTTTTGTTGACACATATCCTAAGATGGTCTATCATTTCAATATGACGCAAGGCATGGTACGACACTATGTTTATGGATGAGCAACAACGGTGTCACGCCTGCTTATTTTTTTGTTCCAGTCTGGGAGGTCTATACATGAAAAAACTCGCACATACATTCCGTTTCCTTCTCTATGCTTTGCCATTTCTGCTTCTTTGTAGCTGTGGGAAGGAAGCAGAAGTGGAGCCTGAAAAAACAACCACGCCCGTAGAGGTTGCCGTAGTAGAAACAGGCTCCATCTCAGCAGAAAATAACATTTCAGGACAGGTCGCCGCCGGCGAACAGCAGTCCGTTTTTGTTGCAACCTCCGCACGCTGTACCGCCGTCTATGTAGAGGTCGGCGATACCGTATCCGCTGGACAAACCATCTGTACATTAGATACCGCCTCCATCTGGGCGAATTATGAAACCGCTTCGATGAATTACAGCAGCACCCAAAAAAGCTATGAGGAGCAATCCTCCCTCCTGTCCCAACAGGTTGCACAGGCAGAAAAGAATGTCAGCGATACGCAGGCGCTTTTCGAAATCGGCGCCGCCTCGCAGATGGAACTGGATAACGCCAAGCTGGCACTCGATAATGCCAAGGTGGGTATGGCCTCTGCCCTGCGTCAATTGGAAATCGGAATACAGAGCAACAAGGCAACCATGGAGCAGCTGCAAACCAGCTTGGCAAACATCGACCGCAGCGGCAATGTGACTGCCCCCATTTCGGGAACCATCCTTTCCCTTTCCGCCGCAGAAAATAGCTTTGTCTCCCCTTCCGCTCCGGTCGCTGCCATTGAATCCACGGGTGATATGGAAATTTCCGCCGGTGTTTCCGAATCCCTTGTTGCCAAGCTGAAGGTAGGCGGTAAAGTCTCTGTTTCCATTGACTCCGTAAAAAAACACTTTGATGGCACCATCTCCTCCATTGAAACCGCCGCAAATCCTGCCAACCACCTCTATGGCGTTTCTATCCAGGTGCCTGCTTCCCAAAGCAGCGGGCTGCGTTCCGGTATGTTTGCGGATATCGTCTTTTATACCGATACCCAGCAGCAGGTCATTACCATTCCAACCGAAGCCATACAAACCGGACTCCAAGGCTCTTATGTCTTTGTTGTCGATGACAAAAACATTGCACAGATGATTATGGTACAGACAGGGCTTGTAGGCAACGGTGTCACAGAAGTAACGAATGGACTTTCCGTAGGCGATACCTTGGTCACCGTGGGGCAATTCTATCTCTCCGACGGCGACGAAGTTCGTATCGTTTCGGCTGAGGTGTAACGGATGAAAATTGCTTCTTTTTGCATCAAGCACAAGGTGACCACCGTCATGGCATTTATTATGATTGCTATTTTTGGCGTGGTTTTTTATACCAACCTCAAGCTCTCCCTCATGCCGAACATGGAGTTTCCTTCCGCCTATGTGATCTGTACTTATCCCGGGGCTGCCCCCAAGGACATTGAAGAGCTGGTGACACGACCGCTCGAATCCTGCGTATCCACTCTTTCGGGCGTAGACTCCATTTCCTCTACCTCCTCCGAAAATGTCAGCATGGTGATGATTACCTATGATGAGGGAACCGATGTAGACAATGCCGCCATCAAGCTGAGAGAAAAGTTTGACGCTCTCACCCTTCCTGACGGGTGCAGCTCCCCCATTATTCAAAACATCAACACAAACGACATGATGCCCGTCGCCGTCATCGCCCTAAGCGGACATGACTTGACTCGCCTGCAAACCATCGCCTCTGATACCGTCGCCCCTGCCTTCGAGCGGCTCGACGGCGTCGCTTCAGCGGATATTGTGGGCGGCATTGAGCAGCAAATCACCGTGGAGACCAACGCCACCGCCTTGGCAGGCTATGGCCTTACCATCTCCGATGTCTCCAACTATCTATCCGCCGCCAACGTGCTGTTCCCGGGTGGCGATGTACAAAACGGAACCAATTCTCTCACCGCTACCACCAACGGACAATACAAAAGCGTAGAGGATGTGGCAAACACCGTCATTTTCCTGCCAAAAGGCGGTACCGTACGCTTGAGCGAAATTGCAACGGTCTACTTAGAATCCTCCCTCTCAGACAGTGCCGCCAAAGCAAACGGTAGCGACTGCGTGGTTTTGCTTGTCAACAAGCGTTCCGGCTCCAATGAGGTGGAAATTTCCAAAAGGATTCTGAATACCTTGGACGAAATCCAAAAGGATACCCCCTCCCTCGTCACCTCCGTTCTCTATGAAGCCGGTGATTATATTTTGCAGGTTGCAAACAATGCCATACTAAACATCGCTCTGGGTGTGTTGCTCTCTGCCTTGGTGGTATTTCTTTTCCTTCGGCGGCCGGGTGCAACCTTTACCATCGCTATGTCCATGCCCTTCTGTGTTCTGACGGTCTTTCTGCTCATGAACGTCTTTGATATCACGCTAAACATGATGAGCTTGGGTGGCATTGCCATGTGTATTGGCATGGTGGTGGATAACTCGATTGTCGTTTTGGAAAACATCTATCGTTACGCAGGCAACGGCTACAGCCGCTATGACAGCTGCGTTTTGGGCACCTCTGAGGTGGTCACCTCCATCACCGCCTCCAGTCTCACCACGATTGCCGTCTTTTTGCCCATTGGCATGAGCGGCGGTATCGCAGGCATGATGTTCAAGGACTTCTCCCTCACTGTTGTTTTCTTGATTCTGTCCTCCCTCTTTATCGCCCTGACGCTGGTGCCCCTTCTCTGCTTCTTCCTGTTGGATGAAAACGCCGTCCACCTCCAAAAGCTTCTGAACATTCGAAAGCAGAATAAGCTCCGCACGATCCTCGACCGCATTTTTGAAAAATACAAGGCTCTGCTTTCCTATTTCCTCCGCCGTCGTCTGGTTGCCTGCCTGATTTCCATCGGCTTAGTGGTTCTCTTTTTGGCAAGCTGCTTCTCCACCAAAATGGTGCTCCTCCCTGAAATGGATCAAGGTATGCTGAACATCACCGTGAGTACCCCTGTCGGTACAGAATTGGAAGACACGATGGCCTATGCCGACCGTGTGACCAAGGTCGTACAGGATAACTGTCCCGAGCTTGAGAGCATCTATTTGACCATTGGCGGTTCCATGGGCACAGGCGGCGGCACCGAATCTGCCTCCTTGGTCGCAAACCTAGTGGGACGCAGTGAACGCACACGCTCCAGCACCGAGGTTGCCGACGACTTGAAGCACTATGTGAAGGACATCGCTGGCTGTGAGATCACCATTGCCTCCTCCAGTATGATGGGCTCAGTTTCTGGCACCAATGATATTGCCGTCAATGTCCGGGGCATAGAGTATGAAACGCTGGAGCAGCTCGCCAACGACCTAACCGCACAAATTGCCGCACTTCCTGATGCAACCGAGGTGAGCAATTCCTTGGAAACGACCGTTCCTGCCGTGTCCGTTGCAGTGAATCACGCCGCAGCTGCGCAATATGGTTTGACCCCTGCCACCATCGGTGCCGCCGTGCGTGCCGAGCTGACAGGAACCACTGCAACCACCGTGGCTCTTTACGGTGAGGATTTGAAAATCGTGGTGCGTGGCAACGGAAGCAGCGCTGAAAATCTGGATGCCCTCCGTTCTATGCCTATTCCCGCCCCTGCGGGCGGCACCGTCCCTCTCTCGACGGTGGCTGCAATTTCCGTGGATCTCAGCCCGCAATCCATTGCCCGTACCGACCAAACCAGACAGGTGAGCATCACAGGCAATACGATCAGCGGAAATGCTACAGATATTTCCAAGGAAATCCAAACGATACTAGATTCCTACCCCATGCCCGAGGGCTATCGTGCCGAATTAAGCGGGTCCTATGCCGACATGATGGAAAATTTCCGCACCCTGCTCCTTGCCATCGTCGTTGCGATTGGCTTGGTTTACTTCATTTTGGCTGCCCAGTTCGAATCCTTCCTGATGCCGGTTATGGTCATGATGATTTTGCCCATTGCCATTTCCGGTGCCTTGTTCGGCTTACCCGTGACAGGCATGGATCTATCCATGGTTGTTTTGCTTGCCATCGTCATGCTGGTGGGCACGGTGGTCAACGCCTCAATTATCCTAGTGGACTACATCAACATCAGACGTGCCAAGGGTCAGGAGAAAAATGAGGCCATTCTGGAGGCGTGTCCCCTGCGTCTGCGTCCCATCCTCATGACAACCCTGACCACTGTGCTCGCACTCATCCCTATGGCGGCCTCCACGGGAGAAGGCAACGAAATTTTACAGCCGATGGGTGTTGTCATGATTAGCGGCATGGTGATCTCAACCATCATCACCCTGTTCTTTACACCCGTGTATTATTCTCTTTTGGACAGCCTTTCCGAGCGGATGGGACGCCCCCTTCGCAACCGCAAGCTGAAACGAGACCACGAACTCCTGCTGCAAATTGCCGGCATAGAAGCCGGCGACGGCGAAGATTGATCGTCGGTTCCATATGGACTACATGAAAAAACAATGGTACGGAGCGTATGTATGAAGAAAATATTGTTTGTCTGCCACGGGAACATTTGTCGCAGCCCTATGGCAGAATATCTGATGAAAGAGCTTGTGAATCAGGCTGGGCTGAGCCATGCCTATCAAATAGCATCTGCCGGAACCAGCCGTGAGGAGCTTGGAAACCCGGTCTATCCCCCCGCAAAGCGTATCCTTTTGGCGCATGGAATTTCCTGCAATGGACACAAAGCACGACAGCTTCAAAAGCAGGACTACGACGCATACGATCTTTTCATCGGCATGGATCGTGCCAACATTCGGGAAATGCATCGAATGTTTGACGGCGATCCTGCCGGAAAGATCAAACAACTGCTGGATATGACCGCACATCCAGGCGATGTTGCCGACCCTTGGTACACCGGGGATTTTCAAGCGACTTGGCTTGATGTCGAACGTGGCTGTCAGGCACTGCTTACAATTTTATCATCAGACCGCACGGAAAGTCAGGACTGATCTCCGAAACAGGGATAGAATACAGCATACGGAAGGAGATGGAAGCATGGATTGGATCACAGGCATTCAGCGGGCACTGGATTATACGGAGACACATCTGACGGAGGATATCAACTATCAGACCGTAGCAGAACAGGCGTACTCGTCCGCATTTCACTTTCAGCGGGTGTTTACGATGCTTTGTGGATTTACGTTGGGCGACTATGTTCGAATGCGTCGGCTTTCGCTGGCCGCCGAAGCGTTGATTCAAACCACCGACAAGGTCATAGACATTGCATTGCAGTTCGGCTACGACACCCCCGAGAGCTTTTCCCGTGCCTTTACACGCTTCCACGGCGTTACTCCAACAGAAGCACGGCGTGGAGCCACGGTCAAATCCTTCTCCAGACTCTCCGTAAAACTGATTTTATCGGGAGGCAGTACCATGGATTACAGAATTGAAAAAAAGGACGCATTGAAGCTCCTCTGTAAAAAGAAGCAGGTCACCAAGCCACAGGGCGACACCGCCACAGCCGACATCTCCGCATTCTGGAATGCGTGCAGCACGGACGGCACGATTGAGCGCCTTTGCAAGTATGGCAAATTCGACACCCTGCAGGGTGTGCTTGGCATTTGTTTTTCGGATGAGCTGGCAGACTCTGGCTTTCCCTACGGGATTGGTGTAGAGTATAACGGCACTCCCTTGGACGGCGAAGCACTGGAGCTCGTGGAAATTCCAGCGTATACCTATGCCGTGTTCCAGTGCAAGGGTGCGATGCCGGATGCGTTCAAAGACACCTATCAGAAAATATGCACGGAGTTCTTTCCGCAAAGTAATTATGAGTATGGGCACGGCGTAGAGCTGGAGGTCTATCCTTCGGCCGATGTGCAAGATCCTGCATATAGCTGTGAAATTTGGATTGCGGTCAAGGAAACCGTGTAAGGCATTTGGGTTGCAAGAGAAAGAAGCGAGCATCTCTCCAGCTTGGTGGAGGGTGCTCGCTTCTTTTCATGATTCAGAAATTACGGGTTGCATAGAAAACGTCAGGCGAGAATGGTCACATAGCTGCCGCCTGTTTTTTCCTTCGTGACCACAATTTGCTTTTCGATGCGCTCCTTCAGCTCATTGACATGGGAAATAATTCCAACCAGCCGATTGCCTTCAGTCAGGGCAGAGAGTGCCCGAATTGCCTGCTGCAAGGACTCCTCATCCAAGGAGCCGAAGCCTTCATCCACAAACATGGTATCCAGCCGAATGCCCCCGGCGGAAGACTGGATTTCATCAGAAAGCCCCAACGCCAAGGAGAGCGAAGCCTTGAAGGATTCACCGCCCGATAATGTTTTCACACTGCGTTCGGTGCCGTTGTAGTGGTCAATGACATCCAACTCCAAGCCGCTTTGCGCCCGCATATTCTCCGCTCCTCTGCGTCGCTTCAGCTCATATTGTCCACCTGACATGACCATAAAGCGCAGGTTAGCTCTGCGAATGATGCGGTCAAAATACGTCATTTGAATGTAGGTCTCCAGCATAATTTTTTCCTTGCCGCTGATATTCCCGTTGGCGGTGTTGGAGAGCGCCCTGATTCGGGCATACGCTTTCTCCAAGGAAAGAAGCTCACCCGAACGCTGCTCGATATGATTCCGTGCAACACGATTCGTTTGCTGTCTGGCATATAGTATTTTCTGGGCTTGGTGCAAAGAGCTACGTTCTCCTTCTAGTAAAGCCTTTTCACTTTCCAGCGCTTTTATATCAATGTCATTTTCTATTTTTGTCTGTTCCTCAAGCTGTTTGATTCTTGCACTTATCTCGGTTAAAAGTCGGTCCGAACGATCATAGTCTTCCTTCGCCTTCTCTAAGGCATTTTTTTGCAGCCTCTTTTTTAAGACAAGTGCCTCCCTTTGCTCCTCTGCTTCTTGTTTACTGGGATAGCGAAGCGCAGAGCGTAAGGCTTCCATTCTCTTTTTCAATAATGCCGCCTGTGTTTCACAAACAGCGAGTTCCTCTTTCAGCTTGGAAATTTTGCTTTCCTTTCCGGATACGATCCTCTCCTTCTCAGGGATCCATTGACCCAATAAGGCACGACGCTCCATGCGTTCCGTTTCTTTTTGTATCGCTGCTTCCAGTGTCTTTTTCTCCGCACTTAAGTGAAAAGCTCTTTCTTTCAACAACGTGTAAAGTTCTTTCACTTCACAGTCAATACCGACTCGCTGCATTTTTTCACGCAGCGCTTCCAGCGCTAAGGTCACCTGTCCCTGGAAACCACTTTTTTTGCTTTCTGCCTCCGCACATTCTGACGAGAGTGCTTCGATGAGAAGTCCCTGCTTTTTGAATGCAGACTCGGCTTGTTCTCGCTTTTTTTGAACAATGCCCTTTTCTCTCACACGTTTGTCTGCACTTTTGATGGCTTCCTGTCGTGTAAGCAGTCCTTCTCGTGCCCTCTGGATCGCCATGGCAAGCACGTCTTCCCATTCCTCTGTGCGATGTCTCCCTAATTGCTTCTCAAGCTGCCGCTTCACCTGTGCGCCCTGCTTCTCCAATACACCCTTTTGCTTTCCTGCCTCCACACTGGCTGCTGTTTCCCTCTCCTGTGCTGCAAGGGCTTCCTTGTGTGCACGGTTCAGCTCTGCTTCTGAGGGGGCTTCCTGCGATTTCTGCGCAGGTCTTGGGTGGTGGACACTGCCACACACAGGGCAGGGCTTTTCTTCTTCTAAGTGTTCAGCTAAAATACCTGCCTGCTCGTCTAAAAATGCCTTATTTTTTTGTAAGTAGGCGGTATGCAAGGCATTCGCCTCTCTTGCGGCCAGTTCATAGCTTCGCTGTGCGGCAACCAGCCTTTCTTGCCCCTTGCGATAGCTGCTCAATTCATCTAAAAGTGTCGTAAGTGCTTCGAGCTTGCTTTTTTCTTCCCCCTCAGCACGGAGCAGACGCTCCCGTTCCTCGCCTGCATTTTGCAAGCGCTCCTCTTCCCTTTTCCAAGCTTCAATGGTCTGCGCGGAGGTTTCTTTTTCGCACTGTGCGGCTTCCCTCCTTTGCACGGTCAGCTCACAGGCTTCCTCCGCATCGAGATATGCCTTGCAATACCCCTCATACGCTTGTAGGGCGGCGTAGATGTCCCGATATCCCCCCAAGGTCTCCTCCAAACGGGTTCTTTCATGTATTAACTTTTCCCGTTCCTCCCCTGCGGATTGCAGCTCGTTCTGCTCTGCCTTGCATCTCATGAGTTCATCCAAGCGGGTGGACTGTTCCGTTGTTTCTTGGACGAGAGCCTCCACTTTTTTGTCTGCTTCGCTTTGCTTCTCTCTATATTGTAGCTCGGTTTGCATCAGCTCGTCATAGCGTGGAAATTCCGCATCCAGAAGGGCAAGCGCTTGCTCGATTGCGTCCCGCTCCCCTTCCTTTGCTTGTTCGGTCTCTAAACGACCTTTTACTTTGGTAGCCTCCTCAAGCTGCTGGGTTTGTGTCGCACGCAGCTGCGCCAAGGTCTCAATTCGCTTTTTCCGCTCCGCTATTTGATCGAATATCGTTTGAAGCGCCTCCAGTCTCCGGCTGACACGCTCCTCTTTTTCGTCAAGTGATTTTACTTGCTCTGCATCGTTTTTCAATAGGTTTTCAAGCAACTCAAGGACTTCTGACGTGAGCAGTTCTCCTCTTTTCGCCTTTTCTACCGCCCCCAAAAGCGGATTTCCTTCGTCGCAGAGGATGCCGTCTATGTATTGATGGATGCTTCCCTTCGCACGCTCACACAACGCATTCATTTTTCCTGACTCCGACTTCAACTGCTCCTGTAACGCTTGATAGTGTCCCGTTTTAAAAATCTCTCGAAAAATGGACTGCCTGTCCTTGGTATCGGCGAGCAGTAGCTTGAGAAAATCCCCCTGTGCGATCATGGCAATCTGCGCAAACTGGTTTCGGTCAACCCCCATCAGGGTGCGAATGCTTTCCGTGACCTCTGTCGGCTTTGTCACAATACGTCCATCGGGAAAGATCAGAGTCGCCCCTGCCTTTTGTTCTGTCATCCCCGTGCCACGCTTCGCCGGACGCAGATAGGTCGGGTTCCGCCGAACCGTATATTCTTGACCCGCATACGAAAAGAGAAGCTCTACCTCTGTCGGGGTATCTGCATCAGCATATTTTGAGCGCAGCATTTCCGGTGCTCGATTGCTGCCGCTGGCTTCACCATACAGCGCAAAGGTCAGCGCATCAAAAATCGTGGTTTTCCCGGCGCCTGTGTCACCCGTGATGAGATAGAGCCCGTTCTTGCCCAACTGATCCATTTCAATGCAAACACGCTTTGCATACGGCCCAAAGGCGGAAATTGTCAAGGTGATCGGTCTCATGCCTGTCCCTCCCAAATGCGCTCCACCAGAGACTTGCAAAAATTTGTCTGCTCGTCGCTCATGGGCATATTATTTTGCCGTTCGTAAAATTCTGCAAACAGCGCCAAGGGAGAACGTTCCTCCACAGCCTCCGCCCCCTCAATCTCTGTTTGGGTTCGTGTGCGTGTATTGTCGTAGGTGAGCTTCATCAGATTGGGATAAATGACCCGAAGCTTTGCCATCGCATCGGGCACATCCTCTTCGTCCGTGAGGGTGATGTGGATATAGTCATCTGTATTGGTTCCGTCATAGCTGTCCTTTGCGGTCAGCTCCAGATAGGTTCCCCGCAGCTCCCGCAGGTCTCGTTTGGGACGGAGCGGGATGGTTCGGATCGAAACGCCACGCATCCCTTCTGTCTCCACCACCGTGAGTGATTTTTCATGCCCCGCCTCGGAAAAGGAGTATTTGAGTGGTGTCCCCGAATAGCGGATGTATTCCGCCCCGACGGTCTGCGGACGATGAATATGACCCAAGGCAACGTAGTCAAACCCCGCAAAGACCGAAGCCTCCACATTGTCGGAGCCGCCCACAGAAACCTCCTCGGAATCCGACCGAAGGGCACCGGTGACAAATTGGTGGGTCACCAAAATATTCCGATGGTCAGGATTTCGAATCATCCCTTCCATCGCAGTTTTCAGGGCATCCGTATAGGAGGTGATCTCATGCTGCGGAAAAAAGGAACGGACATGAGCCGGCTTGACAAAGGGCAGAAGATACACGTCAGTCACACCCTCTGCATCCTGTAGCGAAATCGGCTCCACGCTGCCGTGATACACAGGAGAAATATGAATCCCATTTGATTGCATGAGTCTTCCCCCAAATGCAAGCCGCTCCGGCGAATCATGATTTCCGCTGATGAGAAAAATATGAGGGCAAAGCCCAGAAAGCAGGACAAGAAAGTCATCAAACAGCCCAACCGCTTCGGCGGATGGAATAGGCTTATCATAGACATCCCCGGCAATGAAAATGCCATCCGGTTTTTCGGTTCTTATTTCCTGCAAAATCTGTTTTAAAATATAGTCCTGATCCTCCAGCATAGAAAAGCCATTCACTCGCTTTCCGATATGGAGGTCGGAGAGATGAAAAAATTTCATAGAGCCAGCTCCTTATGTTCCATCTTTTATAGGTCGTTGTATGGTTATATTTTATAAATAGTATAGTACAAAAAGCATAAAATAGCAACGAAGACAAAATGAGGGGATAAATCCACAGGTGATGGATTCTCTCTTTTGGTATCTTTCATAAAAGGAGGGTTTTTTTGGAATCTCGTCTTTGTTCTATGTAGAAAAATTTTGAATCCCTGCGAAAAAGAGTATCACTTCTCCTACAATGATGCTATAATATCTTCTGTTATAGAATGTTTGAGGGAATTGTGAGATTTTTTTAAACAGTAGGAAAACTCAATTTTGCGGTGAAACTTTGCATGGGGACGGCGTTTTGGTAAGTCTTTTGCTTTGTTCCCTGTATTGTGTGTCATAGCAGCAGGGTGCTATGATATTTTATTTTCTACCCGTGTTGAAACATCCAGAAGGAGGATAACCGATATGGAAACCAACAAACGTCCCGATGCGATGGAACGCATCATTTCCCCGGCCCTTGCAGATGCGTTCATTGCAGAGCAGGTGGAGCTTCTTCGGGCACAAATCGGCAACAAAAAGGTTCTGCTCGCTCTGTCCGGCGGCGTAGATTCCTCTGTTGTCGCGGCACTTCTCATCAAAGCCATTGGAAAGCAGCTGGTGTGCGTACACGTAAACCATGGTCTGCTGCGTAAGGGCGAGCCTGAAGGTGTCATCGAGGTATTCCGCAACCAGATGGATGCCAACCTGATTTATGTCGATGCAACCGATCGTTTCTTGGACAAGCTTGCAAATGTAGCCGAACCCGAAAAGAAGCGTAAAATCATCGGCAACGAGTTTATCCGTGTTTTCGAAGAGGAAGCCCGTAAGCTGGATGACATTGAATTTTTGGCACAAGGCACCATTTATCCCGACATTTTGGAGAGCGACGGCGTGAAGGCCCACCACAACGTTGGCGGTCTGCCTGAGGATTTGAAGTTTTCGTTGGTTGAGCCGTTGAAACTCCTCTTTAAGGATGAGGTTCGTGTTGTGGGCAAGGCACTTGGTCTGCCCGACGGCATGGTTTTCCGTCAGCCCTTCCCCGGTCCCGGCTTGGGTGTCCGCTGCTTGGGTGCCATCACCAGAGACCGCTTGGAGGCTTTGCGTGAATCCGATGCGATTCTGCGTGAGGAATTTGCTGCAAACGGTCTGGAAGGCAAGGTCTGGCAATACTTCACCGCAATTCCTGACTTTAAATCCGTGGGTGTGCGTGATGGCAAGCGCACCTTTGATTGGCCTGTCATCATTCGTGCGGTGAATACCGTCGATGCTATGACCGCAGAAATCGAAGAAGTCCCGTATGCCATCTTGAAAAAGATCACAGACCGCATCACCAACGAGGTGAAGGGAATCAATCGAGTTCTTTACGACTTGACGCCGAAGCCCAGCGGAACGATTGAGTGGGAATAAAAATTTTCTGCCCCAAAAACTCTTATTTATCAAGGGTTTTTGGGGCTTTCCCTTTGTCTCTGGCTACATTCTGGCTACAGCTCAGTGCTTCCCCAACAGCTATCCAGTCGATTGGCTACCTCTACTTGCTTATTTGGATAAAGGTGGCTATAGATGTTTAAGGTGGTTTCTACCTTTTCATGTCCCAAGCGTTCCGCTATCGCCTGTATAATGCCGTTACCGCCATTATACAGGCTTTTTTGTGTGGCTCACAAATTGGTCAGCGTTTGGGTGCGAGTGGCTCACTTTTAGATTAGCGTCTATAGTCAAATTCAAAAACGTGATAAAAACAATGATAATACCATATAAGAGTCCATTTCATGTTCTTGCACCTTGCTATCAATATATATATACCGTATAATTAAGTGCAGTTTATAGATAAAAATCTACTTTTCAAGAGGGAGGATTGTATAGTGTCTGCACTGTCTTTTTATGCCTACTACAAAGCAAGAGAATTAGAAAATTTATCCGATGACGATGCCCTGCTTCCTGTATTTTCCTCCTCTGACATTAAAATATTTCCCTTCCAAATAGCCGCCGCCAATTTTGCACTCCACTCTCGCTATCAAAATGGTGTCATTCTATGCGATGAAAGCGGCATGGGAAAAAGCCACGAAGCCATGATGATTCTCACTGAGAAATGGTACGAAGGCAAAAACAGATTACTTCTGGTCATTCCCAATGGAGATTTACTCTCCCAATGGGTCAGACTATTGGAGCAATACTATACCATTCCCTATATGGTTTTGAAAAACACCCGTGACCAGAATTTTTTGAACGCTCAAGAAAACCCATTTTTGCAGGATGCTCTTATCATCACCACCTATGATTTTTTGACGCAGCAACAAGAGCTTGCCTCACAGGTTGTATGGGATGTGATCGCTTTTGAAGAAGCCACGGCACTCAGCTCTGTGTATCAGACCGGCAACAAGCAAGCTCGCACCCTCAAACATATTGCAAGCACCGCTTTTAAGCTGTTACTAACAGGAACCCCCATTGAAAAGAATATTATGGACTTATATGGCCTGCTCTATTTCATAGATGAATCCATACTACCCACCGAACAAGAATTTTTGCAGAGATACCTACGAAAGCCGGAAAACTATCCGGAGCTTGCCGAAAAGGTGAGTAAGTATTGCTTCAGAACGTTACGAGAGCAGGCAAAACAATATGCTAAGGTACCAAAGCGTATTCCGGTCACCTACGAATATACAAAATCAAAATCAGAACAGGACTTGTATTCCCTGCTGTTTTCCTACTGTCAAAAGGAGCACAGCATTGCATTTCCTGAAATCAATGCTTATGATTTGAGCCTACGGCTTTTAGGACTATATGGCTCGTCTACTGCCGCTATTTTACAAACCTTAAAAAGAGTCAAAAAACGACTCTGCGAGGATGGAATATCTTGTGCTGAGAGTCAAAATGAAAGAGATGAAATACAGGCAATGATACAGTTGGGAGAACGTATTCCCATCGATGCCAAAACAATCGTTCTGCAAAAAGCCTTAGTAAAGGTCTTTCGTCTGCAAAAGAAAATCGGTGCCCTACAGAAGGTTCTCATTTTTACAGAAAGTCTTGTCACGCAACATTATTTATATATGATTCTGAAAGAGGAGTATCCTACTGTAATTTATAATGGTTCTACCGATTATTCTGCCATCAGAGCGTTTCAGGAGACTGCCCAAGTTCTTATCTCTACCGACCTTGGGGCGAGAGGATTTAACTTAGAACAGTGTTCCTTTGTGGTTCAGTATGATTTATTATATAACACGTTGAAGATGGAGCAGCGAATTGACCGCTGCCATCGCTTAGGACAAGAAAATGATGTAGTGGTCCTCTCCTTCATTGACAAAAACAACTTTGCGGATGTACGAAAATTAGAGCTTGTCAACAAGCGAATGCTGGTGGCTGATGGTGTATTTGGACTGAGCGATGAGGTTGTGGGGGGCTTTTGCGATACTCTGGATACTGCTTTTACTATGCTAAATGAAAAAGTGCGAACTGCCGCAAAGATTGAAGCGGATTACAAGGAAACACTTTCACTGCACGAAGAAGAAAACAAAGAGCTTATATCCTCAGCGGAAAATATCCTTTTTACCACCTTCACAAGAGAGCTTGCAAACAAGTTAAAGCTTGCGCCGAACTATATAGAATCTCGTACGGAGGAAGTAAACAGTGACTTATGGGAGCTTGCAAAATATTTTTTCAAAATCTATAATATTTCTCACAACGATTGCTACTATCAAATTAACGAAACAAAACGGACGATTACAGCAACCGAATATGAGAAATTGCCCGTCCTTTTTTATTACTGGACAGGCAGTCGCAACAAACCCTATACATCACAAAAAGAGTATGGAATGGCAAAAGACTTTAAGCCAAGGTACGGAAGAATCACTCTCACAAGTATCATCGGACAAGGGATTCTGCATGAATTAGAATGTTCGGATATAGGAAAAATGAAGCTTCAAGCTGAGATTGAGCCGTGTGAAATAGCTCTCTATATGGTGAAAATCAGAACAGAAGAAAAGATTGTGAAAGATATCCCTTTGCTTATCGGTAAAACGAAACGGGATGAGATACTGAGTCACGACAGATGTAAAGAGATTTTGTCTTTGACTCCCGATGAACTTTGGGAAGATGGACACAAGGCACCATGCTGGCTCAGAACTTCCTCAACAAGCCATTTTCTTGATCGGCTTGTGCCCATTGATGCGCTTTTAAAGAAAGAAATACGGACGGATGCTCAGGCCGTGGAAGTGGAGCGTATCAAGCAGCGGGCAAAAATCGGGAAATCCGATTTATCTCATGCCATAGATGATTTGCAGTTAGAGGTCAAACGGTTGGTGCAGGCATTGCAAGCTGTCACAGGAAATCGGATGCAAACCATCACGCTACAACGGCAACTAACTCAAAAACGGCAGGAACTGATGAAGAAGCAGGACAGCCTGTTTTTTGAGGAAATGCAGCTTGATATAGAAGTTGAAAACCGAATCAATGCATTTTTAGGACAGGAAAAATTGACCGCCAAAGTGGTACGTCAGTTTGTGGTGGAGGTGGTTTGTAATGATGCGACAACGCAAGCCAAATCGATTAAAAGGATATGATTATTCCCGAAATGGAGCGTATTTCGTTACCATATGCACCAAAAATCGCCAAGAATTATTCCACATCGTAGGGAACGACCCATGTGTCGTTCCTAAAATTCCGGAACAAACCCTAATAAAATGGTTGAATAAATTGGAAGACGAATTTAATCTGAGGATTGATAATTTTGTAATAATGCCTAACCACATACACATTATCATTGTTTTGTTGAATCAATTACCGGTGGAACGACACATGAGGGATGTGCCCGTGGAACGACACACGAGGGATGTGCCCGTGGAACGATACATGAGGGATGTGCCCGTGGAACGACACACGAGGGATGTGCCCGTGGAACGATA
>CAYQRI010000004.1:0-52947 GCA_964420085.1 uncultured Ruminiclostridium sp.
CCAGCAGGAGCGGGGCTTCCGTACCTTGGATTATTATAAGAAACTGTTTCCATACCATGAAATCGGAGGGAAAAGCCTATGACAGAGCTTTTTGAAAAATCCATACAAACCCTAGAGCTGCCCCGTGTTTTAGAGCTGCTGGCAGAGCAGGCCGTCACGGAGGAGGGGAAACAGCGTGCCAAAGCGCTCCGCCCCATACATGACCCGGTGGATGTCTCAAAACGGCTGAAGGAGACCTCTGCCGCTGTGGAAATGATGATTTTACAGGGGTCGCCGTCCTTTTACGGCGTGAAGCCCGTGCGAAATTCCCTGCAACGAGCCGACATGGGCGGCACACTCAATACCAGTGAGCTTCTAAGCATCGCCGCCGTTTTAAAAGCCGCACGCGCTGCGAAGGAATACGGCGAAGGGGAAAAGAAAACCGTGCTCGACCCCTTGTTTTTTCTTCTCCACCCCAATCGCTACTTAGAGGAGAAAATCACAGGCTCCATCGTGGGCGAGGGCGAAATTGCCGACTCCGCCAGCCCCGAGCTGGCCTCCATCCGCCGCCATATGCGGAGCATGGAGGGGAAGGTGCGGGATATTCTGCAACGCCTCATTTCCTCCAACCAGTCGAAGTATTTGCAGGAAAGCATCATTACCATGCGTTCCGGCCGCTATGTGGTGCCGGTGAAGTCAGAATTTAAAAACGAAGTGCCCGGCTTGGTGCATGACCTCTCCGGCTCCGGCTCTACGTTTTTTATCGAGCCAATGGCCGTCGTGAAGGCAAACAACGAGCTGAGAGAATTACAGGTGCGGGAGGAAAAGGAAATCGACCGCATTTTGGCGGAGCTTTCTGCCGAGGCGGCAGCCTTCAAAGAAAATATCAGTCAGGATTACGATATCCTCATCGTCTTGGATCTCATCTTTGCCCGTGGAAAGCTCTCCGTGCAGATGAAGGCGATGGAGCCGACACTCTCGCAACGAGCGATCTGCCTCAACAAAGCCCGACACCCCCTGATTGACCCCAAAATCGCCGTCGCCAATGATTTGACGCTGGGTGAACACTTTGATACCTTGGTCATTACCGGTCCCAACACCGGCGGTAAAACCGTCACCCTGAAAACCTTGGGGCTGCTGACCCTGATGGCACAGTGTGGGCTGCATATCCCCGCCGGGACGAGCAGCAGCATTCGAATTTGCTCCCGTGTGCTGGCGGATATCGGTGACGAGCAATCCATCGCACAATCTCTTTCCACCTTTTCCTCTCACATGAGCAACATCGTCGGAATGCTGGAGGAAACGGACGACGAAACCCTCATCCTCTTTGACGAATTGGGCGGCGGTACCGACCCCGTAGAGGGTGCTGCACTGGCAGCGGCGATCATTGAGCACGCACGGAAAAGCGGTGCATTGGTTGCCGCCACCACGCACTATGCCGAACTCAAGGTCTATGCGATGACCACACAGGGCGTGGAAAATGCCTCCTGCGAATTTGATGTCGAGACCTTGGCACCTACTTACCGCCTGCTGGTGGGGATTCCTGGCAAATCCAACGCTTTTGCCATTTCCAAACGCTTGGGGCTTTCGGAGGAAATCATCCAAAAGGCGAACGAGCGGGTGAGTGCCGAAAACATTCGCTTTGAGGATGTGCTCACCAAATTAGATGAGCAGCGACAGGAGATGGAAAAGGAACAGAAACGGGCGGCTCAGCTCCGCTATGAGATGGAACAGGCGGCGGCCAAGGCACAGCAGTACCGAGATTCGCTCCAAAAGGAAAAGGAGCGAAACGAAGCAAAGGCGAAGGCAGAGGCACGGGAAATTCTCGAGGATGCCCGCCGCACTGCAGACGCTGTATTCAAAGAGCTGAACGACATGAAAAAGCGTGCCGCCAAGGAAGCCGACTGGCAGAAAACCAACGACCAGCGTGCCGATCTGCGGCATCGGCTGAACGAGGCAGAGGGAAGGCTGGGGAAAGAAGAAAAGGCTGCACCGCCTCCCATGGTGCGTCCCGCCAAGAAGGGCGAGACCGTCACCATTCTGAAAACCGGAACCCAAGGCTCTGTCCTTACGGTCAATAAGGACGGGATGCTGCAAATTCAAGCCGGCATCCTGCGGATCACCGCCAAGCAGGAGGAGGTTCGTGTGGTCGAGGGAGAAACCAAGGCGCAAAAGGAAACCAAGCAATATATCCGCCGCACAGAGCATAAGCTCCGCAGCTTGGGCGCCAAGGCAGAGGTCGATTTGCGTGGTATGATGACGGATGAGGCGGAAATGGTGCTCAGTCAATTCATAGACAGAGCCATTGTGGGGAATCTAACGCAGGTCACCGTCATCCACGGAAAGGGAACTGGTGCCGTGCGGCAGACCGTGCAGCAGTATTTGAAACGCTGTAAGGGTGTGAGCAGCTTCCGCTTGGGACGCTTCGGAGAGGGCGAAAGCGGCGTGACGATCGTGGAGCTGAAGTAGAAAACGAGACCCTTTTGCAAAAGTATCAAAAAAATAGCACAAATTCTACGTATTCACATGAAAAATAGCATTGACGGACAGGCGGAAATTTGATATTCTTATGACAGTATCCATGGGAAGAAAATGGAGGGAATTCTTTATGTATATTAAACAAGCAACCGTAAATAACCAGGTTGGTCTTCATGCAAGACCTGCAACCTTCTTTATTCAGAAGGCAAACGAATTCAAAAGCACCATTTGGGTCGAAAAGGATGAGCAGAGAGTCAATGCAAAGAGCTTGCTCGGTGTTTTGTCTCTTGGTATCATCAAGGGAAGCACGGTTGACCTCATTGCAGACGGCACCGACGAAAAGGATGCGGTAGATGCATTGGTAGAGCTGATCGGCTCTGACTTTGCCGACTGATTTTAAACAAGAGGCAGAAAAAGCACCGCAAAAGCGGTGCTTTTTTTAGTTTTTATTTTTGCAGGGGGGGAATCCATTGACCTTTGATGAACTGAAGGAAAAAGCGCACAGCTTGCCCCTCAAGCCCGGCGTCTATCTCATGATGGATCGAGTCGGCACCGTGATCTATGTGGGGAAGGCGAAGGCACTCAAAAACCGTGTCTCACAATATTTCCACGACCAAGCCGCCCATACCGAAAAGACGAGAAAGATGGTCGCCCAGATTGACCACTTCGATACCATTGTCGCCGGCTCGGAATTTGAAGCCTTGGTCTTGGAGTCCTCCCTCATCAAGCGGCATCAGCCCCATTATAATATTCTCCTCAAGGATGGGAAAGGCTATCCGTATATCCGTTTGCCGATCAAGGAGCCATACCCACGGTTCTCTATGGTGGGGCGCATGGCGGCGGACGGCGCCCGCTATTTTGGGCCGTTTGCGGGGCGGAATGATACACAGAAAATCATCGATGCCCTATGCTTAGCCTTTAAACTTCCCACTTGCAGCAGGAAATTTCCGCGGGATATCGGCAAGGAACGCCCTTGCCTGAATCACCAGATGGGGCGGTGTGACGGCTACTGCCGAACGGAACAGCCGCAGGAGGACTATGCCCGTGCCATCGCCCAAGCCGTACGGCTGTTGGAGGGGAAATTCGGGGAACTGACCGCCGAGCTGACCGAGGAAATGACCCAAGCTGCCGAAGCGCTTGCGTTTGAAAAAGCGGCTCTTCTGCGTGATCGGTTACGAGCCATTACGCTCCTTGGCAAGCGGCAGAAGGTCGTACGAGCCTATTTGGCGGATACGGACGTTTTGGGGCTGTATCGGGGTGAGGTTCGTACGGCGGTGGCCGTGCTGCACTTTCGGGATGGGGAGCTTGCCGACAGAGATTTGGCATTTTTTCCGACAGAAGGGGAGCAGGAGGGAGAGCTGCTCTCGGCATTTTTACTCCAATATTATGAAAAAAGAGGGATATTACCCCGACAAATTCTCCTGCCCCTTGACGTGGAGGACGAGGTCTCTTTGGCACGCTGGCTGTCCCAGCGGGCGGAACGTCGGGTGGAGCTTTTAACGCCCCAGCGTGGGGCAAAGATGGATCTGATTCGTATGGCAGCGGAAAATGCCCGGGAGGAATGCGAGCGGGTAACCACCAAGGAGGAGAGAACCGCCCGTATTTTAACGCTCCTGGCAGAAACGCTTGGGCTGGCGGCGCCGCCCGGTCGCATCGAAGCGTATGATATCTCCAATACGGGTGCCTCGGATATTGTCTCTGCTATGACCGTGTTTGAGGACGGAAAGCCCCGTCGTGCTGCCTATCGCTATTTTAAAATACGGGATATGGACAAGCCGGATGACTATGCTTCCATGGAGCAGACACTATCCCGCCGCTTTGCAGCGGATAAGCAGGAGGGCTTTGCAAGTCCCCCCAATCTGCTGCTTATCGATGGGGGAGATACCCACGCCGCCGTGGCTCGTCGTGTTTTGCAGCGGTTGGAGCTGGATATTCCCGTCTTTGGTATGGTTAAGGACGACCGCCACCGCACCAGAGCCTTGGTGACGGCGGAAGGGCATGAAATCGGCATTCAGGCAGTTCCCGCACTCTTTGCTTTCATCGGACAGATCCAAGAGGAGACCCACAGAGCGGCCGTCGGCTTTCATCACAAGCAGCACAGCAAAAGCGGGATTGTCTCCACGCTGGAGAGCATACCCGGGGTTGGAACAGTGCGCCGTAAGCAGCTCTTAAAACGCTTCGGAAGCCTGCGGGCGATTCGGCAGGCAAGCTTACAGGACTTGGAGACCGTCCTGCCGACGAAAACGGCGCAGACGGTGTATCAATATTTCAGAACACAGGAAACGGGGGAGACCCCCACGGAAAAAAAGGAGGAGTCACCATGCGAGTGATTACCGGTACGGCACGGGGAAAACGCCTCGGAGAGCTGAAGGGGGAGGAGACTCGCCCCACCACAGACCGAGTGAAGGAGGGTGTTTTTTCCAGCATTCAATTTGAAGTGGAAGGACGGCGTGTGCTCGACCTGTTCGGCGGCACCGGACAGATGGGAATTGAAGCCCTATCCCGTGGGGCGGCTCACTGTACCTTTGTGGATTTGCGGAAGGATGCTGTCGCACTGATTCGAGAAAATTTGCAGCGGACAGAGCTGACAGAACGGGCTACAGTCGTCCAAGGAGACTATCTGGCGTTCCTGACACGGTGCCGAGAGAAGTTTGATTTGGTGTTTTTGGACCCGCCCTATGGGAATCTGCTCGAAAAGGCGCTGGAAGCTGTAGAAGCGATTGACATTGTGTCCGAAAATGGTATAATAGTTTGCGAAAATGGGTCAAATACAGGTTGGCCTGAGATTTCACTCCCGTACCGCTTACAGAAAGAATATCGCTATGGGAGAATCAAGACAGCCCTGTATCGCCGCACGACGGATTGATTTGGCATAGATGCCGGGCAAAGGAAAGGACCAAGTTGTATGAAGACCGCAATTTATCCGGGAAGCTTTGATCCGGTTACGCTAGGCCACATCAATATCATCAAACGAGCTGCCGCAGCGTTTGAAAAGGTTATCGTCTGCGTGATGGTGAATTCCAAAAAAAACGGTGGCCTCTTTACGCCGGAGGAACGAATTGAGCTTCTGCGTAAAAGCATTCAAGTTGACAATGTAGACTTCGATGTGAGCTACGGTCTCGTAGCGGATTATGCAAAGCAGAAGGGTGCTCGTGTGTTGGTGAAGGGTCTGCGTGCAGTGTCGGACTACGAACAGGAAGTGCAGATGGCCATGATCAACGGTAAGCTGAATCCTGATTTGGACACGGTGTTTTTCCCCTCCAGTGAGAAATATACCTACCTCAGCTCCTCTGTTGCCAAGGAATTGGCTCGATATCATGCAGATCTCAGCGAGTTTTTACCCAGAGAAATCCTTGACGATGTAAAGGAAAAACTAAATATAAGGAGCGATGAGTGCGATGGTAGATAATATTGAAGAACTGTTGGACGTTTTATATACCGAAATCGAAGAAGCCAAAAACGTGCCCCTCAGCAGCGAAAAATGTATGATCGATCGAGAGCGCGTTCTCGACATGATCGATGACGTGAAGGCAGAAATGCCCACCGAAATTAAAAGATCGAAGGAAATCGTGGCAGGACGCAACGAATATATGGCCTCCGCAGAGCGTGAAGTGGAAACCATGCGGAAGCGTGCAGAGGACTATGCCAATCATCTTGTGGATGAAGATGTGTTGGTTCGTCAGGCTGAGGAAAGAGCCGAAGCCATGCTGGAAGCCGCTGAAGAACAGTGCAACAGACTCAAGCGCCTTGCCAATGAATACTGCGAGGATACCCTCCGCCGCATGGAAGAAGCTGTAGCGGATGCCTATGATGAGGTCAAAAATTCCCGTGCCAAGTTCCGCAGCCTTTTGGATGCCATGGAAGCTGCCCCATTAAAGCAGAGCCGCCGTGCCATGTATGACGCCGAGGCAGACGAAGAAGAAGACGAAGAAGACTAAGATACGAAACTGAAAAGAGGCATTGCAGGCAAGGGGGCGTGATCCCTGTTGCGAGGTGCAATGTCTCTTTTTTTGACGCCAAACGGCGAAATGTTCTCGATTTTTTAGTAGGCGGACAAGATTTTTTATTGCTTTCTGCAGAAAAAAGCAGAAGCAGTCCGCAGTCCCTCTGCTTTTTGCTCCGCCCGATAGAAAACGATAGCCAGCTCCGCTTCCTTCCAATCATTCGAGATTTCCAGATTTTGTAAGATAAGGGTCCAGTTCCAAAAAACAGTTGATTTTTACAGGGAATGCTTTTATAATGGTACTACTTAGGCAGGATGCTTCTTACTATTAAAAAAGCGTCCGCCTGACTTGTCTTACTTGTAAAATGGAGACAGATAGTTCACCATGGAGGGCGTGTCCCTCCCCCTGTACACGACAATATAGAGAATGAAAACGGAACAGTCGGTTCCAGAGGAGTTTGAATGATGAGCGTAGACTATGCACACCGCCCCGTCCTCCTAGAGGAATGCATCGAGGCCCTTCAAATTAAGCCCGAGGGGCTTTATGTGGACGGAACCTTGGGGCGAGGTGGGCATTCCGAACAAATTGCCAAACGTCTGACGCAGGGCGGTCGCCTCATTTGTATTGATCGAGACAGCCAAGCACTCGCAGAGGGCAGCGTTCGTCTGGCTCCCTATGCCGACCGCATTACCTTTCTGCACGGAAACTTCGGCGATCTGGCAGAGCTTCTGGACAAGGCAGAAATCCCCGGCGTGGATGGTATGCTGTTTGATTTGGGCGTTTCCTCCCCTCAGCTGGATGACCCCGCACGTGGCTTCTCCTATATGCACGATGCCCCCCTTGATATGCGGATGAATCAGGATGATGCCCTGACAGCCGGTACCGTCGTGAACGAATGGTCACGGGAGGAAATTCGACGGATTCTGTTCCAATACGGCGAGGAACGCTATGCCCCTCTCATCGCTGCCGCCATCGAACGTGTGCGGCAGGAACACCCCATTGAAACGACAGGTCAGCTCGTGGAGGTCATCCGCTCTGCTATGCCTGCCGCCGCTTTGCGAGAAAAACAGCATCCCGCCAAGCGAACCTTTCAGGGGATTCGCATCGCTGTGAATGATGAGCTTTCCGCCATCTCTCACATGATGCAGGCTGCAATCCCACGGCTTGCCCCCGGCGGTCGATTGGCGGTCATCTCCTTCCATTCGTTGGAGGACCGCATTGTAAAATCCGAATTGGCGGTGGCGGCTAAGGGCTGCGACTGCCCACCAAACTTTCCGGTGTGCGTGTGTGGAAAAATGCCGCAGGTGAAGCTCATCAGCCGGAAGCCTATCCTGCCCAGCCAGCAGGAGCTGGAGGAAAATCCCCGTGCCCGCAGTGCTAAGCTGCGTGTGGCGGAAAAAGTGCGGACGCACAAGGCGCAATAAACAGGATGAGGTGAATGAAATCGTGGGTGCAAAAGTCTATAGCAGCAACGTTGCATACGACGGAAATGCAGCGCTGAAGATGACAACGGTGGAGATGCCTATGCAGCAGCAACAAAGGCGAACAAAGCAATCCCAGCCTGTTCGCCCGAAAACGGAACCGAATGGGCAGAAACAGACCAAAAGACCAAAACAGAACGTAAGCCAGATGACAGCCCCCGTGGTGCATGTGGAGAAAAAAGCCGCTAAGGTGAGAGCACCTGCGGCGGTGGTGGCGATTCTTGCCGTGGCACTGGTCGTGATTCTAACACTCATCAGCTATGCCAAGCTCGTGATGATCAACGATCAGGTCGTGGATTTGCGTGGTCAGCTCAGCCAGCTCCAAACAGAACAAACCAGACTGATGGCACAATATGAATTGGCTTATGATTTGCAGGAAATTGAAACCACGATGCTGACCACGGGTCAAATGACCAAGGTTCAGGATTGGCAGACTTACACCTTGGAGCTTTCCGAGCCGGATGGTGTGGAATACTATAAGGAATCAAACGTAGGAGAGAAGCTCATTTTCCTTGCAAAAGAATTCATTTCTGCGGTCAAGGAATATTTCTGATTGCAGAATACATAAGATAGAAATGAAGGTGTGAGGGTGTGAGAAAATGAATTTCTTGCGCCCTCATCTTACACAGAAACAGAAAGCAGGTGGAACCCTTCTATGGCATTCAAGCAAAAGAACGACGGCGGTTCGATGCGTCCCAAGGACCGCCGTATGGATGGTCAGGGAATGCGCCGTATTTTGATTCTGGGCGCCATTTTCGGCATCGCAACCTTCCTCATCCTCTTTGCCAAGCTTTGGCAGCTACAGGTGGTGCAGCATGATACCCTCTCCGAAAAGGCCGTGACCCAGCAGACAAGAGAAATTTCTACCACCGCCAACCGCGGCACGATTTACGACAGCAACGGGGCAATTTTGGCCATTAGCGGCCCCGTGCAAAACGTGATTCTCTCTCCCCGCGATGTCCTCCAGTTTGCAAAGGTAGATACCAAGGATGAGTTCGGAAACCCACGCTCCCCCAAGGCGATTGAATCCGAACAGAAGCAAAAGCTCCAGAGTACCTATGACCTCATCGCCGACGAGATGTCTAAAATTTTGAAGATTGACCGTCAGGAGATCATGGATCGTCTGAATAAGACGAATTCCGCTTGGCAGCAGCTGGCCACCAAGGTGGAAGATGATGTTGCCGATCAGGTGCGTGCGTTTGTGGACGAAAATGATCTGGAAACCTGCATCTTCTTGACAGACGCTTCCAAACGCTACTATCCCTATTCCACCTTGGCCTCTCAGGTTGTTGGATTTGTCAATAAGCAGAACCAAGGTGCCTATGGCTTGGAAGCACTCTATAATGATCAGCTGGCAGGGAAGGACGGCCGCATGATCATTGAGAAAAATGCATCCGGCACGGAAATGCCCTCCTCCTATTCCAACTATACGGATGCACTCAATGGCTATGATGTACATACCACCATTGATGCGACCATTCAAATGTATGCAGAAAAAACGCTGGCAGAGGGCATCCAAAAGTTTAACGTCATCAATGGCGCCTTTTGTATCGTCATGCAGCCGAAAACCGGTGCCGTTTTGGCGATGGCAAGTAATCCGGAATATGACCTGAATCATCCGAATGCCATCAACGACCCGGAAACGGCGGCAAAGCTCGAAGAGATGAAAAAGAATCCGATGATATCCGAGGAGGAATACGCAGAGGCTTTGAGTGCCGCCCAGTTTGCCCAGTGGGACAGTAAGCTGCTCAATACCTCCTATGAGCCAGGTTCAACCTTTAAACCCCTTGTCGTTGCCGCCGGCTTGGAGGAGGGTGTTGTTTCGGAGAACAGTCACTTCTATTGCTCCGGTAAGGTTCATGTGGGCGATTGGGATATCCGATGCAGCTCCCGAAGCGGCCACGGCGGCCAGAACCTGAGAAAGGCACTGATGAACTCCTGTAACCCCGCCCTGATTGATGTGGGACAGAAGCTGGGCGCAGAAAAGTTTTATGAATATTGGGAGAACTTTGGGTTCACCGAAAAAACCGGCATTGAGCTTCCCGGTGAATTTGACAGCTATTTCTGGAAGAAAGAGGACTTTATCAGTCCCAGCGGAATTACCTCCCTGGCCACCGCTTCCTTCGGACAGCGTTTCCAGGTGACCCCCCTTCAGCTCGTTACGGCACTCTCTGCCACCATCAACGGCGGACATCTTATGGAGCCGTATCTGGTGCAGTCCGTGACGGACGAAGCCGGCAACGTCATCAGCTATCACGAGCCGAATGAAGTGCGTCAGGTCATCAGCCAGCAAACCTCCGATCAGGTGCGCTCCTTTATGGAAAGCGTGGTTGGTGATGTCGGCGGTACGGGTAAAAATGCCCGTGTTGAAGGCTATCGCATCGGCGGTAAAACGGGCAGCTCGCAGACATTGGACAGCGACGATCATGTTATTGTTTCGTTTGTCGGCTTCGCTCCGGCAGATGACCCCGAAATTATCATCCTTTTGGGCTATGACTGGCCGCAGCCCGGCGTACCCGGTGCCAACACCACCGCAGATGGCATCTATATCAGCGGCGGTAGTATGGCAGCACCCATGGCAGGTGAGCTGATTGCCAATATCTTAGACTACATGGGCTACAGCAAATCCGGCGAAGCAAGCGGCGGCTCCTCTGGTGTCATCATTCCCCGCCTGACGGGTAATACCGTGCAGGAGGCACAGGCAACCTTGACAGCCCTTGGTTTGAATTACAGAACCTCCGGCGAAGGGACTACGGTGACCGAACAGGCGCCCTCGGCGGGTAGCTCCGTGCCGCCCGGCAGCTCCATTGTCCTCTATTTGGGCGCACCGAAGGAGGACGGTACCGTGAAAATGCCGGATCTCTCCGGCCAAACCTACGATGCAGCAAAGACTATGTTGGAAAATCTGGGACTGTATCTGAATGCCACTGGAACAACGGAGAATGGCACGGTGTTCAGTCAAGAGATTCCGGCAGGTACGCCCCTCGAAGCGGGCACGGCAGTGGAAGTGAAGTTTTCAGACAACGCCGTTCAGGATGACCAATTCATTGATTAAGTATGAGACCCTGAGCGGATAGAGCATCCTTGGAGGTGTCACTTGAAGCTATCACGGCTCACGGAGGGTGTTGCACTCAAAAGCTATGTCGCTCAAGAGTGCAGCATCACTTCCCTTACCTGCGATACCAAAGCCTTGCTTCCCGGTGCCCTGTTTGCGGCATTCAAGGGAAGTAAGGCGGACGGAACCAATTTTATTGACGAAGCCCTTCAAAAAGGGGCGGCGGCCATCCTCTGCGAGACACCGCCCGACCGAGAGGGTCCTTGGCTGGTGGCAGAAAATGCGAGAGAGACCTTTGCACACCTCGCCGCCAACTGGTTTGGTCATCCGGGTGACCGTATGACCCTTTTGGCCGTCACTGGAACCAACGGAAAAACGACCACAACCTATCTGCTGAAGGCAGTGTTAGAACAGACGCTCCATGCCAAGGTGGGGCTGATCGGCACCAATCAAAATTTGATTGGAGAGGAAGTTCTGCCCGCAGAGCGCACCACACCGGATGCCTATACGCTGCAAGCCCTGCTTGCGCAGATGGAATCCGCCGGCTGTACCCATGTTGTGATGGAGGTGTCGTCCCATGCACTTGCCCTGTATCGCACCGCAGGACTGCACTTTGCAGGCGGGATATTCACTAACCTGACCCGTGACCATTTGGATTTTCATCGGACGATGGAGGCATATCGACAGGCAAAGGAACGCCTTTTTGATCAGTGCGAGCACGGGTTCTTTAATCTGGAGGACAAAACAGGGCGGCTCTTTGCAGAAACGGTGCCCTGCATCCGCCACACCTTCGGAAAAGAGCGAAGCGGCGCAGAGCTTGTGGCAAAGCAAATTCGTCTTTGGGCGGATCGCATCGAGTTTACAGCAGTGCAGGGGGGGGAAAAAGCAAGAGTCCATCTGGGGATTCCCGGTGACTTCAGCGTCGATAACGCCTTGGGCGTGCTCGCCTGCTGCCACGCCTTGGGGATTCCGCTGGCGAAAACGGCAAAGGCACTCCGTTCCGCCTCCGGCGTGAAGGGCAGGGTAGAGGTGGTGCCGACCCCGGCACCCTACACGGTTATCATCGACTATGCCCATACACCAGATGCCTTGGAAAAGATTTTGGAAACCGCACGAGCCATCACAAAGGCGCAGCTCATTTGTCTCTTTGGCTGCGGCGGGGATCGAGATCACTCCAAGCGTCCCGTGATGGGAGAGATTGCGGCGGAGCTTTCGGATTTTGTCATTCTCACCTCCGACAACCCACGCACAGAGCCACCCGAACAAATTATGAAGCAGGTGGCCGCAGGCTTCCCACGAGGCTTTTCCGACTATCTTTATGAGCCAAACCGGACCAAGGCGATTCAGGCCGCCCTCAGCATGGGACGGGCAGGTGATGTCATTCTCTTGGCAGGAAAGGGACACGAAACGGTGCAAATTGTCGGGACAAAACGCATTCCTTTCGATGAACGGGAAGAAATAGCTTTCTTTTTTCGGCAGAATACGGTATAATGCCCCCTTGGCGAGTGTCATAAACCAGACACCGTCAAAGAGAAAAGAAGCTTGAAATAGCGGAGGTGTAAACAGCATGGATTCCATACTCCTGAAAATGATCGTTGCTGTGGTTTTGGGGTTCGCAGTCAGTGTTTTGCTCGGCAAGCTGCTGATTCCAGTTCTCAGACGCATGAAAATCGGGCAGTCCATCAAAGAGGATGGTCCTGTTTGGCATATGGCAAAGCAGGGAACCCCTACCATGGGCGGCCTGATGTTCATCGGTGCCACAGCGATCGCTACCTTGGTGCTCAATGCATCGGAAATCTTACATGGTGATTTGAGCAGTCTATTTGTCCTCTTGTTTGCGGTGGTCTTCGGACTCATCGGCTTTGTGGACGACTACGCCAAGGTGAAGAAAAAGGAAAATACCGGACTGACGGCCGCCCAGAAGTTTTTGCTTCAGCTGGCGGTGGCAATTTTCTTCATTGCCCTGCTTCGGAATTATGGAATCCTGTCTCCGAACTTATATGTCCCGTTTTTTGGGGTGGAGTTTAAGCTCCCTTGGGTGGTGTATATGCTGTTTTCCGCACTGGTGATTACCGGTACGGTGAACGCTGTGAACCTGACGGATGGTGTGGATGGCTTGGCCGCCGGCGTGACCTTGCCCGTCATGGCATTTTTTGCCGCCTCCTTTGCCTATGCCTATATTTCTTGGGACAGACAGGGCAGCTTGGGGATGACCATGCTCGCCGCCTCTCTGTTTGGCGCCCTCATTGGGTTTTTGGTGTATAACTTCCACCCTGCCAAGGTTTTTATGGGGGATACCGGCTCTTTGTTTTTGGGCGGTGCCGTCTGCGGGATGTCCTTTGCGCTGGATATACCCCTCATCTTAGTCCTTGTCGGTATCATTTATATTGTAGAAACCCTGTCTGTTATCCTGCAGGTGACTTACTTCAAACTGACGCACGGAAAGCGGATTTTCCGCATGACCCCCATCCACCACCACTTTGAAAAGGGCGGCTGGAGCGAGGAAAAGCTGTTTTTTGTTTTTACAGGCATTACCGTGGTATTTTGTGCTTTGGCATTTTTCGGCGTGATGGGGCGGTTTCCCGCTGCATAATACGATACCTGCCGGCATAACGATGGAAAGGAGGGCTGTTTCATGCTGAAAAGTCCGCTCAAAAGCAAGGAAAAGAAACGATCGGTGCAGGGACAGGTGGATATGCCCTTCCTTCTCCTGACGGTTTTGTTGGTGGTCATCGGGCTTGTGATGCTCCTGTCCGCATCGTATCCGTCTGCTTATTACGATGTCAAGCACGTCACAGGAAACGACCCCTTTTGGTATTTTAAGAAACAGGCGATCTATGCCGTTTTGGGCTTTGCTGTCCTATATTTTGTCTCTCGGCTGAATTACCAAGGACTGCGTGGTCTGGCATTTACCATCTTGGTTGTCTCCATTGTGCTGATGCTGGCGGTTAAAATTCCGGGCATTGGTATTTCGGCGAACGGTGCCACCCGCTGGCTGAAGTATCCCGTTCAGTGGCAGCCGTCCGAGCTGGGCAAAATGGGACTCATCATCTATTTCGCCTCACGGCTCTCTCTGCGAGACCAGCGGTCTCCACTCTCCTTCAGTCGCCGTTCCACCATGGGGCGCTTTGGCAACTGGCTGGAGAAAATCGGCTTCTTTGAGCTTGTTCCCTATATGCTGGTGATTATCGCCATGATTGCCGTTTTGGCGATACAGAGGCATATGTCCGCCACCATTCAGATGGTGGTCATCGCCGCCGCCGTGCTCTTTGCCGGCGGAATCGCCGTGGGTTGGTTTATCGCCGGCGGTGTGGCGGTCGGCGGTGCCCTTCTCTATATTGTCATGGCAACGGACTATATGTCCACCCGTATGAGTATGTGGCTGGACCCTTGGAGCGATCCCTTGGATAAGGGTATGCAGGCGATTCAGTCCTTGCTCGCCATCGGCTCCGGCGGCCTGTTCGGCTTGGGGCTGGGCAATGGCAGACAGAAATTCCTCTACCTGCCCGAAGCCCAAAATGACTTCATCTTCTCCATCGTCTGTGAGGAGCTGGGGCTTGTGGGTGCGGTTTTGATTTTGGTCCTCTTTGCCCTGCTCATCATTCGAGGCTACTGGCTGGCTCTGCACGCCCGTGATAAATTCGGCTCGCTGATTATCGTGGGTATCACCACACTGTTTGCCTTCCAGGTTTTCGCAAACGTGGCGGTGGTTACCAACCTGTTCCCCGTGACCGGTATTTCGCTCCCCTTCTTCAGTGCGGGCGGTACGGCGTTGGTCATTCAAATGGCCGAAATGGGCCTGGTGCTGGGCATCACCCGACAAAATCCAATCAGTTAGCGGGCACGATACACAGCAGTATCGCCCCTCTATGGTGGTTTAAGGAGTGTTTGTATGAGAATTTTGTTTACTTGCGGCGGCACAGCAGGACATATCAATCCTGCTGTGGCGTTGGCACACATGTTTCAGGAACGAAATGAGGACTGCCCGGTGCTGTTTGTCGGTGCCAAGGGCGGCATGGAGGAGCGGCTGGTGCCGAAGGAGGGCTTCCCTCTGGAGACGGTGACCATCAGCTCCTTTTGGCGTAGTCTCGCCCCCTCTGGTATCCGACATAACCTGAAAACCTTGGCGAATCTTTCCGTTTCCAAAAAGGAAGCCATGCGGATATTGGACGAGTTCCGCCCCGATCTGGTGGTCGGAACTGGCGGCTATGCCTCCTATCCTGTGGTGCATGAGGCAGCACGGCGGGGGATTCCCACCGCAGTTCACGAGTCCAATGCCGTTCCGGGGCTGACCACCAAGCGGCTCGCCAAGGAGACCGATTGGGTTATGGTGGGCTATGAGGAATCCAAAGAGCACTACAGCAATCCCGACCGTGTGGTCGTGACGGGCACCCCCGTCCGCAGCGAGTTTTTTGCACTGACCAAGCAGCAGGCGAGAGAAGCCTTGGGTATCCATGACGACCGCCCCCTTCTGCTTTCCTATTGGGGCAGCTTGGGCGCCGAGTTTATGAACCAGCACATGGTGGATTTCATCAAAACGGAAGTGGCAGAGGGGGCAGCCTTCCACCACATCCACGGCGCAGGACGGAACTATGCAGCCATGACGGAGGCACTTTCCCAAACAAAGCTTCCGCCCGAAATCCACTTGCAGGACTATATTTACAATATGCCCACCGTGATGACCGCCGCCGATTTGGTGCTCTGCCGTGGCGGCGCCTCCACACTTTCGGAGCTGACTGCCATTGGAAAGCCTGCAATCATTGTTCCCTCGCCCCATGTTACCAACCATCATCAGGAGAAAAATGCAAACGCCTTGGCCAAAAAGGGCGGTGCCGTGGTGCTCTTGGAACCAGTCTGCACCGGAGAACTCCTCTATCAGACCGCTGCTAAGCTTTTGGGCGATCCCGTTCGTCGAGAGAGTATGGCAAAGGCCATGTCAGACATGGGGGTTCCTGAGGCGGCAGAAAGAATCTACGAAACCCTTCTTTCGCTCTTAAAGCAATAAGGGAACATCTTCTCTCCCTTCGGCATAAGATGCACTGAGAACGTATGGAAAGATCCCTCAAAGGGTGTCTGCCAAACGTGCAAGTGCAGAGACATGACCGAGCTGAGGGGAGAGATTGCATGGAATATTTTTATGTGCAGGGCGGCAGTCCTCTGAGAGGAAGCACCGCTGTTCATGGGGCGAAAAATAGCGCCCTTCCCATTCTGGCAGCGACCCTGCTGGCAGAGGGAGAGAGCGTCCTACATAATTGCCCGAATTTGACGGATATTTCCGTTTCACTTGACATTTTATCTGCCTTGGGCTGCCGTGTGAGGCGAGAGGGGCAGACGCTCTTTGTCGATACCACTGGCAGAGAGGGCGTTGCCGTGCCGAATGCCCTCATGGGAAAAATGCGTGCCTCTGTGCTGTTTCTGGGCGCACTGCTTGCCAAGAGCGGAAAAGCAGTGGCATCTTGGCCTGGCGGCTGTGCGCTGGGTGCCCGTCCCATCGACTGGCACCTGTATGCCTTCCGTATGCTGGGCGCCGAGGTGGAGGAGCAAGACGACCTCCTCTCCTGTGAGGGACGCCACTTGCAGGGACGGCGGCTGCGCTTTTCATTTCCCAGCGTGGGCGCCACCGAGAATGCCATGCTCGCCGCCTGTGGTGCGGAAGGCATCACCCAGATTGTAAATGCAGCACGGGAGCCGGAAATCGAAGATTTACAGGGCTTTCTCTGTGCGCTTGGCGCAGAGGTCTCCGGCGCAGGTACGGACTGCATCACCATTCGGGGCGGTTTGCCCCTCCGCCCTGCGGAATATACCGTGATGCCCGACCGTATCGTGACGGCAACCTATCTTTGTGCGGTGGGTGCGTGCGGCGGTGAGGCAGAGCTTTTGCATGCCGATGCACGGACGGTGCTGCCCGTCATTGAGGCGCTGCGTCGGGCAGGCTGCCACATTGTATGCGAACCGGGACGGATTCAGATGCAAAGATCGGCGCCGCTTCAGGGCATCGGAAGCATTCAAACGGCACCCTATCCCGGCTTTCCCACCGATGCACAGCCGCTTTTGGTGGCGGCTCTCGCCGGCGGAGAAGGGAAAAGCACGGTGGTGGAAACCATATTTGACCATCGCTTCCGTTATGTGGAGCAGCTTCGGCGTATGGGTGCTGCGATTATCACAGCAGAAAATACGGCACAGGTGATCGGCAGCCCGCTTTGCGGAGCAACCGTGGAGGCAACGGATTTGCGGGGCGGTGCCGCCCTTGCCTTGGCCGCCTTGGGCGCATCCGGAGAGACTTCGCTGTACGGGCTTGACCATATTGACCGTGGGTATACCGCCCTCGAGGCTTCTCTGCGTGCGCTTGGCGGTCGGATCGAACGAAAAACAAGAAGGTAGATAGCATGGCGACAACACAAAAGAAAGCAAAGCAGCATAGAGAGAGAACAGGTTTGCTCTACGGAATCCTGACCGTGATTCTGGTGGTGGCTTCGATTGTTGCGGCCTGCACGGTCTTTTTCCGTGTGGAGTCTGTGGTCGTCGAGGAAAACGCACGCTATTCACAGGAGCAGGTTTTGTCTGTCGCCGGGGTGGAGCTTGGCTCGAATCTGATGTTGACACCAAAGGAGCAAGTTGCTCAACGGATCTATGCTGCGCTTCCTTATGTGGAGCACGTCGAGGTGCAAAAGCGATTTCCCACAACCCTCAAGCTGGTCATCACCGAGGCCAATCCCGTCGCCGTGGTCAAGAGCAACGGGGAGGAATGGATCATCGACAGCAGCGGTAAGTTTTTGGAAAAATCAGACGAAGCCCTCTCCCTTCAGTATATCGCCGTAGAGGGACTGGAGGTCTTGTCTCCCGCACAGGGAAAGCAGGTGGAGGTGGAAGAGGTGGATGCCACCCGCCTTTCCGGTCTCTTAACCCTGCTCTCTGTTTTGGAGAAATATGACATGGTGACGGATATCTCACGCGTGGATATCTCCTCTGCGACAGAGATTGTCCTCTCCTACGATAATCGCATTCAGGTGAAGCTGCTGAGCAACACGGATTTCAACCGAAAGATTCAAATTTTGAGGGAAATTCTTGCCGTTCTTACCGAATGGGATCAGGGAACCATTGATCTCAAAACAGAAATTGGATATTTTTCCCCAAACTGAAAAAAATATCCTTATAACCTTGTTTTTTTAAAAAGAAGAACAATAAATCAGAATTTTCTATTGACCTGCCGGAAAAAGGGAGATACAATAAGACAAATTACGGATTTATATTGCATTCAGATAAATACACTTAGGAGGATCGATCATGGCATTTGGATTAGATACCGGAACAGATTCGGTTGTTGATATTAAGGTGATTGGCGTCGGCGGCGGCGGCAGCAACGTTGTAAACCGTATGGTTGAGTCTGGCGTGAAGGGCATTGATTTCATTGCCGTGAACACCGATAAGCAGGCGTTGGCTGTTTCCAGTGCAAACCAAAAGATTCAGATTGGCGAAAAGCTCACCGAGGGTCAGGGTGCCGGATCGAATCCTGAGGTGGGTCGTCAGTCCGCAGAGGAAAGCCGTACACAGATTTCCAAGGCCTTGGAAGGCACCGATATGGTCTTTATCACCGCCGGTATGGGCGGTGGTACCGGCACCGGTGCAGCACCCATCCTGGCAGACCTCGCCAAGGAAATGGATATCCTCACAGTCGGTGTCGTGACAAAGCCCTTCTCCTTTGAGGGTCGCCGCCGTTTGCAGCAGGCAGAGCTTGGTATCGAAAATCTGCGTACCAAGGTCGATTCCCTCGTCATCATCCCCAACGATCGATTGAAGTTCGTTACCGAACAGAAAATCACCTTGGCCAATGCCTTTGAGGTCGCTGATGATGTCCTGCGTCAGGCCGTGCAGTCTATTTCTGATCTCATTAAGAATACCGGCTTCATTAACCTTGACTTTGCAGACGTTTCTGCCGTCATGAAGGATGCCGGTATGGCTCACATGGGTGTTGGCCGTGCTTCTGGCAAGAACAAGGCAGAGGAAGCGGCCCGCAGAGCCGTTTCCAGCCCCCTGCTGGAGACCTCTATCAATGGCGCCCGCGGTGTGCTGGTCAATGTCACCGGCTCCAAAGACGTCGGCTTGGAAGAAGTCGAAATTGCCGCATCCTTGGTGCAGGAGGCAGCCGATCCCAACGCACTCTTCATCTTTGGTGCTACCTTCGATGAAAAGCTGGAGGACGAAATCTGCGTCACCGTCATTGCCACCGGCTTTGATGAGCGCATTATGAATAACAAGCAGACCATTTCTCAGACCGAGAAGCAGCCTGCGAAGAAGACGGGTCGTGCAGCACCTGCCGAGCGTGCCAGTGCACCCTCCGATGATGACGATCCCTATAAGGAAATCTTCAAGATTTTTAACCGGGATAAGTAAGACTACCTAGCAAAGTCTATGCCTTGAAACGGGTTACTATGCGAATAAAAAACGATGCAGAACGGCGGTTCTGCATCGTTTTTTTATGGAAAAGATTTTTAAATAGCGGCTGCGTCATGCGGGGAGTACATCCAAAATCAGCGTGGAAAGTCCCTTGCGTTTGGCGTAGCTGATGGTACCCAGCGTGCCGCCGCGGGGGAAGCCGTCATACACGGCGATGAGGAGGGTGGAGCGATCCACCATGTAACGATTCCGTCGGCTCATGCAGCCGCCTGTATAGGCGTGCTGGATGACGGTCTCAAGGGTGCAGGCGTTTAACAGGCGATCCCGCCGCAGACGATCCGCCTGCGGCCAGTAATCCGCCTGTCCTACAAAGGGAATGGCGGCCTCCAGTGTGATCTCAGCATGACGTGCCTGTAGCGCCAACACCGCTTCACAAAAATAGAGATCCGCTCCCTGCGCCATGCCGCATAAAAAATGTCGGTAGCCCAGCTGATAGGCGGTTTCCAGCGCCTGATTCAGACGAGCCTTTAAGTCGATACAGCGTATATCCTCTTCGTTGTCGCCCCAAGGTAAACGGGCAGTGCGATGCCCTGAAAAGCAGCAGGTGGTTTCATGGGTCATAAGAATCTCTCCTTTTGTGCAAAGTTGGCTACTCTATTTATAGTACGGCGAGCAAAGAATGTCAATTGAAAAACGTGGCGGCAAGCGCCAGATAACGCTCTCACTCTCACACGGGTCAGACACACGGAACGCAATGCTTCGCTGCCGTACATTTGGATTCAATCACAATCGAAAAGAAGGTTGAACCTCCCTGCTGTAGGTCGGTGTTGATATCAGGTATATTTAAAATTCTTTGTCAGAATAGCGAAAGAGACCTCCTATACTAATTTTGTGTAGGAGGTCTCTTTATAGGTATCGCTCTGATTTGCAATCACATCTTTTTCACCGATGTAATAGTGAAAAGCAATCAACTGGCAGACGTCAGGGCGGTCTTTTTTGTGTGTGGCTACGTTGTCGTCTCTGGTGGACCTCAAGCCCACCAGAGTCCTGCCTTGCCACACACAAAAAATTCTCGCCAACCGATTTTACCAGTCTTCTGATGGTTATCAGTCTAAGTTCTCAAAGAAGGCATCATAGCTGCAATGATAGATTTTTTTTAATTCGATAAGCACACTTATGCGTATATTTAGCTCGCAGCTTTCGTATTTAGCATAAGTAGTACGTCCGATGTCACAATTTCTGCGTTGGAGCTCAACACACAGTTTTTCCTGTGAAATTCCATACTGTTCACGCAAAGCCTTTAAATTCTGACCCATGTTTCGGTCACGCCGTAGTTTTTGCTCCATGGTTCACCTCATTTTTCTTGGATTGACCAGTATCGGTTGCAATGCTATTCATTTTATGCTAGTATGGATCAATACATTGTCCGCTATACTGGTCAATTCAATGGGGTGATTGTATGAAAGATAAAACCTGCTGTTTTACGGGGCATAGAGTGATTCCAGGACAGCAGTATGAGAGCATCTATAACGCATTGAAGGCTGAAGTCATAAGTCTAATTGAAACAGGATACTGCTATTTTTGCGTGGGTGGAGCGTTGGGCTTTGACACCCTTTCAGCACAAACCATTTTAGAATTAAGACAGATATATCCCCAAATTGAGTTGATTTTAGTATTGCCGTGCATGGAGCAAACAAGAGGTTGGTCGGAAAAGGACATTGCCGTATATGAGGACATAAAAAATAGGTGTAACAAGGTCACCTACACATCGGAGCATTATTATTCGGGCTGTATGCATAGACGCAACAGACATCTTGCAGACAACAGCACTGTTTGCATTGCCTATTTAACAAGGCAAACTGGTGGTACAGCATTTACGGTTGATTACGCAAAAAAGCAGAATGTCCGTGTGATAAATATCGCATACATAATAGAGCGGACACGATATATCGTGTCCCTATAGTGGAGGCATTTTCCCTGTAGGTCGCCATACAGGGTGTCCGCCTGAGCGCTGCAAAGGATGAGGTAGAAACATTGATTTCCGTAGAAGGTGCAATTTCACTCTTGATTTTTTGGGGAAATTGCGTATAATAAAACTGACAACGAAATATAGTGTCTTCAGGGCGGGGTGAAAGTCCCCACCGGTGGTGAAAGTCCACGAGCGTTTTGGCATCCGTCAAAAGCAGCTGAACCGGCGTAATTCCGGTACCGACAGTCATAGTCTGGATGGGAGAAGACGTGCTAACACACGCCACGTTGCTGTGGTGTGTTGCTATGGTTTTGTAAAGCTCTTGGCTTTGCAGTATTCTTGCGCCCCCAATCAAGCCTGTTAGCACCTGGAAGACATTGGTTTTTCGGGTGTTATATTTTGTCCTCTCCCAAGAGAGAGGAACAGGAATTGGGAGTGTTTTTTTTATGAACAAGCAAATTCGAAAGCTCGCCGTTATGGCAATGCTGGTGGCCATCTCCATCGTCTTGGTCTACGTCGTCCATTTTCCGATTTTCCCCGCAGCACCCTTCTTGGAATATGACCCGGCAGATATCCCCATCTTGATTGGCGCCTTTGCCTATGGTCCTCTTGCCGGTATCCTGCTCACCGTCATCGCCAGTGTCATTCAGGGCGTGACCGTTTCCGCCGGCGCAGGACTCTATGGTATCCTCATGCACATCATTGCCACCTCCGTTCTGGTTCTCATCGCCTCCGGCATCTATCGCATTGTCCACACCAGAAACGGCGCTATCATCGGTCTGCTCTGCGGCACCGTGGCGATGGGTCTTGTTATGATGCTGGCAAACCACTTTATCACCCCTTACTTTATGGGTGCACCCGTGGAAGTGGTCGACGCCATGCTTTTGCCCGTGATTCTGCCCTTCAACCTCTTGAAGGCGGGCATCAACTCTGTGGTTACCTTCATTTTGTATAAGACCGTTTCCCGTCACCTTGTGCACGGCGAGGACTGGAAAAAGAAGAATACGCTGGGGGCAGAGAGCTAAGAAATTTCGATATCCCGTTTGATTTGGTTTTCATAGGGAAAGTATGTGGTGGGGGATGGTCAATCTCCCACCACTTTTTTATCTTTCTGTGAGGAGTGCCTATGGAACGTGTGATTTTGCATTGTGATTTGAATGCCTTTTATGCGTCGGTTGAGCTGCTGGAGCATCCGGAGCTTCGTGAGAAGCCGGTGGCCGTCTGCGGCGACCCTGCCCTGCGGCATGGGATCGTTCTGGCAAAGAATGAACCGGCAAAGCAGAGCGGCGTAAAAACAGGGGAGACCATCTGGCAGGCAAGACGAAAATGTCCCGGGCTGGTGCTCCTGCCTGCCCACCATGAAAAATATCACCACTATTCCAAGCTGGCTAAGGCAATCTATTGCCGCTACACAGACCTCGTGGAGCCGTTCGGCGTGGATGAAGCTTGGCTGGATATGACAGGCAGTCTGCATCTCTTCGGCGGCGATGCCGTCGCCTTTGCCGACCGCCTGCGTGACCAGCTGCGGGAAACACTGGGGCTGACCATCTCGGTCGGCGTTTCGTTCAATAAGGTCTTTGCCAAGCTGGGCAGTGATTATAAAAAGCCCGATGCAACGACAGTGATCTCACGGGAAACGTTCAAAGCGATGGTCTGGCCGCTGCCTGTGACAGAGCTTTTGTTCGTGGGGCGGGCATCGGGGGAGATTCTGACGACCCACGGAATCCATACCATCGGTGCGCTGGCGGAGGCACCGAAGGAGCTGCTGCTGCGTCTGTTGGGGAAAAATGGGGAACGGCTGCACGACTATGCCACGGGCAGAGATACCACACCGGTTCGCCCCGTGGGAGAGGAGCCGCCCCCAAAGTCCATCGGGAACGGCTTGACCTTCCCCCGTAATTTGGTGGGGGAAACGGAAATTCGGGCAGGTGTGCAGCTCTTGTGCGAGCGAGTCGCCACCCGTCTGCGGCGGCATGAAATGAAGGCAACCACGATACAGGTGGCGATTAGAAGCCCCGAATTCCAGACGATCAGCCGACAGAAAAAATTGAATGCGCCCACTTATGTCTCACGAGAGATCGATCAAACGGCAATGGAGCTTCTCGCTCTCTCGTGGCGGTTTACCTCTCCCGTGCGTGCCATAACCATCACAGCGACGGGACTCATCCCAGAAGGTGAGGTGGGTGAACAGCTCAGCCTGTTTGCACCGCAGCAGACAGAAAAACGAGAGAAGCAGGAAAAGCTGGCACATACCATGGACGCTCTGCGTCAGAAATACGGAACAGAGGTCATCGGTTTTGCGGCCGGAAAGGTCTCGCAGACCCTCATCGGGACAGAGAAGGAGGACAGCACATGGGAGAAGGAATTTTAATTTGGGTTCTGCTTTGGAATCTTGTGGCATTTTTGCTGATGGGTCTGGATAAATGGCAGGCACGGGCAGGGGGGCGTCGGATTCGAGAACGCACGCTTTTTTTGGGTGCAATTTTGGGCGGCAGTGTGGGTGCCATACTCGGAATGCAGCTCTTTCGGCATAAAACGCTGCACCTGTCCTTCCGCATCGGGATGCCAGCTATTTTGGCGGCGCAGATTTTCTTGGCAGGACTGGTTTCGTACTGGTACTTTTTTGTCCGCTGACAGCAAACGACGGAAAAAGGCAATATAAACAAGGCAATACAAGGAAAAATACAATCTTCGCACGGACTGGATACTTGACTTTGTGTGGAAATTGTGCTAAAATTCAGGCTTGCGATGACTTGTTCGACATTCGTCAATTTGATGAAATCAGAAGGTCTTTACCACAATAGGGAAGGGAGAATCTCACAATGCTTCAAGACCTGAAAACAGCAAAACGGGTGACAGGTGCCAAGCAGGTGACCCGTGCCCTGAAAAATAGAACTGCCCGTCAGGTTTTTCTGGCGGAAAACGCAGACCCCCGTGTGACCGAGCCTGTTTCCGCCTTGTGTGCGGAATATGGCGTGGCGGTGGAAATTGTCCCCACCATGGAAGCGCTGGGTGCAGCCTGCGGCATCGCTGTGGGCAGTGCCGTGGCCGCCGTGGTCGATTGAGTCTGCCGCATAGCGGCAGCAACAAAGAAAGCCCCCCAATAGCGGAGGGATTTCCATTTATTTGATATTCGCCGGTTCGGATTCGTTCGCTCCGGTTAGAATATATATTATTTTCTAATTATTTTTTAGGAAAGGAGGAACAACATGCCTACTTTTAATCAGCTGGTTCGCAAGGGAAGAGAAAAGGTGACCTATGAGTCCAAATCTCCCGCCATGCAGAAGGGTCTGAACACCCTGAAGAATAAGGAGACTGATCTGCCCTCCCCTCAGAAGAGAGGCGTTTGCACCGCAGTTCGTACTTCCACCCCGAAGAAGCCGAACTCCGCTCTGCGTAAGATCGCTCGTGTGCGTCTGACCAACGGCTATGAAGTCACCGCGTATATCCCCGGTGTCGGTCATAACCTGCAGGAGCACTCCGTGGTGATGATTCGCGGCGGTCGTGTAAAGGACTTGCCTGGTGTTCGTTATCACATCATCCGTGGTAGCCTGGATACCCAGGGCGTCAATGGCCGTATGCAGTCTCGCTCCAAGTATGGTGCGAAGAGACCCAAGGCAGGTAAGAAGTAATCTGTCGGTTCTTACCAAAATTTTTCAGTAATTTTGCGCTCAAGCGTAAAGCGAATGCTTTGCCGAGAGTCGCTTACCATATAAATTGTACAAATGCGGTACGGTTTGGGAGGCTCTCAAGGCAGGCACGGGACAGGTGGCACCCTGTCCAACACGGAAAGCAACTGCTTTTCGAGTACCAATGAAGTCATTTTCTTATGAAGGAGGGAAGTACAGTGCCCAGAAGAGGAAACGTACCCAAACGGGAAGTTTTGCCCGATCCCCTGTACCGTTCGGTACTGGTGACAAAGCTGACGAACAGCATTATGCTGGACGGCAAAAAAGGTGTAGCTCAGAAGGTTGTCTACAGTGCTTTTGATATTGTGAAGGAACAGACCGGCAAGGATCCCCTGGAGGTGTTCACCACCGCTATGGAGAATATCATGCCGTCTCTGGAAGTCAAGGCTCGCCGTGTCGGCGGTGCAACCTATCAGGTTCCTATGGAGGTTCGCCCTGAAAGACGTCAGACCCTTGGTCTGCGTTGGCTGACCAACTACTCCCGCAAGCGCAGCGAGAGAACCATGAAAGAGCGTTTGGCCAACGAATTGATGGACGCAGCCAATAACCTCGGTAGTGCAGTGAAGAAGCGTGAGGAGACCCACAAAATGGCAGAGTCTAACAAAGCGTTTGCACACTTCCGCTGGTAACCTGGAGGATAAAAGATGTCACGTAAAGTTACCCTGGAAAACACAAGAAATATCGGTATCATGGCTCACATCGATGCCGGTAAAACCACCACCACAGAACGTATTCTGTACTATACCGGCGTGAACTACAAGATCGGCGAAACCCACGACGGCACCGCTACCATGGACTGGATGGCACAGGAGCAGGAGAGAGGTATCACCATTACCTCCGCTGCTACCACCTGCTACTGGGAAGGCAGCGGCAAGCAGTTCCCCCAGACCCGTATCAACATCATTGATACCCCGGGTCACGTGGACTTCACCGTTGAGGTCGAACGTTCCCTGCGTGTTTTGGACGGCTCCGTAACCGTCATGTGCGCAAAGGGCGGCGTCGAGCCTCAGTCTGAGACCGTTTGGCGTCAGGCAGACCACTATAAAGTCCCCCGTATGATCTACGTCAACAAGATGGATATCATGGGCGCCGACTTCTATAATGTTCTGAACATGATCCACGACCGTCTGAAGTGTAACGCTGTTCCCATTCAGCTCCCCATCGGCAAGGAAGAAACCTTCGAGGGTATCATCGACCTGGTCGAAATGAAGGCTGATATTTATTATGATGCTGCCGGCATGGATATGCGTGTGGAAGAAATTCCCGAGGACATGATGGAATTGGCACAGGAATACCGTACCAAGCTCATCGATGCCTGCGCTGATATCGACGAGGAGCTGATGGAGCTGGCTCTCGAGGAGCAGCCCATCCCCGCCGAAATGATTCGTGCCGCTCTGCGTAAGGGTACCATCGACAACCTGATCATTCCCGTTGTCTGCGGCACCTCTTACCGAAACAAGGGCGTGCAGAAGCTGCTCGATGCGATCGTCAGCTATATGCCCTCTCCCTTGGACATCCCCGCAATCAATGGCGTGAACCCCGATACCGATGAGGAAGATTCTCGTCCCGCAGACGACAACGCTCCCTTCTCCGCTCTCGCCTTTAAGATTGCTGCTGACCCCTATGTCGGTCGTTTGTCCTTCATCCGTGTCTATTCCGGCGTTCTGAATGCCGGTACCTCCGTGCTCAACTCTACTAAAAAGCAGAGAGAGCGTATTGGCCGTATCCTTCAGATGCACGCCAATCACCGTGAGGATATCGACACCGTCTACTGCGGCGATATCGCTGCCGTTGTCGGCCTGAAGAACAGCACCACTGGTGACACCCTCTGTGACGACAAGGCTCCGATCATTCTGGAGTCCATGGAGTTCCCGGATCCTGTTATCCGTGTTGCGATCGAGCCTAAGACCAAGGCCGGTCAGGAGAAGATGGGTCTCGCCCTCGTCAAGCTGGCAGAAGAGGACCCCACCTTCAAGACCTATACCGACGAGGAAACTGGACAGACCATCATCGCCGGCATGGGCGAACTGCATCTGGAAATCATCGTCGATCGTCTGCTTCGTGAGTATAAGGTCGAAGCAAACGTCGGTGCGCCTCAGGTTGCTTATAAGGAAACCATCAAGAAGATGGTGGAGCAGGATACCAAGTATGCCCGTCAGTCCGGCGGTAAGGGTCAGTATGGTCACGTTAAGATCCGTCTGGAGCCGAACGAGTCCGGTAAGGGCTACGAGTTCGTCAACCAGATCGTCGGCGGCGCCATCCCCAAGGAATATATCCCTGCTGTCGATGCCGGCATCAAGGGTGCCATGGACGCCGGTATTCTGGCCGGTTATCCCGTTGTGGATGTCAAGGTCTCCCTGTATGACGGCTCCTATCACGAGGTTGACTCCTCCGAAATGGCCTTCAAAATTGCCGGTTCTATGGCATTCAAGGAAGCTTGCCGTAAGGCAAACGCCTGCCTGCTGGAGCCCATCATGAAGGTAACCGTCATCGTGCCTGAGGACTATATGGGCGACGTCATCGGTGACCTGAACTCCCGCCGTGGTCAGATTCAGGGCATGGAAGCACGCCCCGGTGCTCAGCAGATTAACGCTCTGGTTCCTCTTTCCGAAATGTTCGGTTATGCAACCGACCTGCGGAGCCGTACCCAGGGTCGTGGTCAGTATTCCATGGAGCCTCACAGCTATGTCGAGATTCCGAAGTCCATCACCGAGAAGATTGTGGAAAAGCGGAATAGTGCAAACTAATCCCTCCATTTATTCTTTAAAAATGGACATTTCCCCGTTGTAATTTTACAGGAAATCCTGTAGAATAGAGCTCACAAGAGAGCGCACAAAAATTGTATGTACTAAATTTGTTTATATCTATAGTTTGAGGAGGATTATCAACTATGGCCAAGCAGAAGTTTGAAAGAAACAAGCCCCACGTAAACATTGGTACCGTTGGTCACGTTGACCATGGTAAGACCACTCTGACCGCTGCTATCACCAAGTATTTGGCTCTGCAGGGCGGTGCAGAATTCGAAGATTACGCAAGCATCGACAAGGCTCCCGAAGAGAGAGAGCGTGGTATCACCATCAACACCGCACACGTCGAGTATCAGACCGAAGCTCGTCACTATGCACACGTTGACTGCCCGGGCCACGCCGACTATATCAAGAACATGATCACCGGCGCTGCTCAGATGGACGGTGCTATCCTGGTTATCGCTGCTACCGACGGCCCCATGGCTCAGACTCGTGAGCACATCCTGCTGGCTCGTCAGGTCGGCGTGCCTGCAATCGTTGTCTTCCTGAACAAGTGCGATCTGCTCGACGACGAAGAGCTGCTCGAGCTGGTTGAGATGGAAGTCCGTGAGCTGCTGTCCAAGTACGAGTTCCCCGGCGACGACCTGCCCGTCATCAAGGGCTCCGCTCTGAACGCTCTGACCTGCGAGTCCAACGATCCCGCAGATGCAGACTATGCTTGCATCAAGGAGCTGATGGACGCTGTCGACGCTTATATCCCCACCCCCGACCGTAAGGCTGACCTGCCCTTCCTGATGCCCGTTGAGGACGTCTTCACCATCACCGGCCGTGGCACCGTTGCTACCGGTAGAGTTGAGCGTGGTCAGATCAACATGGGTGACAAGGTTCAGATCGTCGGTCTGGCTGAAGAAGCTCGTGAAACCACCATCACCGGCATCGAAATGTTCCGCAAGCTGCTGGACTATGCAGAAGCAGGCGATAACGTCGGCACCCTGCTGCGTGGCGTTGATAAGAAGGACATCGAGCGTGGACAGGTTCTGGCTAAGCCCAACTCCATCCACCCCCACACCAAGTTCGCAGGTCAGGTCTACGTCCTGTCCAAGGACGAAGGTGGCCGTCACACCCCCTTCTTCAACAACTATCGTCCTCAGTTCTACTTCCGTACCACTGACGTGACCGGCGTCATCAACCTGCCCGAAGGCGTTGAGATGTGTATGCCCGGCGATAACATTGTCATGAATGTTGAGCTGATCACCCCCATCGCAATCGAAAAGGGTCTGCGTTTCGCTATCCGTGAGGGTGGCCGTACCGTCGGTTCCGGTGTTGTTACCGAGATCAACGAGTAATTTTTGATTCGTACCTTCAAAAGGGCAAAGCTTCGGCTTTGCCCTTTTTTCTCATCATCGTAACTGCTACATAGACAAAGGAGGCGTGCAATGGGTACCAGTCTTGATACAGAAGCCATTGGCAACACTGTGGAAACCGGCGTACAGGCGCTCACCAAGAACGGGTGGAGCGGCGCATTGAAAATCGTATTGATTTCAATGGCTGTGCTGGTTATTTGCCTGATCGTCAAACATATTCTATTAAAGATATTGGAAAAGGGACTGAATAAAAGCCGCATTGAAAAGAGTTTTCATACGTTTATTTTTTCCGGTATCAACATCCTTTTGTGGTTTATTACCATCCTGTTGGTGGCGGAGAGCTTTGGCATCAAGGCAAATTCCCTGTTGGCCTTGGTGGGCGTGATCGGCTTAGCCATTTCCCTTGCCGTAAAGGATAGTCTTGCAAACCTCGCCGGCGGAATGACCATTTTGAGTACCCAACCCTTTAAGGTCGGGGATTATGTGGAAATTGGCAGCACGGGCGGCAGCGTACTGGAAATTGGCATGGTCTATACCAAGCTGAACACCTTAGACAACCGCCGCATTTTGGTTCCCAATAGCTTGGTAGTGGATGCACAGGTCACGAATTATTCCACCGAGGCACTGCGTCGGATCGACCTCAAGCTGACAGCTTCCTATGACGCACCCGTTGAGAAGGTCAAGGAGACCATTCAAGGTGTCATTGCCGCACAGGAGAAGATTTTAGAGGAGCCTGCGCCCTTCGCCCGTCTTTCCTCCTACGGAGACAGCGCCATGGAATATACAGTGCGGGTTTGGTGCAACAATGCGGACTATTGGGACATTTATCACGATTTGTTGGAGGGGATCAAAACCGCCTTCGATCGAGAAAAGATTTCCATCCCGTATCCGCAGCTGGAGGTTGCATTGCGCCCAATTCCCAAAGGCGAATCAGATGACTGAGCGAGCCTTTGTATGACAAAAAACCTTTTCCATCGTGATTCTAACGAAATGTTTTCATAGAACACGATGGGAAAGGTTTTTTTGCGGAACAATTTTGCTTAGGTCGATGGAATCGGGTAGGTGAGCGGCGCCGTGAAGCCGTCGCCCTCACAGGAATAAATTTCTCCCCCAATGACATCCTTTTTATAGATGAGCAGGCTGGCCCAGATGCCCTGCTTTAAGCCGGGATAGTTTGTGATTGCATAGGTATAGCGCTTGACGGTCTTTCCCGTATAGTCCTGCAAATGAAAGCCCTGCTTTTCCTGTAGTGCTAAGTAATCCCGATAGGAGGCATCAAACTGCTTGGGAATCAAAATTTCCTCCACAGAGACAGGCTCTGCCCCAACAAGCCAGCCATAGCCTTCCAAGTAAGCGATGCGGTCCTCGTTGGTTTTGATGTTCTTTGGGCTGACCGCCATGTTTGCGACAGCCTCCGCCCGTTGTATGTTGCGTGCCAGCCCGAAGCCCCCGATGGTGAAGCCCGCAGCAATCGTCAGGAAAGCAACCACGGCAAGAATCCGGACGGGATGGATTTTTTTTGCAACAATAAGCATGGGTAAACGCTCCTCTCAGTGCCGACTGCAAAACGGACAGCGGCAAAAATGGTATATCCTTTGCGTCTATGATATGATACAATGTGCTTGCTTTATGCATCCGAAAAAGCTACGATAGAATGGAGGGCTGCATTTGGAACGCTTAGATAAGCTTCTTGCGGCGACCGGTCGCTGGAGCCGGAAAGAAAGCAAACGACTCATTCAGAGCGGACGTGTGAAAGTGGCGGGGTGCGTGGTCGTTTCTGCTGAGGAAAAGGTAGGGGAGACGGTGCCTGTTACGGTGGACGGCACCCCCATTGCCACAGAAAAATATACCTATTTGATGCTGCACAAGCCGCAGGGCGTGGTATCCTCCACAGAGGACCCACGGGAAAAGACGGTGCTCAGCTTACTGCCAGAGCCGCTGCAAAAGCAAGGGCTGTTTCCCGTCGGTCGCTTGGATAAGGATACCGAGGGACTGCTCCTGCTCACCAACGACGGAGCCTTGGCACATCGCCTGCTCTCACCCGTGAGGCACGTTGATAAGCTCTACTATGTGGAGGTGGAGGGCGTACTGACAGAGGCGGACAAGACTGCATTTTCACAGGGCATCACCCTAAAGGACGGCACGCAGTGCCGCCCGGCAGAGCTGACTATTTTAGAGCCGCCGTCCCATGGCTTGGTGAAAATTTCGGAAGGAAAATATCACCAGGTGAAGCGAATGCTCGCCTCCTGCCAAAAACCCGTTTGCTATTTGAAGCGCTTGGCGATGGGTGAGCTGCACTTAGATCCGCAGCTTTCTCTGGGCACATGGCGGGCACTGACCGCAGAGGAAAAGGAAAAAATAGGGGCGCTAGGGAAATGATTTCGGCGTTTTCAACAAAGAATAACAAGAAAACTATTGAAATTGCTCTGCACAACCGTTATAATGTATAGCATACACCACATAGCTATGATGGTTTCCTTATTGATAAACCCTACTTAGGGTTTAGAGAGAGAAAATAGGAGGGAAAAAGATGTCCAGCAGAGTGTTTCAAAGTATCGTACTCCAGATGAAGGAGTGTACGGATCGTGTCATTGGCGTCGTTGATGACCAGGGAACAGTTGTGTCCTGTAATCAGCTGACTTGGATTGGAGAAAAGTGGGAGGGTGCCGCCACCGCTTTGAGCGTTAATGATTCCGCCGTGGTTACTTATGGAGATAAAACCTTTAAGCCACTGGTGAGCCGAGGCTCTCATTTCGATTACGCAGCATTTGTGCAGGGAAGCGATGAACAGGCCAAGCTGATTTGTTCTATGGTGACCGTTGCACTCAACAGTGCAAAGGCGTATTATGAGGAGAAGCACGACAAGACAGCCTTTGTCAAAAGTATTATCTCGGATAATATTCTCTTGGGTGACATCTATGTCCGTGCCAAGGAGCTGCATTTTGCCTCCGAGGCCCAGCGTGCCATTTTCTTGGTGCGACAGCTCGGCACCGCCGAAATTGCCGCCGTCGATGTGGTGCAAAATCTGTTTTCCGACAATCAAGAGGATTTTGTCATTTCGATTAACGAGAGCGATATCGCCGTCATCAAAATGCTCACCGATGGCGGAGATGCCAAGGAAATCTATAAGATTGCCAAAGGCATCGAGGACGCCCTTGCTCAAAATCTGAAGGTCAAAACAACCATCGGCATTGGTACCGTCGTCGGGCATATCCGTGACTTGGCTCGTGCCTACAAGGAAGCCGGCGTGGCCATTGATGTCGGCAAGGTGTTCGATACGGAAAAAACCATCATCAACTATGAGAATCTGGGCATCGGTCGTCTGATTTATCAGCTCCCAACCGTGATGTGCGAGATGTTTTTGCAGGAGGTCTTTAAAAAGAACCCCATTGATGCACTGGATCAGGAAACCCTGTTCACCATCAATAAGTTCTTCGAAAACAACCTGAATGTCTCCGAAACCGCTCGGAAACTGTTTGTCCATCGCAATACATTGGTGTATCGGTTGGAAAAAATCAAAAAGCTCACCGGTTTGGATTTGCGGGAATTTGACGATGCCATCACCTTCAAGGTCGCCCTGATGGTGAAAAAGTATCTCGTCTCCCGTGGGATTGATTCCTGACGATGGAGGGATCAATCAATGACTTCCGGTGTTTCACATGGAAGGAGTTGTTACTTTGATTCGCCTGACAGATATCTATAAAGACTACGAAAATGGAACAAAGGCGCTGAAAGGTGTCAGTATGCAGATTGATGACGGTGAGTTTGTTTTCTTGGTTGGCCCCTCCGGTTCCGGAAAATCTACCATCATCAAGCTGATTACTGGAGAAATTGAAGCCACAAAGGGACGGCTGATGGTCAACGGCTATAACATGAGGGATATCAGTCCCAAGCAGATTCCGCTCATGCGCCGCACGTTGGGTGTCGTGTTCCAGGACTTTAGACTCATCGAAAAGAAAACAGTGATCGAAAACCTGGAGGTTGTGATGCGGGCTGTGGGCGCCACACCAAAGGAAATTCGGCTGCGGATTCCCTATGTTTTGGGGCTGGTCGGACTGACCGGCAAGGGGCGGCAGTATCCCAATCAGCTTTCCGGCGGCGAACAGCAGCGTGTGGCGGTGGCTCGTGCCCTCGCCAATAACCCCAGCGTGATCATTGCAGACGAGCCTACGGGCAACCTAGACCCATTCCGTTCTCTGGAAATTATGTCCCTCTTACAAGAAATCAACAGCATGGGGACAACCGTGCTGGTCGTGACCCATGAGAAGGGACTGGTGAATCGCTTCGATAAACGAGTGGTTGCCATCGAAAACGGAAGAATTATCAGCGACGCTGCAGGAGGATATTACGGCAATGGTGGCTAATCAGATTTGGTATCATATAAAAGAGGGCTTTCGCAGTATATTTACACATGGACTGATGTCCTTCGCCTCTGTCTGCATGATTATCGCCTGCCTGCTGATTATGGGTTCTTTTTCTCTTTGTGCGGTCAATGCCAACCATATGCTGCAAGACCTGGAGGACGAGAACGAATTTTTGGCGTATGTCGATGACAGCTATGACGAGCAGGAGGCGAGAAGCCTGCAAAGTCGTTTGGAAGAAATTCCGAACGTCAATTCCGTGACCTTTGTCAGCAAGGCAGAGGCCATGGAGGAGTTTAAGAGCAAGCAGGAGGATACAAGCCTGTTTCAGGAAATGCCTGCCGAGCTGCTGCGGGATCGCTATCGGGTTCATGTGGTGGATATCGAGCAGATGCAGAATACCGTGGACGGGGTGAAGGGGATTTCCGGCATTGCCAGTGTGAAGGCGTCGCTGGAAATTGCCGACGGCTTTGTGATGCTCCGTAATGTCGCCAGTGCGTTGGCGATTATTCTGGTGGTTATGCTGGTGCTGATCTCTATTTTCATCATCGCAAATACCATCAAGCTTGCCACCTTTACACGCAGAGAGGAAATCGCCATTTTGAAAATGTGCGGTGCGTCCAATGGCTTTGTCTGTGCCCCCTTTATGGTAGAGGGGCTTGTTTTGGGCATAGTAGGCGGACTCGTTGCCTATTTTGTGCAATGGGGCGTTTATGGACTGATCCTCAATGCAATGGCGGAAAGCGGCATTTTGAACATCATTAGTACGGTTCCCTTTGGGAATATGGCATATATTGTATTGCTGGTATTTTTGCTCATCAGTGTTATCATTGGTGCCGGTGGCTCGTCTCTGGCCATTCGGAAGTTCCTCAAGGTTTGATGCCTTGGGTGTGCTGCACTTTGAAAGATATCCAAAAAAGAAGCTTCTTTTTTGGCAGCTATATTGTGGCGGAGAGGGCAGAGGGGAGCTTCTGCCATCTCCGCCCCTGTGTTTAGAAGGAGGAAAATCCCTGTGAGCAAACGAAACTATGATCCCCAGAAAAGACAAAAGAGATTTGCGGCCTTGATTGCACTGGTGCTTTGTGGGTCTCTGGTGCTGTCGTTGGTGGCAGGTCTCTTGGTATATTGATGCATGAAGGAACGGATGGAGAAGAAGGGTATTTCTAAGCCCGTTTTTTTGCTTTCCTGCCTGCTGTGTGTTGGCTTGGGCGCCGTGCTTGCACTGGGTCTGCTGCGCACTTTTTTGGGTGGCGATGAGCATGCCCTCCTACAGGCGGAACGCATCATCAGCAGCCAATTTGTGGGAGAATACGACAAGGATGTCCATAGGCAGGCGGTCTTGCGCACCATGGTGGACGAATTGGGAGACCGATGGTCCTATTATCTGACCCCAGAGGAATATGAATCGGTATTAGAGCAGCGAGAAAATTCTTATGTGGGGATCGGCGTCACCATCCGTACCGATGTAGAATGGATTGAGGTTATGAGGGTGATGGAGGGCGGACCTGCGGAGGAAGCCGGCATTCAAGTGGGTGACATCGTGCAGGCGGTGGACGGAACAGCAGTAACCAAAGAAAATCGAGACGATTGCGTCGCAAATATCCGCGGGGAGGCAGGAACCTCCGTTACCTTAGAGCTGCGCAATCCGGCGGGGGCCCTCCGCACCGTGGAGATCACCCGAAAAACGGTGCAGGAAATTTCCGCTTCCTATCGGATGCTGGAAAACAAAATTGGACTGGTGCAGATTGATAACTTTTACAAAGGCACCGCCGACCTTGTGGAAAAGGGAGTGGAAAGCCTTCAGGAGGAGGGTGCCCGTGCGATCATTTTCGACGTGCGAAACAATCCCGGCGGCTATGTGACGGAGCTTACGCAAATTTTGGATCATCTTCTGCCAGAGGGTAAGATTTTCGTCAGCCGGACAAAGGACGGCAAGGAGCGTGCCTATACATCGGATGCAGACTTTGTCGATCTGCCCTTCGCCGTGCTGGTGAATGGGGATAGCTACAGTGCAGCAGAATTTTTGGCGGCACAGCTCAAGGAGAGCGCACAGGCGATCGTGGTGGGTACGCAGACCAGCGGGAAGGGCTACTCCCAAAATCTGTTTCCCTTGCAGGATGGCAGCGCAGTGGGACTTTCCGATGCACGCTACTTCACGGGGGGCGGTGTGTCACTGATCGGAACGGGGCTTTCCCCCGAGCCATCGGTTGAACTGAGCGAGACAGCAAAGGCGCAGCTTTTGGCTGGGACACTTTCCGATGAAGAAGACCTACAGCTCCAAGCGGCCATCAAGGCTTTGCAGCTAGAGGATTAAAAAAAGGCGACGCCTTCGAATGGATTTCCAGAAGAATCCACTCGAAGGCGTGCTTTTTTTGTCGGGAAGAAATTCGGAAAGGGAAAACCGTCCTTGACAGACTGTGATAAACTACCTATAATACTTAAACGTGAAAATAAAATTGTATTATATAATGTGTAACGCATAAACTGCGTGGGCACGTTTCAAGAAATAGGAGGATATTTGACCATGGCTAAGGAATACAGACTGAGCCCGGAGCGTTTGGAAGAGTTGAAGGAGGAACAGGTTTATTTAAAAACCGTGCGGGAAAAAGAAGTGGCTGAGCTGATTAAGGAAGCCCGTTCTTTTGGCGACCTTTCGGAGAATAGCGAATATGACGAAGCAAAAAACGAGCAGGGAAAGCTTTATTCCCGTATTGCAGAATTGGATGAGATTCTCTCCAACTACACATTGATCACCGAGCAGGAGCAGCATATGGATACCATCCATGTGGGCAACTCTGTCGTGGTGAAGGACTTGGAGTTTGATGAGGAGGATTCTTACCAGATTGTTGGCTCACAGGAGGCCGATCCCATGAATGGTCGGATTTCTGAGGAATCCCCCTTTGGCCGTGCCCTCTTGGGACACAAGGAAGGCGATGAGGTGCAGGTGGATGCACCCGCAGGCAGTGTGCGCTATCGGATTGTAAAGATTGAACGATAATATAGAGAAACAAAGGAGCTTTCTATGATGGAAGAACAGAATAAGAAGGATGCTGTACAGGAGCAGGAGCAGGACTTGTCCCAGATTCTCCGTGTGCGTCGAGATAAGCTGAAGGAGCTGCAGGAAGCAGGGAAGGACCCCTTCGAGCAGACCAAGTTTAAAATCTCTGCCCAGGTGCAGGAAATTAAGGATCACTTTGATGCGATGGAAGGGCAGGCCGTCACTGTGGCAGGCCGTCTGATGTCGAAGCGTGGTATGGGCAAGGTCAGCTTCTGCGATATGCAGGATAAGACCGGACGCATCCAGCTCTATGCCCGCAGAGATGAGATGGACGAAGCCGTTTATAAGGATTTTAAGCGGTTTGATATCGGAGATATCGTCGGCGTGGAGGGTGAAGTATTCCGCACCCAGCGTGGAGAGATGAGCGTGCGGTGCAAAAATGTCACCCTGCTTTCCAAGTCCCTGCGCCCCCTGCCCGAGAAGTTCCACGGCTTGCAGGATAAGGAATTGCGCTATCGTCAGCGCTATGTGGATTTGATTGTCAATGAAGACTCTCGCCGTAACTTTGAAATCCGCAGTAAGTTTGTGAGCTACCTCCGTTCTTTCTTGGATGGCCGTGGCTACATGGAGGTCGAGACACCGGTTCTCAATACCATTTCCGGCGGTGCAACCGCACGTCCCTTCATCACCCACCACAATACCTTGGATTTGGATATGTTCATGCGGATTGCCACCGAGCTTCATCTGAAGCGTTTGATTGTCGGCGGCTTGGAGCGTGTGTATGAAATCGGTCGTATCTTCCGCAACGAGGGTATGGACACCAAGCATAACCCCGAATTCACCACTGTGGAATTGTACGAGGCCTATGCCGACTTCAATGATATGATGGATTTGTTTGAGGACTTTTTGTCCTCTGCCGCCGATAAGCTTTTGGGCACCTATGACGTGACTTGGCAGGGTGAGGCCATTTCTCTGGCACCCGGCTGGCGCAGACTGACCATGGCTGAGGCCGTGAAGGAATATCTGGGCGTGGACTTTATGCCCGTAACCGACGATGCGGAGGCTGTCGCACTGGCCAAGAGCGTGGGCGTGGATATGGATGGTGTGGAGCCGACCTGGGGTCACGCCTTGTATGAGTGCTTCGACCAGAAGGTCGAGGGGATGCTGATTCAGCCTACCTTTATTACCATGCATCCCGTGGATGTTTCCCCGCTTGCCAAGCGCTCTCCCAAGGACAGCCGCTTGACCGAGCGCTTCGAGCTGTTTATCTGCCGCAGTGAGATGGGCAATGCCTTCTCCGAGCTGAATGACCCCATCGACCAGAAGGCACGCTTCCAGAAGCAGGTTGAGATGCGTGACGGAGGCGATGAGGAAGCCGGCATGATGGATGACGACTATATCAATGCATTGGAGTATGGACTTCCCCCCACGGGCGGCTTGGGCATCGGCATCGACCGCTGCGTGATGCTGCTCACCGGAGCGGACTCCATTCGAGATGTCATTTTGTTCCCGACGATGAAGCCTCTTGACTGATACGAAGGCGGGCTTTCCGCTTTCGTAGGATAAGAAAACAATCATCCGGCATACCGGCAGGAGGCAGACTCTGCCGGTATGTTCGCTATTGAACCTCTTAGCCTAAGATCACTGTGTGGGCGTTTTCACCCAACTGAGGAAATGATAGTGGAACGTTTTTCTAGTTTAAGTACGATGTATCGTGCAAAGCGTGGCATGAATGCGGCACGCATGGCGGTGCTCTCCTTTGGTGCCATCATCCTGATTGGCGCCGTCCTGCTCACCTTGCCTGTGATGTCCAGAGATGGACAAAGTGCCGGATTTCTGACCGCACTGTTTACGGCAACCTCCGCCACCTGTGTGACGGGACTGGCTGTCTGTGATACCCTGACGCAATGGAGTACCGCCGGTCATGTGGTCATTTTACTGCTGATTCAAATGGGCGGTCTTAGCTTTATGACGGTGATTGCCCTTGTCCTGACGCTCTTTCGTCGAGACATTATCTTTTCACAACGCTTGGTGCTGGCCAGCTCCTTCGGACTCAGCGGAATAGGAGGCGTGGTGCGCTTGGTGCGCCATGCCTTGGCGGGAACCTTGCTGATTGAGGGCACGGGTGCCGTGCTGCTTGCCACCCATTTTGTGCCTCTATTTGGCCCTGTGCGTGGCATTTGGTATAGCATCTTCCATTCGGTTTCTGCGTTCTGTAACGCGGGCTTTGATCTCCTTGGAACGGAGGAGGGCGGCAGCTTGGTTGGCTTTTCCGATTCACCCTTTTTGCTGATGGTGCATGGCAGTCTGGTCATTTTGGGCGGACTTGGCTTTGTAGTCTGGGAGGATATCTACCGAAACAGACATTGGAAAAAGCTGACGCTATACAGTCGCTTGGTACTTACGATGACAGCAAGCCTTGTGCTGGTGGGTGCGGTGTATTTCTTCACAGCGGAATACCAGAACCCAGCCACCTTGGGCGGGATGTCTCTGCGGGACAAGCTGTTCAATTCCCTGTTCCAATCCATCACCCTGCGTACCGCCGGATTTACCACGCTGGCACAGGGTGAGCTACAGGAAAGCTCCCTGATGGTCTCTTGTTTGTTGATGCTGATTGGCGGTAGCAGCGGCTCTACCGCAGGCGGCGTGAAAACTGTCACCTTTTTGGTGGTGCTCGCCTCGCTCCGTGCAGGTCTGCGCGGAAGGGATGAGGTCTCGCTTTGCAGACGTACCCTACAGCATCGGCAGGTCAGCAGTGCTATGACCCTGCTGCTGCTGATTGTCGGCATGGTATTTCTCGCCTCCGTCACCCTTTCTTTGTGGGAGGACATTCCATATATCTTCCTGCTCTATGAAACTGTTTCCGCCATTGGTACCGTGGGACTGACCACGGGCATCACGGCGAATCTGTCGGCGGCAAGTCAGCTTGTACTGATCTTTTTGATGTATATGGGTCGAGTGGGCGTTTTGTCCTTCTCGCTTGCGTTCATCGCACGAAAGGGGAAGGTTTCCAAGATCCATTACCCCACCTGTAATTTGATGATTGGATGAGGACAGACAATCCTATGGAGGAACACAATGAAATTATTTGTAGTGATTGGCTTGGGTCGCTTTGGCTCTGCTGTGGCAGAGGAGCTGACTGCACAGGGGCATCAGGTATTGGCGATTGATTCGGATGCCGCTGCCGTGCAGCGTATGGCCGATAAGGTCACACAGGCGGTTTCCGGCGATTGTCAGGACATGGAGGTTTTGCGTGCCTTGGGCGTAAAGAATGCAGATTGTGCCGTGGTCGCCTTTGGAAACGACATCGGGACGTCGGCACTCATCGCCCTGAACCTGAAGGAATTGGGGATTCCCCGCCTGATTTGTAAGGCGGGCAACCATAGAGAACGGGAGCTTTTGCAGCGGATCGGTGCCGATGAGGTCATTTTTCCTGAGCATGAAACAGGCAAAGCCTTGGCACATACCTTGGCGAATCGTGAAATTTTGGACTATATTGAATTGTCCGAGCGCTATGGTATCGTCAAGCTGAAGGTTCCGCCTAGCTGGCAGGGGAAGACGATGCGGGATTTGGATATCCGTGCAAAATATCAGGTGAATATCATCGCCATTCAGAGTACCGACGGAACGATTCAGACCGTTCCCCAGCCGTCATATTTGTTTCGGTCGGGGGATGTGGTCTTTACGTTGGGTGCCAATCAAGACAACGAACGCATGACCTCCTTGGGGGCACGCTGAGAAAGGACGGGAACGATGGAAACCATCACAAGCAGAAGCAATGCCTTTATCTCCCACATTCGGAAGCTGGTTGCAGATCGAAAATATCGGCGGAGCGAGGGAGAGATGGTCTGTGAAGGTCCAAAGATGCTGGCAGAGGCAGTTCGCTGGGGGGCAGAGCCGACGGCGATTCTGTTTGCAGAGGGTGCCATCCTTCCGCCCAAGCTTTCCGAGAAAACACGTCTGGTTCAGGTTTCGGCGGATTTGCTGAAATCCGTGGCAGATACCCAGACGCCGCAAAAGCTGCTGTTTCTATGCAAGCTCCCCGCAAAGCCCTTGCCCTCCGTACTGTCAGGCAGCCGCTATCTGGTTTTGGACGGCTTGCAGGACCCCGGAAACGTGGGGACGCTTTGGCGGACGGCGGATGCCTTTGGGGCAGATGGTCTGCTCCTCTTGCCCGGCTGTGCTGACCCCTTCAGCCCCAAAACCCTGCGGGCGACCATGGGTGCTTGCTTCCGTCTGCCTGCTTGGGAGCTGGAGACAGCGGCACTCTTTGAGGTACTGCGTCAGGCAGAGCTGCCGCTTTATGCCACGGCACTGCGGGAGGATACCGTCGATTTGAGGACGCTGTCTCTCACCCGTGCAGCGATTGCCATTGGCAGCGAGGGGAAGGGCGTTTCGCAGGCAATTTTAGACGGCAGTGAAAAAACCGTGAAGATTCCCATGACGCAGCGCTGCGAATCGCTCAATGCCGCCACAGCGGGTGCTGTGGTGCTGTGGGAGCTTTGCAGAGGCACGCTCGAATAAAGGGGGAGACAGACACATGAGTACGCTCAGACATTGGATCTGGCTTAGTACAAGAGCAGCGACACCGGGGATGTATTCCGCCCGTTTGCTTCACCACTTCGGTTCACCCGAGGCAGTCTATTTTGCAGAGGATGCGGCATATGATACCCTTTTGGATGTGCCGCCGAAGGTGCGGGAAGCGCTCAGAAATAAGGACTTGAGCGAGTGCGACCGTATTCTGGGGGCGTGCGAGCGGCTGGGTATCCGCATTCTGACCTTGCAGGATGCGGAGTATCCCGAACGGCTCCGTGCCATCGATACCGCTCCCTGCGTGCTCTATGTGAAGGGAACACTGCCCCGTATCGACGAGGAGGTCGCCATAGGCGTGGTGGGTGCCAGAAAGGCAACGGCCTACGGCATCATGGCTGCGGGGCGGCTTGCCTTAGATTTGGCACGGCAGGGTGCTGTCATCGTCAGCGGCAGTGCGTGGGGCATTGATTCTACGGCATTGAAGGCGGCCTTGAAGGCAGGCGGTAAGGTGCTTTCCGTCTTAGGCAACGGCATTGACGTGACCTATCCAGTCGGCAACGAAACACTGTATGCCGACATTGCCGCCACGGGTGCGCTCCTTTCGGAGTATCCGCCGGGCACACCGCCCTTGGGGGAGCATTTCCCGGTGCGGAATCGTATTTTAGCTGGTTTGTGCGTCGGCGTTTTGGTGGTGGAAGGAACCGAGCGAAGCGGCTCACTCATTACGGCACGTTGGGCATTGGAGCAGGATCGGGAGGTCTTTGCCGTACCCGGTCCCATTGATGCGCCCATGAGCAAGGGACCGAATAAGCTCATTTCCCGTTCCGAGGCACGGCTGGTGCAGGAGGCTTGGGATATTTTATCTGAGTATGAATTGCGATACCCCACCAAGCTGCATCCGAAGCGCCCCCTTTCTCCCACCGTTTCCAAGGCTCGCTTGGCGCATACACAGTCTCCGGCTCCCATACGGGGAAACCGCAGACCGACACCTCCACTGGCACCACCTGAGCCTGCCGGCTTGGTCATAGACTTGAAACGTGACCCCGAGGCGCTTACCGACGACGAAGCCGCCCTTCTGCGTGCCCTACAGGGCGGACTTCAGCTCCTGGCAGACGAGCTGGTGGAAAAGACGGGGATTCCCGCCCGACGGATTTTATCCGCCCTGACGATGCTGCAGGTGCGTCAGCTCGTGACGGAGGAAACGGGAAAACGGTTTGTCACTGCAGTGATATTGAAGGAATAAACAATCAATGAGCAAAGGACGATTAGGATTAGCCCTGCAAGAGTATGTTTGGGTGAATTTTGTCCGCAGGACAAAAAAGGGGCTTTTTGCGATAGGAAAAGCCGCTAAGCGAGGTCCTATTTAGGCGTTGCTCTATACCATAGAACAAAAAGAATTGAGGGATAGTGTGGCTAAAACAAATCTGGTGATCGTAGAATCGCCGGCTAAGGCAAAAACCATCGGAAAATACCTGGGGCCTGACTATCGAGTTTTGGCTTCCATGGGACACGTGCGGGATTTGCCCAAAAGTAAAATGGGTGTGGATATTGAAAACGGCTTCATTCCCAATTATCAGCCGATTAAGGGGAAGGAGGATACCATTGCCGAATTGCAGCAGGCAGCTGATAAAAGTGCCCGTGTCTATTTGGCAACTGACCCGGATCGAGAGGGCGAGGCCATTTCTTGGCACCTAAAAGAGCTGCTTGGACTGCCCGAGGATAAAACCAGCCGTGTCACCTTCAACGAAATTACAAAGAAGGTCGTTACAGAAAGCATCGCAGCGCCACGAGAGCTGGATGGAAATTTGGTGGATGCCCAGCAGGCTCGTCGTATTTTGGATCGTATCGTGGGCTATCAGCTTTCCCCCCTTCTGTGGAAAAAAATCCGCAGAGGACTTTCCGCCGGTCGGGTGCAATCTGTGGCAACTCGTCTGGTGGCAGAACGGGAGGAGGAAATTCGTGCCTTCGTCCCGGAGGAATATTGGACGCTTGAATTGGTCTTAGAGCGCATCCTCCCCAACCTTGGCAGCTTCAAAACCCAGTTTTACGGACGGGAAAAGAAAATGGAGCTGCACACCAAGGAGGAAGTGGACGAGGTGCTCGAGGCCATTTCTGCCGCCCCCTTTACGGTCAGCAAAATCAAACGGCAGGATAAACACCGCTCCCCTGCGCCGCCATTTATTACCAGTACGCTCCAGCAGGAGGCCTCCCGTAAGCTGAACATGAGCCCCCGCCGTACCATGTCCATCGCCCAGCAGCTCTATGAGGGTGTGGATATTCACGAGGAGGGTACCGTGGGTCTCATCACCTATATGAGAACCGACTCCCTGCGGATTTCCGAGGAGGCGATTGCCGCCGCCCGAAGCTTTGCTTCCGCTCGCTACGGACAGAACTATCTGCCCGATGCCCCCCGTCACTTCAAGACAAAGGCAGGCGCACAGGATGCCCATGAGGCCATCCGTCCCTCCAATGTGGAGCTGACCCCTGAGAGCATCAAAAAGGATTTGACTGCAGAGCAGTTCCGCCTATATAAGCTCATTTGGAGCCGCTTTTTGGCGAGCCAAATGGCAGGGGCTGTCTATGACAGCGTGAACATCGAGGTGGAAAGTGCGGGCTATTATTTCCGTGCCAGCCGCTCCGAGGTGAAATTCCCCGGCTTTTTGGTTGTCTACGAGGAAGGGCGGGACGATGACGGCGAGGGCGTGCAATCCCCCTTGCCCAATTTGCAGGAGGGCGAACCGCTCACACGCATCGACACCAAGCCCGAGCAGAAATTCACCCAGCCCCCCACTCGCTACAGTGAAGCAACCCTGATTCGTGCGCTGGAAGAAAAGGGGATTGGTCGCCCCTCCACCTATGCCCCTACCATCACGACAATTATGAGCCGTGAATATGTGGTCAAGGACGGCAAATATCTCCACACCACACCGCTTGGCGAGGTGGTGACGGGACTCATGAAGGATAAGTTCAAGGACATTGTGGACTATGCCTTCACTGCCAGCATGGAAAATCGCTTGGATAAGGTGGAAAGCGGCGAGGAAGCATGGAAAACTGTGCTTGCCGATTTCTATAAGGATTTCAGTGCAGAGATGGAGCAGGCAGAAAAGGACTTGGACGGCACCAGAATCAAGGTGCCCGATGAGCTGTCGGACGAGGTCTGCGACCTCTGCGGACGGCAGATGGTGGTAAAATCCGGTCGGTTCGGTCGCTTTTTGGCGTGCCCGGGCTTTCCCGAGTGTACCTTCACCAAGCCCTTGGTCATCGAAATGCCGGGAAAATGCCCAAAATGCGGCAGCAGACTCTTGAAAAAGACCTCCCGAAATGGGTATACCTACTATGGCTGTGAGCGGAACGGCGATAAGCTGGGACGTGCCTGCGACTTTATGACATGGGATGTTCCCGTCAAGGATAACTGCCCCGAATGTGGACAGACGATGTTCAAAAAATCCGGCAGAGGGGCAAAAAAGCCGTTCTGCATCAACGAAGCTTGTTCTGCGTTTCTTCCTGAGGACAAGCGGGGCTATTATAAGAAAAAAGAAAAGAAGACGGCAGAGGGCGAGGAAGCGACGGCAGAGGGCGCTTCTGAGACAGGCAACAAAGAGAAAAAGACCACCGCAAAAAAAGCAGCGACAAAAAAAGCGGCAGCAAAGAAGACCACAGCCAAAAAGGAAGCCGTTAAAAAGACCCCTGCCAAGAAATCCCCTGCCAAAAAGACCGCAAAGAAGGCGGCAGATGAGGCAGAGGGGACAGAAAAAGCCAAAAAGCCCGCCGCTAAAAAAACCACCACAAAAAAAACAGCGGCGAAAAAAACCACGACAAAGAAAACGAAGGAAGCGTCTGAACGCGTCTTAGAGAAAAAGACGGAGGATACCGCATCGGAGGAAACGGAATGAGCACAAAGGTAACGGTGATTGGGGCAGGACTAGCCGGAAGCGAAGCTTCATGGCAGCTTGCAGAGCGGGGGATTCCCGTCACGCTGCGAGAGATGAAGCCGGACAAGATGACCCCGGCTCACCACTCCGCCTTCTTTGGTGAGTTGGTTTGCTCCAATTCCCTGCGAGGTGCCGGATTGGAAAATGCCGTGGGGCTTTTGAAGGAAGAGCTGCGGCGGCTGGATTCCTTGATTCTGCGCTGTGCCGATGCCACAAGTGTGCCGGCAGGCGGTGCCTTGGCGGTGGATCGCCACGGCTTTGCCGCTGCCATCACGCAGGCGTTGCAGACACATCCGCTCATTACGATTGAGCAGGGTGAGGTCACCGAGCTGCCCGACGAGGGTGAGGTCATTGTGGCGACCGGCCCCCTGACCTCCGATGCCTTGGCGGAGGACATCGCCAAACGCTTTGACCAAAGCGGCTACCTGCACTTCTATGACGCCGCTGCCCCTCTGGTGACGGGCGAGAGCATCGACATGGACAGTGCCTATTTTGCCTCCCGCTATGACAAGGGAACCCCTGACTATATCAACTGCCCCCTATCGGAGGAGGAATATTTGGCGTTTTGGAGGGAGCTGTGTGCCGCCAAGGAAGCGGCTGTCCATGGCTTTGAGGATAAAAATGTCTTTGAGGGCTGTATGCCCGTGGAGGTCATGGCACGGAGAGGGGAACAAACCCTTTGCTATGGTCCGCTGAAGCCCCGTGGACTGCGTGACCCCAAGACGGGGAAGGAGCCGTTTGCCGTCGTACAGCTTCGGCGGGACAACGAAAGCGGCAGCATTTATAATTTGGTCGGCTTTCAGACCCACCTGACCTTCCCCGAGCAGAAGCGTGTGTTTTCGATGATTCCTGCCCTAAAAAATGCGGAGTTTGTCCGCTATGGCGTGATGCACCGTAACACCTATTTGGATTCACCACGGCTTCTGGATCGCTATTATCGGGTGAAGCATGATAAACGCATTGTCTTTGCCGGACAAATTACGGGCGTGGAGGGCTATGTAGAATCGACCGCCTCGGGCTGCTTGGCGGCGCTGGAGCTGGCACGTCGCTTGGGGGGAAAACCACCCATTGATTTCCCGCAGGAAACGGCGATCGGTGCTTTGTCCTTGTATATCAGCAATGAATCGGTGGAGCATTTCCAGCCGATGAATATCAATTTCGGGATCATACCGCCTTTGGGGTATCGAGTGAAGGGAAAACGAAATAAAAATGCAGAGCTGTCGAATCGTGCCCTGGCGGCCTTGGAACAGCTGGATACCTTGTGATGAAAGAGAGAACGAAAGAAGGCGAACCGATGAAAATTATTGTGGATGCGATGGGCGGAGACTATGCGCCAATGGCGGCGGTGGAGGGAGCAGTTTCTGCTGTCTCTGAGCTGGGGGTTAGTGTGATTTTGACAGGACGGGCAGAACAGCTGCTGGCCTGCTTGGAGCAGCTGGGGCATAAGACACTGCCCAAGGGGCTGGAGATCGCCCACGCCGACGAGGTGATCCAAATGGACGATAACCCGGCACGGGCATTTAAGGAAAAGAAAAACTCGTCCATGACCGTGGGGCTGAATCTGCTGAAGGAGGGTAAAGGCGATGCCTTTGTTTCCGCCGGCAGTACCGGTGCTCTGCTCTCCGCCGCCACGCTGATGATTAAACGGATTCGAGGCATTCGCCGTGCTGCGCTGGCGCCGCTTGTCCCCACCGAAAAGGGACAGATGGTTCTGATTGACTGCGGTGCCACCGCAGAGGGAAGCCCGGAATATCTCCTGCAATTTGCGTTCATGGGCAGCTATTACGCCAAACGCAGCTTGGGTCTGGAGCAGCCGCGTGTGGCGCTTTTGAACATCGGAGCCGAGCCAAGCAAGGGCATGACCCTGCAAAAGGAAACCTTTGCCCTGCTCACACAGGCGGACAAGGAGGGGAGAATCCACTTTGTCGGCAATATCGAGGGCAGAGAGGCTTTGACTGAAGGGGTGGATGTTTTAGTCACAGACGGCTTCACGGGAAATATTTTCCTCAAAACCTTTGAGGGCAGCGCCCTGATGTTTTATGCCCGTATCAAAGAGATGCTGATGCAAAACACAAAAAATAAGCTGGCGGCTATGGCACTCAAGAGCGGCCTGAGGGACTTTAAGAAGGGCTTTGACCCCAATGAAGTGGGCGGAACCGCCCTTTTGGGCATTTCTAAACCCGTCATCAAAGCACATGGCTCCTCCAATGCCTATGCCATTCGCAACGCCATTGCACAGGCTGTGCAGGTAGCAGAGTCCGGGATTGTCGAGGATATCACCGCCAATGTGGAGTATATGCGTCTTTCTGATAAAAAGAGCGGAGCGGAGGCGTGACTTTTTATCAAATACCTATTGACAGAGTGAGAAATTATCCCTATATTAAGTAAGGTATTGATGGAACAAAAAATTTCTATGGAATTTTTGTTCTGCACTTGAGTTTCATATGGATTCTAATTCGGCGCATTGTCATACGCTAAGGACGGCAGCCGAAGCAGATGCACACAAGAAACGTTTTTTTTCTTATGTGTGAAGAAAAGCGAAAGGGATGGTCATAAGCATGATTTTAGAAAAGCTGAAAGCTTTAATCGCAGAACAGTTGGGGATCAATGAGAATAGCATTTCAAAAGAAACCAACTTCGAGGAAGACTTGGGCGTAGACTCTCTGGATATTGTGGAGTTATCCATGGCGCTGGAGGATGCCTTCGGGATCGGTGAGATGAGCGAAGAAGAACTGGCTTCTATTAAAACAGTCGGTGACCTAGTGGGATATCTGCAAAATAAACTGGATGCCTGATAACTGACTCAATCACACCCCCTGTCCTTGGGCGGGGGGTGTGATTGAGCTTATTTTTTTATGGCTTTGGCTGTCGGAAACGCCAGCCGAACCAGCGTTGAAAGGAGCGGGAGAGCTTGCATATCTTGGAAGAAAAAATAGGATATACCTTCCGTGACCGCACCTTGTTGGAAAATGCACTCAATCACAGTTCCTATGCCAATGAGCATCGGGAAAAAAGAATGCCCAGCAATGAACGGCTGGAATTTTTGGGTGATTCCATCTTGGGTCTTGTGGTGGCGGATCACCTATATCGTACCCGTCCCGATTTGCCGGAGGGTGATTTGACTCGTATCCGAGCGGCCTTGGTCTGTGAAAACAGCCTCGTGGAGGTTGCAGCTTACTTAGATTTGGGTGCCCACCTCAAATTGGGGAAGGGCGAGGAAAGCGGCGGCGGTCGTCACCGCCCTTCTATCCAAGCAGACGCTGTGGAGGCCGTGCTGGCCGCCGTTTATTTAGACGGCGGAATCGGTCAGGTGCGGAAACTGATCCATGACTTGGTGCTGAATAGAGAAAAGGAAAAGACGGCGGCGGGTCGAGATTATAAAACGGCGTTGCAGGAGATCATCCAGCGGGAGAATGGTCAGGTGCTTGCCTACCACCTCATTGGGGAAAGTGGCCCCGACCATGCGAAGGTCTTTGAGATGGAGGTTCTGCTCAACGGAACCAGCATCGGTGCCGGAGAGGGAAAAAGCAAAAAAGAGGCGGAGCAGGCAGCAGCCAAAACCGCCGTCTTAAAGCTGGAGCAGGAAAAACGATGAAGGACAATAAAAATAAACGAAATATCATCATTGCCATCATCTTCTTGATCTTTTTGTTTGTCATGCCCTTCTGGACGCTGATTCAGGCCTTCCTTGGCATGGGAAAGACGAAAACGACGCTTGAGGACGTCACGCCTAAATCGGAGATTTCCTGCACGATGTCCGTTTCCTGCCAAGCTGTCTTGGATGACCCCAAGACCCTGAAGGCTGAGGTACGAGACCTGATTCCAACGGACGGCTGGCTGTTTCCTGAAACGACGATGACGGTCTCGGAGGGCATATCTGTGCTGGAGGTGCTGCGTGAGACGGCACTTGCCGTCGAGACAGACGGCGTACCGCCCTATGTGGTGGGCATTGGCGGACTGTATGCAGGGGATGCGGGGGAGATGTCTGGCTGGACGTATAGCGTAAATGGAGAAACCCCTATGGTCGGCTGCGACGAGCAGAAGGTCAAAGACGGCGACAAAATTCTTTGGACCTATGTGACGACTTGGGATACGGCATCGTGAAAAAATAGCGCACGCCAACCTTGTCTCTGAGAAAAAAGAACCATAAAAGAGCGGTAAAAGCTTCGGCCTTTTCCGCTCTTTTTCTGTTGCTTTCCATAGTTTTATCCTGATTTGTATCACGGATATTCTGATCAGAGTAGTTACAGAGATTGCTTTTTTTCTTGCGCTATGCTATGCTTTGCTAAAATGTTGTTTGAAGATATATCAGTTTAGAAAGAGAGGGTTTTATGAGAAGAAGAGTTGCATTGTGTGCTCTCTGCCTGACCATGATGAGCACGTTACCTGTTTTGGCGGTGGAGACGGAGATTTCAGGGATGTCGCCCCAAATTGCAAAGGCATATCTAAGCCTTGTTGACCAGCAGGTGCGGCAATACGGCGGCTATGCGAGCACCAGTGAATTTCCGATGAATCCCGGCTTTGGGGGAGGCTTTATCCGAGACTTTGACCGAGATGGCACACCCGAATTATATCTGATTAGTCTCACAAGAGAGTACCGGGATTATGTGGATAAGGCAAATGAGCAAATTTGGACATGGGATGGAAACCGTGCCAAGCTGCTTCAAACCTATTCATATGTGGCATATGGGATACGATCCTGTTCGTTTTCCACGCTTTTTGTTCGGGATGGGTTGACTTATTATAAAAATGCCTATAGCGGATTTCCCGGTGCAGGTGGCGGCGAACTGAGTGAGGGAACACTGTATACGGTGAATGCGGGCACATGGAAGGAAACCTTCTATTATCAACATCACATTCCCGATAGTTTTTTAGCGGTAGGGGATCCAATTACACGCATCACCAGAAAAGACGGGCTTACAACGACATATTTAAATGATGCGACGTATGATGCAGCGGTTGCACGCCATGAGGGAACGGATTCTTTGACGTTGGTCCATGAAGGGGCTGGATGTATGTCTCTCGGGTTTGAGCCAAATGGGTCTGCCCTACGGAAGCAGCTTGTGCAGCTTGCGGAGAACCGACCCAGCAGTTGGGCTGAGGCAGAGATTACACAGGCTGTTGCTTCCGGGATCATTCCTACGCTTACGGGCAACCCTGCCTATCAAAGCATCATTGACCGCCAACAGTTTGCAGAGTTGGTTGTTGCGTTGACAGAAAAGGCAATAGGAACGGAGCTGCCAGCCGCTCCAAGCGGTACGTTTTCAGACTGCGATACCTTAGCGGTTCGGAAAGCCTTTGAGGCTGGGATTGTCACCGGCGTGGGAGGTGGACGCTTTGCACCCAGCTATCTTACCAATCGAGAAGAGATTGCTACTATGCTCAACCGCGCCATAGAATACATTAAGGAGAAAACTGGTACGGACTTGACTCCGCTCCCTGCTTCACTCAACAAATTTATCGATTATAGAAAGGTTTCCTCTTGGGCTGTGGAGGGAATGGGTGCTCTGGCGGCCAATGGTATCCTAAATGGAACCTCTGACACAACCCTTTCTCCCAAAGATACCTGCACCGTGGAGCAAAGTATCCTGCTCTCATCTCGCATCCATACAAAACTGCCGTGATATCGATATCCAGACTGCGTTCTGAATCGTGAGGATCGCCCCTTGACAGAGGGGGAAAGACGTGATATACTCCCTAGAAACCGAGGATCGGGAGAAGTACATGGGAGCCTGCCTTGCCAAGCGAGCTACAGACGGTGAGAGTGTAGCGAAGCGTAGACCTATGGAATGGACCCGGGAGGGCGAACCGAACGAGCAATCCAGTAGGAACGACGGGTGGAGCACACCGTTACCATGTGCCGGCACTTGTTAGAGTGCGATGAGTGGGCGTATCAAACGATACGCCAAGCCGGGTGGCACCGCAGAAGAATAACCGCTTCTGTCCCTGCAAGGAATGCAAGGGACAGAAGCGCTTTTTTTTGTCCCGCTACACGCAAAGCTATCCCCCCTTTTGGGACAGCTTGCCGACAGAAAGGAGCCAACGCAATGGCAGAGAAGAAGATCCCTTATAAGATTTATTTGAATGAGGATGAGATGCCGAAGGCATGGTATAACGTGCGGGCCGATATGAAAAATAAGCCCGCTCCGCTGTTGAACCCCAGAACCCATGCACCCATCACGGCAGAGGAATTGGAAGGCATTTTTTGTGCGGAGTTGGTCAAGCAGGAGTTGGACGACACCACGCCTTATATTGAAATTCCTGCCGAAATTCAGGATTTTTATAAAATGTATCGACCTGCACCATTGGTGCGTGCCTATTGCTTGGAGGAAAAGCTGCAAACTCCGGCGAAAATTTATTATAAGTTTGAAGGCAACAATACCTCCGGCAGCCATAAGCTCAATTCCGCCATCGCTCAGGCTTATTACGCCAAAAAGCAGGGTCTGAAGGGTGTGACAACCGAAACAGGTGCCGGTCAGTGGGGCACCGCCCTCTCCATGGCGTGTGCGTATCTGGACTTGGACTGCCAGGTTCACATGGTCAAGGTGAGCTATGAGCAAAAGCCCTTCCGTCGGGAGGTCATGCGTACCTTCGGCGGCTCCGTCAGCGCTTCGCCCTCCGAGAACACCGCCATCGGCCGTAAAATTTTGGCAGAGCATCCCGGCACCAGCGGCTCCTTGGGCTGCGCCATCTCCGAGGCTGTGGAGGCTGCGACTTCGCAGGAGGGCTACCGCTATGTACTTGGCTCCGTGCTGAATCTGGTGCTGCTGCATCAGACCGTGATCGGACTGGAAACCAAAACCGCACTGGATAAATACGGCGTGAAGCCCGATATCATCATCGGCTGTGCCGGTGGCGGCTCGAATTTGGGCGGACTCATCTCTCCCTTTGTGGGCGAGATGCTGCGTGGCGAAGCGGACTATCGCATCATTGGCGTAGAGCCGGCCTCCTGCCCCAGCCTGACCCGTGGCAAATTTGCCTATGATTTCTGTGACACCGGTAAGGTCTGTCCGTTGTCTAAAATGTATACCTTGGGCAGCGGCTTCATCCCCTCGGCAAACCACGCCGGCGGTCTCCGTTACCACGGCATGAGCAGCGTTGTGAGCCAGCTCTACCATGATGGACTCATCGAAGCCACCAGCGTGGAGCAGACGAAGGTCTTTGAAGCAGGCACCTATTTTGCACGGGCAGAGGGCATTTTGCCCGCTCCGGAATCCAACCACGCCATTCGGGTTGCCATTGACGAAGCCCTTAAGTGTAAGGAGACCGGGGAGGAAAAGACCATTGTCTTCGGTCTCACGGGCACCGGCTATTTTGATATGGTTGCCTATGAGAAGTTCAATAGCGGCGTGATGTATGACTATATCCCCTCTGAGGAAGACTTGGCAAAGGGCTTTGCCGGTCTGCCCGAACTCTAAAAAAATCGAGCAAAAGAGAGCGTTGCGGCGTAAAACCGTAACGCTCTCTTTTTAATTTGACCACATAAGGTGAATGGTATTCATCGTGTCGTTGTGGCTGTAAAACAGCTTTTTGTTGGCATCCCATGGGAGACCGGCTTGCTGGGCAGCGGCTTGGAACGTGGCAAAATAATCTCCGTTTTTCAGCAGGGAGCGCAGGGCGGTGGAATAGCTTTCCGCAGAGAAACGGAGGGAAAGCGCGTCCTCTCCTGCGCCAATGGCACGGGCAAGCGGTGCAAGGAAGGACTGTGGCGTATAGGTATCAAAATACAGCCCGTTGTGACGATAATAGCTGTAGCTCTCGTCGGTGCAGGTCGGCACAGGCACTGTGCTACTTATAGTATGTGTTTGGAGCAGGTCAGCGGTGGTGATGCAAAAGTAGTCATAGGAGATGCCGTCGGAAGCACTGCCGTCCGTCATTTGCGGATCACCCCAGGTAGGGTCCAGCCAGCAGGGCACGCCATCGGGCCAGACCAAATTCCATGCGTGGGGAACGCCCCCCGCCTCGCCACTGATGATGGTGCAGTCGATGCCCAGACGATTGAGGAGATATTGTGCGGTTTTCG